>CAXXTG010000160.1:0-19721 GCA_963666855.2 Vicinamibacterales bacterium
GTGTCGTCGTCGCCCGGCCGGATGCTGACGCCGTGGGCCCGGAACTGCTCGGTGGTCATGCCGGGGCAGCCGCCGTAGCGGGCCATGTCGTGCCGCCCCCGCGACGGCGTGGTCGTGGTCGGGAACAGCCGCACCGTGCTGCTGTCGCGGCTGTCGGCGGCCGACAGGTAGCCGTCGTCCACCATGCTCGCCACGATGACCCACGGCGAGTCGGGTAGCTGGATGAGGTCCTCGGGGCTGATGGGCCCGCAGACGAACTCGATGTCGCCGTCCGGCTCGCACTGCGCGGCGGCCGTCGCGGGCATCGCCAGCAGGCCCGCCGCGGCCACGAAGAACACGGGAAACAGTCGCCTCATGATTCCTCCTGTCGCCGGGCGAAGGTCGTCACCCCGGCGGGTTGCCTGCTGTCCGGGCGCGCCGCGCGGACCGGCGGGTGGATGTTCCGGCCCCACCCGCCGCCGCGCGGCGATGCGGGTCTTCCGCCGTCCTCACCGGCTTCAGGGCGGGATGTTGCGGTTGGTCCGGGCGTACGCGATGAGCTGCCCGAAGTGCTCGTGCATGTCCCCGCCCACGAAGAACATGATCGCCCCGCGCGAATCACGTCCACCTGCTGCGGGCATTGTAGCCGACCCGCGCGTCCGCGCGGACGGCGATCCGGGGGCCGGGAACCGGACGGAGACCGCGGCGTCCGTGGCGACGCTGCCGCCCGACGAGCCGGCGATCAGGCCCGGGCGTCCCGCTCGCGGGGCGACGGCCGATGGGGCGGCGGGCAGATCGGGCTATCCAGATGCCGGAGCTTGAGGTATAAAGGCATGATCCGGGCGAATGGGCCGGATCGAGAGTCGTGGGGAATCGCTGATGACGACAAGACACCACCGGGCGGCGGCGGCCGGCGCCCTGATCGCGTTCGCGCTCGCCGGCGGGACCGCGTCGGCCCAGGGTCCGGCGTGGACGCCCGGACCCGCGTCGTGGGTCGACGACCTGACGCCGATCACCGCCGCCGACTGGAACGCCGACCGCGCCGCGCACCTGCTGGGCCGGGCCGGGTTCGGGGGCGTGCCCGAGGAGATCGCCGAGCTCGCCGCCCGGGGTCCCGAACAGGCGGTGCGGTCGCTCGTGTACTACGACGACACCGCCAACGGCCACCTCGCGCCGTTCGAGCACTCGGGGCTCTGGGACGAGGGCCTGCTCAACTTCCCGCCGAGCCGCCCCGCCGCCACCGACCTCGGGCTGCGGAACGGCGAGAGCATGGGGGTGCGGGTCAAGCCCGACCACGTCAACCGGCACGGACAGCCCATCTCCGACCGCTTCTTCTACTGGCTGCGCGCGACCCTCCTCGAGACCCGCCGCGTCGGCTACTGGTGGGCCGAGCGGATGCTCGACACCAACCGGCCCCTCGAAGAGAAGATGGCCCTGTTCTGGCACGGGCACTTCGCGACGGCCGAGAGCAAGGTCCGCGACTACCGCAAGATGCTGGTCCAGATCGAGACGTTCGAGCGGCACGCGACGGGCAACTTCGGCGACCTCCTCGTCGCGGTGGCCCAGGACCCCGCGATGCTCTACTACCTCGACGCCGGGGTGAACGTGAAGGGCTCGGCCAACGAGAACTTCGCCCGCGAGGTCATGGAGCTGTTCTCGATGGGGGTGGGCAACTACACCGAGCCCGACATCCGCGAGGCGGCCCGCGCGTTCACCGGGTGGAACTTCGAGAACCTCGACTTCGTGGTCCACCCCGCCCAGCACGACGACGGCCCCAAGACGTTCCTGGGGCGCACCGGCAACTTCGACGGCGTCGACGTGCTCCGCATCATCCTCGAGCAGCCGGTCACGGCCGAGTACATCGCGGCCAAGATCTACCGCTTCTTCGTGCGCGAGGAGCTGTCCGAGGACCTCCAGCGCGAGCTCGGGGCGATTCTGCGCGACAACGACTACGAGCTGCGCCCGCTCCTCACGACCATCTTCCGCTCGCGCGACTTCTACAGCGAGGCGAGCTACGGCGCCCACATCAAGGGGCCGGTCGAGCACGTGGTCACCCTGCTGAAGCACCTCGGGGCCGACGACATCCCCGGCGTGCCCGACTTCAACCGCACCACCACCGCCCTCGGCCAGCACCTGCTGAACCCGCCGTCGGTCGCGGGGTGGGCGCAGGGCCGGGCGTGGATCACCCCCGCCCTCATCCAGGAGCGGGGCAACGTCGCCTTCGACTACCTGTTCCCCGACATCGTCAACTTCCGCGACCCCAACTTCCTGAGCCGCCGCGGCGCCGGCCAGGTGGGCGATCGGCTGCGGCGGGGGTATGATTTCGGCAGCGCGATCACCCTCGACGACCCGGCCAACATGTCGGCGTTCGACCTGACCGCGCTCGAGCGGGACGAGCTGTTCAACACCCGCGTGTCGACCTACCGCGGGTGGGAGCGGGCGGTGCGCAAGCTGATCCCGACCCCCCGGGGCGGGGCCCGCATCGACATGACGGCCATGATCCGGGACGCGGGCGCCGCGACCACCGGCGAGGCCGTCGACTACCTGCTCGGGCGGTTCCTGCGGGTGCCGACCGCCCCGTCGATGCGCGACGCCCTGGTGGCGCTGCTGGACGAGGAGCTGGGCACGTCGGACATCGGACGCGCCGAGACGTACATGGAAGACCCGTTGCGCATGGTGGCGCATCTCATCATGAGCACGCCGGAGTACCAGATCAACTAGAGGTGGGACATGACGACGATGACGAATCGAGGCCGGCGGTTGTGCGAAGAGAGCGGCGTGTCCCGTCGCGACGCCCTGAAGATCGGCGCCCGCGGCATCGCCCTCGGGCTGGCCGGGGCGGTCAGCCCCCTGCCGCCCCTGTTCGGGGCGGCGTCGAAGGCGGTCGCGGCCACCCCGGGCAAGATCCTCGTGGTCTTCGAGTGGTTCGGGGGCTACGACGGGCTGAGCACGTTCGTGCCCTACAGCAACGACGCGCTGTACCGGCACCGGCCCAACCTCGGGGTGCGCGAGGCCGACGTCCTCAAGGTCGACGAGCACTTCGGCTTCCAGAAGTCGATGCTCGGCATGCACCGCCTGTGGAACGACGGCAACGTCGCCGTCATCCACGGCGCCGGCTACGACCAGCCGTCGTTCTCGCACTTCACGTCGGCCTCGTACTGGCACACCGGCGCGCCGAACAGCGGCGAGGAGTACGGCTGGTACGGCCGCACCGCCGACGCCCTCGACCCGTCGGGGACGCCCAACTACCTCGTCAACATCTCGGCCACCCAGAGCCTCGCGGTGCGGGCCCGGCAGCACGTGCCGGTCGTCTTCGACCAGCCGTCCGCGTTCACCCGCGCCGTCTTCCACCCCCAGCAGTCGTTCGTCGACCACCTGGGGACGGGGCAGGAGGCGCGCACCTCCGCCCACAAGTTCCTGCTCGACGTGAACCGGAGCGCCCGCGACGCCTCGGCCCTCGTCAGCCAGGCCTGGGACAACTACAACCGCACCCGCAACCCCGACCTGCGCCTGCTCGACCTCGACAAGGTCGTGGCCCTCATCGAGAACGACTTCCCCGCCCGGCTCTACTACGTCCGCCTGCAGGGCAGCCTGTTCGACACCCACGTCAACCAGGAGAGCCCGCACAACCGCCAGGTGCAGTACTGCTCCGACGCGGTCTGGGCCTTCTTCGAGGAGATGAAGCGCCTCGGCAAGCAGGACGAGGTCGCCGTCTTCATCCACAGCGAGTTCGGCCGCCGCGTGCCCGAGAACACCAACCTCGGCACCGACCACGGCACCGCCAACGTCTCGTTCGTGGTCGGCGGCGGCGTCCAGGGCGGCCAGTACAGCACCCCGCCCAGCCTCACCGAGCTCGTCCACGGCGACAACCTGCAGCACACCGTCGACTTCCGCCGCGTCTACGCCAGCCTCATTGAGGAGTTCCTGGGGCACGCCGACTCGGAGAAGGTGCTCGGCGAGAAGATGAAGACGATGGGCCTGTTCGTCTGACGGTGGTGGCCGCCCTCGTCGGGCGGGTGCCGGGCTGTTCCTGGGGCGGCCTCGCGCGCGGAAGTCGATGAACTTCCCGACGCGGAGCCGCCCTTCTCGTTTGCTGTCCGACCCCTGCCGCGAGTCGGACTACCGCGTACGCAACCGGCCGTGAGACCGAAGCGACGTACGCAATGCCGATTTGCTACACGTCGGTCGGTCGTTGATTCCTCATGTTTCAGGGCGCGTTGTTCGCGCGTGATTTCCTCACCGATTCCGTCGCCAAGCTCGATGAGTGGCGCGCGCTCGACGACGCGACTGTCGACCAGGTCGAGAGGGACCTGCGGTCGATCTTCGACCGCTTCCCGACCGGGCCGAGGACGAACGAGAGCCAGACCGAGGACGACCTGATCTGGCCGGTGCTGGTGCGCCTGGGGTGGGCGGCGAGTCTGCGCCAGCAGAACCTGACGGCGCAGGGTGCCGAGGATGTGCCCGACGGCCTGCTGTTCGCGGACGAGGTGGCCAAGGACCGCGCCAACGGTATCGACGAACAATGGCGACGCTACGGGTTGGGTCTGGCCATCGTCGAGTCGAAACGTTGGGCTCTGCCGCTCGACGGCCGTTCGGACCGACGCGCGAGCACCGCGCCGTCCACGCAGATGCTGCGTTACCTGCGGCGCGTGGACGACCTGACGACGGGCCGCTGCCGCTGGGGCATCCTCACCAACGGCCGCTCCTGGCGGGCTTTACCATGCCGGAGCGCGTTCCGTTGCGGAGCAGTTCTTCGAGGTCGATCTTGCCGCCGTGCTCGACGTGCCGGGCTGCAACGAGGGCCTGTTCGCCCTCTCCGAGGCGGACCGCCGTCACGTGCTGCGTCTGTTCGTCCTGATCTTTGGGCGTGATGCCTTCCTGCCGGGCGTCACGGATGCACGCACGTTCCACGAACGGGCCATCGAGGAGGGGGCGTACTACGAACAGCGCGTCGCCGCGAGCCTGGCGGAACTGGTCTTCGACCGCGTTTTCCCAGACCTCGCCCGCGCTGTCGCCGCCGCCGCGCCCGATGCGCCGCTGCCCGACGTGCGAGACGCTGCCCTGACGCTCCTCTACCGGCTCCTGTTCATCCTGTACGCCGAGGATCGTGAACTGCTCCCGGTGCGCGACGCCCGATACGACGACTACAGCCTCCGGGAGCGGGTGCGCGATGGCGTCAGGCGGCGCAAGGACGAAGGTGATGCGTTCTCGGCCCATGCCACGAGTTACTGGCGTTTCTTCAACTGGCAGCCGGCGTTCCCTGGCGTGTGGACCGACTGGGACGTCGCCGCGTGGCAGGGCGGCTTCGACGCCGTGATCGGCAACCCGCCTTGGGACCGCATGAAGCTGCAGCAGGTGGAGTGGTTCGCCGTGCGGCGCCCGCAGATAGCGCGGCAGCCGCGCGCTGCCGACCGCAGGCGTATGGTCGCGGCGCTGGAGGAGACCGGCGACCCCCTGGCACACGAGTACCGCCACGCGGCGGCGCGCGCCGAGACGGCCGCCCGCGTCGCCCGCCGAGGTGGCAACTATCCGCTGCTGTCCCGCGGCGACGTCAACCTCTACTCGCTGTTCGTCGAGCGGGCGCTGTCGCTGATCCGGCCGGACGGGCTGGTTGGCTTGGTCGTGCCGTCGGGCATCGCCGCCGACAAGACGGCGGCGCGCTTCTTCCGGAGTGTAGCGACGGAGGGCCGGCTGCAGACGCTGTACGACTTCGAGAACCGGAGAGTGTTCTTCCCAGATCAACACGCGTCGTTCAAGTTCTGCGCCTTCGTGGCCGGGCGCACCCCTGCAACGACATGTCTGGTCGACGTTTCCGATAGTCGAAGAGCAGGACCGAGCCGTTTGGGGGCGCTTTCGCTCGCGCGATCTGTGCCTTGCCTACATGAACACGCTGGCAGCGGGACGCCCGGACGCGACGCCGGACGGCTGAGCGTTGGGAGTGGGATTGTGGACACGAGGCCCGGCATCCCAGGAGATTCCGCCCGAGGACAACAGCATTTTGCCGCCAGGCAGGGCACTGAGCATCGGGTTGTGGAGGGTCTTGCGCGGGCGGTCCGGTAAAATGGGAGTCATGATGGGAGAGACGATGAAGCAGCCGTTGCGCGAGAATCCCGACGACTCCTCGAGACTCCTCGAGCGAATCACCATCGACCCGGAGATCTGCCACGGGAAGCCCTGCATTCGTGGGCTGCGGTATCCCGTGGACATGATCTTGACGCTGTTGAGTGGCGGGATGAGTGGCGAGGAGATCTTGTCGGACTACGACGATCTGGAGCCGGAGGACATCCTGGCCGCCTTGGCCTTTGCTGCGCGCCTGAGCCGGGTCAAGCAGGTGCGTGCGGTCGTGTCGTGAAGTTCCTGGTCGACGCGCAACTTCCGAGCCGGCTGGCCGTCTGGTTGATCGCGCAAGGGCACGAGGCCCTGCATACAAGAGCTCTGGCCAGGGGCAATCGCACTTCGGACGCGGCGATAGCCGATTTGTCCGTTCGCGATCGGTGCGTGTTGATCACCAAGGACGAGGACTTCGTAGATTCGTTTCTTCTGCATCGGCGTCCACACAAGCTGCTGTTGATAGCGACTGGTAACATTGGCAACAGGGAACTGGAACAGGTGTTTCGGAACAACTTGACCCGCATCGTCTCGGCGCTCCAGACTCACGACTTCGTCGAGCTTGACCGGACGTCGCTGATTTGCCATTCGTAGATGGATCGACGAGGGTCAGCCCGGCGTCGTTCACCTGGCTGCATACGTGACGTCGCCCCCGCTACGTCCGGGTGGCGAGCCGGGCGGCGAACCGGCGGTGCTCGGGTGAGTCGATGCTCCGGTTCACTGCGTCCAGCGCGGCGGCGAGGTTTCCCGCGAGCAGGGCGGGGACGGCGATGCGGAGACCGGGGAAGCGCCGGCTTTCGACCGCGCCGTCGTCATCGGGTGGCACGAGGACGATACTCGCCGCCGGCCAGTTCGAACCAGTCGATGCGCCTTTCCTGGGTTCGCCACACCACGTACTCGCGGACGCCGTTGCGGCGGTAGGCGCGCAGCTTGTCGTGCAGGTCGATCGACGAGCTGGTGGCCGCGACCTCGACGACGAGTTCCGGCGGACCCTCGATGTAGCCGTCTTCGCTCACCCGCGACTGGCCGCCGTGTTCCGGATCGATGCGCAGCAGCACGTCGGGTTGCGGCTCGTTGTCGAGGTCGAGACGCACGGTGGCGTTGTCGTAGCAGCGGACGCCGGGCGTGAATGCGCTGTACACGAGGAGGATGCCCAGAATCATCGCGTGCGGTTCGGAGTGCGCCACGCTGACCGGCGACGGCATGTAGACGACTCCCTCGATGAGTTGCGCCTTCTTCAGGTCCGGTCGCAACGCGTAGAGGCGCTCGAACTCCTCGCGCGCGAGCCGGTCTCCGTGCTGCAGTGTCGGTCTCCGCTCGGCGGCTCGCTGCCGCCCGTCGCGGGACCTGGACGCCACGCCGGGCTCAGCCATGAATGGATACCTCCAGCCCTCGACCCGATCTCATCATGTCACACGCGCGCCGGTTCCCCGCGCCCAGCATTCCGGGTCGGTGCGATGACTCGCGATCGTCTCGGTGGACCTCGCGGGCCGGCGAGGCGTGAGCGGCATCAAGGGCGAGGGCGGCGCGGTTCAGGGACGCACGTTTTCATCGGTCGCCTTTTGACTTCCGCGACGAACACGGTCGTGTCGGCGAAGTAGTTCGGGTAGGCGCGGCGCAGCGCTTCGACGGAACGGACCTGTACGAGCACCGTCTCGGCGCCGGGGACGCGGCGGATGGCGGTCTCGACCTCCTCGTAGGCGCGAATCGCCGTATCGCAGTGCGCCCCGGGGGGTGGGGCGAGGACCAGCCCTTCGCGGCGGGTGCTGACGACGGAGGTGCCGCGCCGCCCTCGGAGTTCTACGTGCAGGCCACCCGCGGCTCGAAGCCGGACCGTCTCGCCCACGAGGAGGCGTTGGATCTGTTCGAATCGTGGCTGCGCTTCCCCGTGGTCGAGACGTCGGTGTCGCTGGTCCGGCAGGCGCTCGCGACCGCCTCGCGCTGGCGGATCTCCTACTGGGACGCGGCGATCGTCGAGGCCGCGCGAATCGGGCGCTGCCGCACGGTACTGACGGAAGATCTGCAGCCGGGGATGAACTTCGCCGGGGTGACGGTTCGGAATCCGTTCGGGTGACCGGCGTCCCGGAACCTCGACGTGTTCCCCGACCGGCGGCCGCGGCCGGGAATACCGTTGCCAAGTCGGTGACGATGGGGCACAATTGACCGGTCCAACTGTGCCCGCGGGTACGCGGCACAACCCGGGCGGAGAACGGGGAGAGGCATGCGGCTACTGCGTGACGGCTGTCTGAACGGTCGCTGGCGGCGGGGCGGGGTGTCGTCGCTCGCCGGGGCCGTCTGTCTCGTCGCCCTGGCGTCGGCCGCGAGCGTCGCGGCGCAGGAGCCCGCGGGCGCGGTGGACGCCGCCGACGTGCGGGCGATGCTCGACCGCTACTGCGTCGCCTGCCACAACGATCGGCTGCGCACGGCCGAGCTGAGCCTCGCCGGGGTCGACGCCGAGCACCCCGAGGCGGACCCCGAGCTCTGGGAGAAGGTCGTCGCGAAGCTGCGGGCGGCGTCGATGCCCCCGCCGCGGCGCCCGCGGCCCGACCCCGCGACCTACACCGCGGTGGCCGCCCACCTGGAGGGCGCGCTCGACGCGGCGTGGGCCGCCGACCCCTATCCCGGGCGCGGCAGCGCCGTGCACCGCATCAACCGGACCGAGTACGCCAACGCCGTCCGCGACCTCTTCGCCCTCGACATCGACGTCTCCGCGCTGCTGCCGGGGGACGAGACGGCCGACGGCAGCTTCGACAACTTCGCCGACGTCCTCACCATCTCGCGCGCCCATCTCGAGCGGTACCTGTCGGTGGCCCGGCAGGTCACCCGCCTCGCGGTGGGGCTGCCGCCGCCGGCGGCGGGTTTCGACACCTTCGAGGTGCCCCTGCACATCGTCCAGGACGGCCGGCAGAGCGAAGACCTGCCGCTCGGCTCGCGGGGCGGCCTCGCCGTGCCCTACCAGTTCCCCGTCGACGGCGAGTACGCCATCCGGGTGCGGCTGCGCCGCCAGTACCAGGCCTACCTGATGGGGATGGGCTGGCCGCAGCGGCTCGACGTCCGCCTCGACGGGCGGCTGCTGAGGCGCTTCACCGTCGGCGGCGACGCCCCCGGCATACCGGGCGCGGCCAGCTACGCCGGCGCGGGCGAGCCGGGGTTCGTGAAGGACCCCGAGTGGGAAGCGTTCATGCAGCTCACCGGCGACGACCACCTGTTCGTCCAGGTGCCGGTCGAGGCCGGCCCCCACACCGTGGGGGTGTCGTTCGTCCGCGAGCTGTGGGAGGAGGAGGGCCTGCCGCAGCCGCTGCAGCGCGGCCGGGTGCTCACCAACGACCAGATATACATGGGCTACGCGGCGGTCGGCGCGGTCGAGATCGGCGGGCCCTACGAGGTGGCGGGCACCGTCGCCGACACCCCGAGCCGGCGGGCCATCTTCAGTTGCCGGCCCGCCGCCGCGGCCGACGAGCGGGCGTGCGCCCGCGAGATCCTGTCGAGGCTGGCGCGCCGGGCGTACCGCCGGGCCGTCACCGAGGCCGACGTCGCGGTGCTGCTCGACTTCTACGACCAGGGCCGGGCCGCGGGCGGCTTCGAGCACGGCATCCAGTTCGCGCTCGAGCGCCTGCTCATCGACCCCGACTTCCTGCTGCGGGTGCACCGCGACCCGATCGACCTGCCGGCGGCGCAGGCCGCCTATTCCCTCGACGACTTCGAGCTCGCGTCGCGGCTGTCGTTCTTCCTGTGGAGCAGCGTCCCCGACGACGAGCTGCTGGCCCTTGCCGAGCGGGGCGCGCTGTCGGACCCCGCGGTCCTCGAGCGGCAGGCCCGGCGGATGCTCGCCGACCCGCGGGCGACCGAGGCGCTGGTGGACGACTTCACCGCCCAGTGGCTGAACCTGCGCCGGGTCGCCGAGGTCGTCGTCGACCCGATCGTCTACCCCAACTACGACGAGACGCTGCTCGAGGCGTTCCGCGACGAGACCGAGCTCTTCGTGGCTGGCACGCTGCGCGGCGACCGCAGCGTGCACGAGCTGCTCGACGCCGACTACACGTTCGTCAACGAGCGGCTCGCGCAGCACTACGGCATCCCCGGCATCTACGGCAGCCGGCTGCGGCGGGTCCCCCTGCCCGACTCGCGCCAGCGCGGCGGGCTCCTCGCGCACGGGGCGCTGCTCGCCACCACGTCCTACCCCGACCGCACCTCGCCCGTGCTGCGGGGCAAGTGGCTGCTCGACAACATCTTCGGGCTGCCGGTGCCGCCGCCTCCCCCCGAGGTCGACACGACCCTCGAGGATGAGCCCGGGGTGCGGCCGCCGTCGATCCGCGAGCGGCTCGCCCGGCACCGGCGCAGCCCCGCGTGCGCGAGCTGCCACGCGGTGATCGACCCCCTCGGGTTCGCGCTGGAGAATTTCGACGTCATCGGCGGCTGGCGCACGATCGACGAGGCGGGCGAGCCGGTCGACGCGACGGGCACCACCGTCGCCGGCGAGAGCATCGACGGCCTCGCGGGCCTGCGGGCCCTGCTGCTCGACGACCCCGAGAAGTTCCCGCGGACGGTCACCGAGAAGCTGCTGGCCTATGCGCTCGGCCGTCCGCTGGAGTACTACGACCGGCCCGCGGTGCGCCGCATCGTGCGGGAGGCCGCGGACGACGGCTACCGCTGGTCGTCGCTCGTCGTCGGCATCGTGAAGAGTCCCACGTTCCGGATGCGCGGCGTCCGGGACCCGGAAACGGCGAACTGAGAGGTATCCATGACGTTCCTGACGAAGACGTTGCCGCGGCGGACGGTGCTGCGCGGGCTCGGCGCCACGGTGGCGTTGCCGCTTCTCGACGCCATGCATCCGGCGTTCTCGCTGCGGGGGCGGGCGGCGCCGGGGCCGGTGGCCCGCTTCCAGGCGTTCTACGTGCCCAACGGCATGGCCATCCCGTACTGGAAGCCGAAGGGGGAGGGGACCGGCTACGAGCTGTCGCCGATTCTCGGACCCCTGGCCGCGTTCAAGGACCAGATGATCGTCCTCTCCGGCCTCAACGCGAGCTGGAACTACATCCACGCCGGCGCGTCCGGGTCGTTCCTGACCGGCACCACCCGCGGGGGGACGAACGAGATCGAGATCATCGCCGACGTGTCGATGGACCAGCTCCTGGCGCGGCACTTCCAGGACGAGACGCAGGTGCCGTCGCTGCAGCTTTCGCTCGACCCGCCCAACAACGCGGGCGCGTGCACCGGCAACCTGAGCTGCGTCTACACCCACACGCTGTCGTGGCGCAGCCCCACGCTGCCCCTGCCGACCGAGTCGAACCCGCGGGCGGTGTTCGAGACCCTGTTCGGCGACAGCGGCACCACCGACCCCAAGGCCCGCGCGGAGCGGCTGCAGCAGCACAAGAGCCTGCTCGACTCGGTCGGCGACAAGCTCGCCGCCCTGCGCCGCGAGCTCGGGCCCGGCGACCAGACGAAGATGGAGGAGTACACCGAGGCCATCCGCGACGTCGAGCGCCGCATCGAGAAGGCCGAGGAGCAGAGCGACTTGGCGCTGCCGACCCTCGAGCAGCCCCAGGGGGCGCCGTCCGACTTCGAGGACCACTACGACCTGATGATGGACCTGCAGGTGCTGGCCCTGCAGTCGGACCTGACCCGGGTCATCGCGTTCATGATCGGCAAGGAGCAGAGCGCGCGGCCGTATCCGCAGATCGGCGTGCCCGAGGCGCACCACCCGCTCTCGCACCACAACGACGACCCGACGCTCGTCGCCCACATGTCGAAGATCAACGCGTACCACACGGCGCTCTTCTCGCGCTATCTCGAGAAGCTGCGCGCCACGCCCGACGGCGACGGCAACCTGCTCGACAACATCACGATCCTCTACGGGTCGGGCCTGTCGAACAGCACCCGGCACTCGGGCATCGACCTGCCGCTGGTGCTCGCCGGCGGCGGGGCGGGGCGGCTGCCGAGCGGGCGCCACATCCGGTACACCGACGAGCCGTCGATGGCGAACCTGCTCGTCACCCTGATGGACAAGATGGGCGTCCCCGTCGAGCGCATCGGCGGCAGCACCGGCGCGCTGCCCGTGGATACGCTGACAGGATTGCTGTAGGTATCCACCATGCGCCTGTTGAGAGCCCGCGTCGTGGTTGCGGCGGCGGTCGTTGCCGTCGTCGCGAGTGTTGCGTCGGCGGAGACCCCGCCGCTCATCGACGCCGCCAAGCGGGGCGACGCGCCGGCGGTGGCGGCGCTGCTGGACGGCGGTGCCAGCGTCGCGGCGGCCGACGCCGACGGCTCGACCGCGCTGCACTGGGCGAGCCACCGCGACGACGCCGCGACCGTCGCGCGGCTCATTGAGGCCGGGGCCGACGTCGACGCGGCGACCGACCTCGGGGTGACGGCGCTGTGGGCGGCCAGCCAGAACGGCAGCGCCGCCCTGGTCGAGACCCTGCTCGAGGCGGGGGCCGACCCGAACCCGCCGCTCATCGCGGGCGAGACCGCGCTGATGGTGGCGGCTCGGGCCGGCGCCCCCGACGTGGCCCGCCTGCTCCTCGCGTTCGGGGCCGACACCGAGGCCCGCGGCCCCCGCGGCCAGACCGCGCTGATGTGGGCGGTCGCGCAGCACCACGCCGACGTCGTCGCGGTGCTGCTGGCCCACGGGGCCGATGTGCACGCGCGCTCCGACGTCTGGAGCCAGATGATGGCGGTGCCGCCGCACGGCCAGCCCGAGTACAACGCCGACATCCCCCACGGCGGCAACACTGCGCTGATGTTCGCCGCGCGCAACGGCGACATCGCCTCGGCGCGCCTCCTCATCGCGGCCGGCGCCGATGTCGAGGACAGGAACGCGTGGGGCGTGAGCGCCGTCACCATGGCCGCCCACGCCGGCTACGGCGAGCTGATGGCCCTCCTGCTCGAGGCCGGCGCCGACCCCGACGCGGCCGAGGCGGGCTTCGCCGCCATCCACGCCGCCGTCATGCGCCGCGACGCGCCGATGGTGGCGGCCCTGCTCGACCACGGGGCCGACCCCGACGCCGTGCTGCGCACCTGGACGCCCACGCGTCGCGCGTCGCGCGACTTCAACTTCCGGCCCGCCCTCATCGGGGCCACCCCGTTCTGGCTCGCGGCCCGATTCGCCGCCCCCGACGTCATGCGCCTGCTCGCCGACCACGGCGCCGACCCCGCGTTCGTGCACCACGCGAGCTACAAGCAGCGGTACACCCAGGTCATCACCGAGTCGACGACGGCGCTGATGGCCGCCGCCGGCATGGGCGGCGGACGCCTGCGGGCGTGGGCGCCGCCCGACCCCGCCGACGCCGAGCTGCTCGCCCTCGACGCCGTCCAGGTCGCCCTGGCCCTCGGCGCCGACATCAACGCCACCGACCTCGGCGGCCGCACCGCCCTCGACGGCGCCCGCATGGCCCGCCTACGCACCGTCGCCGCGTTCCTCGAGTCGCAGGGCGCGCGGCCCGGCGGCGGGCGGTAACTGACACCAACAGCCGCCGGCGGGGGTCGCCGTCGAGTTGGTCGGTCAGAAGCTGGGGGCGGCCGCGGTCGGATGATGGGCGAGGGCGCTGTCAGGCTCGTTGATCTGGGGTGGCCGGAGTCGCACGCCAACGCTCGGTCTGCGCGTTCAGGGCTTCGATGGAACGGTGCTTGTACACACCGGGGGGGAAGCGCCGCGGGCGCGTCCGGCGGCCGACGTCGAGGACGAGGCGCATCGCGCGATAGAGCGATGGGTCACCGGGCCGGCGCCATGCGCGCCGTTTCATCTCTTCGATGCCGCGGAACTTGAACACCGGCATCAGTCGTCGTCCAGACCGAATCGTTCCCGCAGCCAGGCGGCGTCCGCCCGGTCCTTCAGGCGCACGGTGTCGCGCTTCATTCTGTATAGCGTACGAGGCGTGGCGACCGAAACGGTAATGGACTCGAACGGGAGTCGCGCGGCCTCCAGATCCTCGAATCGAAACGCGTCGCCGAGCCGGGCCAGGATGTCGATGTGGAACGCCCCGTCCGGCGGCACGTACTGGATCGCCGGGTAGGGCCCCTGCAGATCGTCCGACGAGATCTCGTCGATGTGCGGATCGTCCAACACGGAGCGCAGGGCGTCCTTGAGACGCTCGACGTTCTCGTGGTCGGGCGCGATGAAGATGTCGAGGTCCTCGGTGAATCTCGCCAGGCCGTGCAGGTTGAGCGCGGTCGCCCCGAAGATCACGTAGCGAACGCCGTGATGCTCCAGGGCCGCCAGCACGTCCCTGAGGGTGTCGAAGTCCATCGCCCGCGATCAGGATCCCGACCCGGCGGCGCCGGCGCCCGCGCTGACCGCGGCGATGGTGGCGGCCTGCTGGGCGTCTAGGATGGCTCGGACGGACTGCAGCGCCGCTAGGTCGCCGGCGCCGCGCTCGCCGGCCTGCTCGCTGTCTTCCGCCAGCTCGATGCCGGCGGCGAGGGAGAACGCGATGTCCTTCGAGGGCCGCGGCCTCGCGTTCCGCAGGCGGTCGCGGTAGCGCAGCACGCGGTCGACGACGTGTCCGGGCGGGGCCTGGGTGAGGGCCAGCACCGCGACCTCGTCGTAGCGGCCGGTCCCGACGCGCTCGCCCGCGCCCCGCAGTCGCTCGGCGACGACGCCGAAGCGCTGCACGGCGTTGTCGGCGCCGCGCGGGTCGACCGCGAGCAGGTGCGACACGAGCTGCAACTGGTTGCCGCGGCGGAACCCGGCTTCGCGCAGGCGGGCGTAGGCGCGGCGGACGTCCTCGGTCAGCGATTCCACCGATATGTCGCGGCCGGCGTGCAGGGCCGCCGCCGGCAGGTCGTTGGCGTCGGTGAGCCAGAAGTGATCGGCGCGCCACTGGGCGTAGATGCGCGCCAGCCGGTCGACGTGCTGCTTGGGCACCCGCTTCCCCTCGGTCTGCAGCGCCAGCAGCAGGGCCGCGAGCGTCGCGCCGGTCCCCCGGCGTTTGATGCCGTGCTCGGCGAAGCGGTCCCGCGTGGCGATGACCTGACGGTGGACGGTGGCCGCATCGAGGTCCCGCCGCAGAATCATCGCCGCCACGACGTAGCGGACCTCCGAGCGCAGCGGGCTCGTCCAGCCGGCGCGCTGCCGCAGCCCCGCCGCGACCTCCTCCAGCCGGTCGTGCGAGATCCGGGTGCCGGCCGCCCCGAGGGTCAGGGCGACGAACCGGTAGGTGGCGGTGTCGGTGGTCCAGCGCTTGCGGGCGCGCAGGCGCTCGAAGGTCTCCAGATAGGTGCTGATCGGATCGCGCTCGACGGTCATGCGTGGATGCTAGCACGGCGGCGGGCGGTGACGGGACCGACGCGTTCGGCGGATCATCCGTCCAGGGGACCGCCCTCCAGCCAGGTCAGGAACGCCTCGATCTGCGTGCGGAACGTCGCCAGCACGACCGGGAGGCGTTCTTCCAGCGGGCGCATGCGCTCCGGATCCAGCACGAAGCCGTACACGTTGCGGAAGACGTGCCGGAATCGGAGGAACTCTCCCAAGGCATCCGCGAGCGCCGTGTCGATCACGGCGGGGCGGACCCCGGGAATCGCGATGCTCATGTCCGTCACGAGCTGGCGGTGCCACCCGTCGCCCTGGGGCACGCCGCCGTCGAGCTCCTCGGCGATGCGTACGAATACGCGTTCGATGCCGTTGTAGAAGTCGTGCAGAATCGAGCCGCGCGCCCGCAGGATGAAGACCGCGTTGTCCCGCGGCGCGGCCGCGTTCTGGTCGCGAATCCGGTCGAGGCTGACGAGCTCGTGGCGGATCTCGGCCGCCAGCCGTCGGGCGAAGGCTTCGGCCGGCGTCACAGCTCGATGCCCTCTTCACGGACGATCCGGCGGAACATGGCGGAAGCCGTCTCGATGGGGATGAGGTCGAGCGGGAAGTCGGTCAGGGCGCAGGCGCGGGCCGATACCCGGAAGAAGCGGTCCGGGGGGAGCCCCTCGACGGCGAGGATGTCGGAGCGGGGCGTGAATCGGCGGTCGGGCGCGAACACGGAGCCGATGCCGACGACGCGGCGCGCGCCGTGGCGCCGGAGCAGGCGGGCGATGCGTCCGGCATCCGACACGGCCGCCGCCCGGCCGTCCGACGCGAAGCGGGTCCGGTGGACGTGTTCAAGGAGAACGCTACGGTCCATCGACCGCAGTATACCGTCGGCCCACCCGCCGCTCCGTATCCGCTTTGTCGAGCTTTCGTTATCCGCTCCCGAGGTTCAGCTCGTAGCCGTTCGCGGCTGGCCGCTCCGGGTCCGCCTCGTCGAGCTTTCGCCGGCGTTGCGCCACGTGCGCCGTTTCGTCTCCCGGATGCCGTGGGAGACGGAGAGACGGGCATCCTTCGTCGTCCGGGACCCGGCCGTCAGCCCAGGAGCTGCCGGGCGATGGTCTGGAGCTGCATGTTCGACGTGCCCTCGTATATCTGGCCGATCTTGGCGTCGCGGTAGAGCTTCTCGACCGGGTAGTCCTTCGTGTAGCCCACGCCGCCGAAGAGCTGCACGGCGAGCGACGTGGCCCGCTCGGCGACCTGCGACGAGAAGAGCTTGGCCATCGCCGCCTCGGTCAGGAACGGCCGGCCCGCGTCGCGGAGGCGCGCGGCGTTGTAGACGCCGAGGCGGGCCATCTCGACCTCGGTCTGCGCCTGCGCCACCTGGAACTGCACGGCCTGGAACCCGGCCAGCGGCCGGCCGAACTGCTCGCGCTCCTTGACGTAGCGGACGGTGTGGTCGAGCGCGCCCTGGGCCGCCCCCACCATCTGGGCCCCGATGCCGATGCGGCCCTCGTTGAGGGTTTCGATGGCGACCTTGTAGCCCTTGCCGCGCTCGCCCAGGATGTGCGACGCGGGGACCCGGCACCCGTCGAGGATCAGCTCGCACGTGCTGCTGGCCCTGATGCCGAGCTTGTCCTCCTTCTTGCCGACCTCGAGCCCGGGGCGGTCGTGCTCGACGAGGAACGCGGTGATGCCGCGGTGGCCGGCGTCCGGGTCGACGTTGGCCATCACGATGAAGAGCCCCGCCTCGCGCGCGTTCGTGATCCAGAGCTTCCGGCCGGTGATCACGTAGTCGCCGCCGTCCTCCACCGCGCGGGTCTTCAGCGCGAACGCGTCGCTGCCCGAGCCGGCCTCCGACAGGGCGTAGGCGCCGATCGCCCCGCCGGCGAGGCGGGGCAGGAACCGCTGCCGCAGATCGGCCGAGCCCCACCGCAGGAGGGCGTTGATGACGAGGGTGTTCTGGACGTCGACGACCACCGCGACCGACGGGTCGACGCGCGACAGCTCCTCGACCGCCAGCACCGACAGGAAGAACGGGGCGCCGGCCCCGCCGAGCGACTCGGGAATCTCGATGCCCATCACCCCCAGGTCGAACAGCTTGTCGATGAGCGCCCGCGGGATGACCGCCCGCTCGTCCATCTCGCGCACCATCGGGGCTATCTCCGCTTCGGCGAACGCCCGGACGCTGGCGCGGAACAGCTCCTCCTCTTCGGAGAGCCGGGTCAGGGGGGAGGGAGCGGGGGCGAGGGTGTCGGTGGTCATGGGTTTCGACAGACTGGCTAATGGTCGCATGGTGCCGGCGCGCCAAACCGGTGCCGGTCTCGCGAGTATCATGGGCGGGTGCCGGCGCGTCAAGGCCGCTCCGCGATCCGCCGGCCCACGGCGTTGGAGGTCAGGACTGATGCAGAGGTCAAACCCGGTCGTCGTAATCGTCGCCGTTGCGCTGGCGGTGGGCGCTTCGGCGCCCGCGGCGGCCCAGCCCGCCGACACCATCTTCGTCGGCGACCACATCGTCACCATGGACCCGGAGCGGCCCGCCGTCGAGGCGGTGGCGGTCCGGGACGGCGTGATCGCCGCGGCGGGGGCGCGCGGCGCGGTCCTGGCGCGGCGGGGGGAGGAGACCCGCGTGGTCGAGCTCGGCGACCGCGCCCTGCTCCCCGGCTTCATCGACGCCCACGGCCATTTCCTCGCGGTGGGGCGGGGGCTCGACACCCTGTCGCTGCACTCGCCCCCGGTGGGCGACGTCACCGACATCGACGGCCTCGTGGGCAAGATCCGGGCGTGGATCGCCGAGCGGGACATCCCGCCCGGCGGGGCGGTGGTCGGGAGCGGCTACGACGACTCGCTGCTGGCCGAGCGGCGCCACCCCACGCGCGACGACCTCGACCGCGCCTCGACCCGCCACCGCATCGTGCTGACCCACGTCTCGGGTCACCTCCGGGCGGCCAACTCCGCCGCCCTCGAGGCGTCAGGCGTCACCGCCGACACCCCCGACCCGCCCGGCGGGCACATCCGGCGCCGCGCGGGGTCGCGAGAGCCCGACGGAGTGCTCGAGGAGACGGCGGGGGGGCTGGTCGCCGGCGGTGGTCCCGCCCCGACCCCGGGCGAGCTCGAGACCCTGGCGCGCCGGGCCCTCGAGGTCTACGCCGCCTACGGCACGACCACCGTGCAGGACGGCTCCACCGGCCCCGGGACCCTCCGCTCGCTGCGCGCCGCCGCCGCGCGCGAGCCCGTTCGCGGTCGACGTCGCGGTGTTCCCGCGCTTCCGGACGATGGCCGACGCCGAGGGCGTGACCTACGAGCCGGCCTACCGCGGCGGCCTCCGGGTCGCCGGCGTCAAGTTCAGCCTCGACGGGTCGCCCCAGGGGCGCACCGCCTGGGTCACCGAGCCCTACGCGGAGGGGCCGCCGGGGGCGCCGCCCGACTACCGGGCCTACGGCACCCTCGACCCCGACGCCTGGCGCGCCGGCGCCGTCGCACCTCATCGGGCGCGGGGTGCCCATCATCGTCCACGCCAACGGCGACGCCGCCATCGACCTGATGCTCGACGGGGTCGAGGCGGCGGTGGCGGGCCGCGATCCCGATGCCCGACCACCGGGCCGTCATCATCCACGCCCAGCTCATGCGCGCCGACCAGCTCGACCGCGCCGCCGCCCTCGGGGCCGTCCCCTCGTTCTTCTCGGCCCACGCCTTCTTCTGGGGCGACTGGCACCGGCGCAGCTTCGGCGAGGCGCGCGGCAACAACGTCAGCCCGGTGCGCTGGGCCGTCGAGCGCGGCGTGCCCTTCACCGTGCACAACGACGCCCCCATCGTGCCCCCGGACATCATGCGGCTGGTCTCCATCACCGTGAACCGGACCACGCGCAGCGGCCACGTCCTCGGGCCCCACCAGCGCGCCACCGTCCGCGAGGCGCTCCACGCGGTCACCCTGGGGGCCGCCTACCAGTACTTCGAGGAGGAAGCGAAGGGGTCGATCACGGTGGGGAAGCAGGCCGACCTCGTGGTCCTCGACCGGAACCCGCTGACGGTGGACCCGGCCGAACTGGAGCACATCGCGGTGCTTGAGACGTTCTCGCGGGGGCGCTCGGTGTACTCGCGTTCGGCGGAAGCGGCTACTCCGTGAGCGTCCGGTAGTATCGCAATTGGGTTCAATGTATGCGTATTACGCTCGATTTGCCGGTCGAGCTACTCGAAGAAGCGCAGGGCCTGCTCGGGCTCGAGTCGAGGTCCGACACGGTCGTGCTCGCTTTGCGCGAGCTGGTACGCCGGAAGCGAATGGACGAGTTGAGGGCTCTCCTCGGTGCCGTGACCCTGGAGGTCGACACCGCCGTATCCCGCCGTCGCCCCTGCCGATGATCTGCGCCGCGCTCTCGGTCCGGGTCACCGCCTGCGCGCGTTCCGT
>CAXXTG010000161.1:0-20148 GCA_963666855.2 Vicinamibacterales bacterium
CTGCGGCCGAACTCGCCGCCCCAGACGACGAGGGTGTCGTCGAGGAGGCCGCGCTGCTTGAGGTCGGTGACGAGGGCGGCCTGGGCCTGGTCGACGTCCTTGGCCTGCCGCTGGATGCCGCGGGGCAGGCGGGTGTGCTGGTCCCAGCCGCGGTGGAAGCACTGGATGAACCGGACGTCGCGCTCGGCGAGCCGGCGGGCGAGCAGGCAGTTGCGGGCGAAGGTGCCGGGGGTGCGCGAGTCGGGGCCGTAGAGCTCGAAGGTGCTGTCGGGCTCGTCCGACAGGTCGGTCAGCTCGGGCACCGAGCTCTGCATGCGGTAGGCCATCTCGTACTGGGCGATGCGCGTGCCCGTCTCGGGGTCGCCGTACTCCTCCTCCTTGAGGCGGTTCAGGGCGCCGAGGTCGTCGAGGTAGCGGCGGCGCGTGCCCTGGTCGACGCCGGGGGGGTTCGACAGGTACAGCACGGGGTCGCCGGTCGAGAGGAACTTCACGCCCTGGTAGCGGGTCGGCAGGAAGCCGCTGCCCCACAGGCGGTCGTAGAGGGGCTGGCCGGTCTGGGCCGAGCCCTTCGAGATCATGGCGACGAAGGTCGGCAGGTCGGCGTTCATGCTGCCGAGGCCGTACGAGAGCCACGCCCCCATGCTGGGCCGGCCCGCGAGCTGGGCCCCGGTCTGGAAGAAGGTGATGCCGGGGTCGTGGTTGATCGCCTCGGTGTGCATCGACTTGATGAACGTCAGCTCGTCGACGATCTTCGCGGTGTGGGGCATGAGGTCGCTGACCCAGGTGCCCGTGGCGCCGTGCTGCTTGAACTCGAACATCGACGGCACGAGGGGGAAGCGCTCCTGCCCCGCCGTCATGGTGGTGACGCGCTGGTCGCCGCGGACGGACGGCGGCAGGTCCTCGCCGACCATCCGCGCGAGGGCCGGCTTGTAGTCCCACAGCTCGTGCTGCGAGGGGGCGCCGGACTGGAACAGGTAGATGATGCGCCTGGCCTTCGGCGCGTGGTGCGGCAGGCCGGGCAGGGCGCCGAAGCCGGCCGCCGCCCCGGGGGCGCCGCCGCCGGGGGCCTGGGCCAGCAGGTCCTGCCCGAAGAGGGTGGCCAGGGCCGCGGTCCCGATGCCGGTGCCCGCGAGCTCGAAGAAGCGCCGCCGACTCAGAAGCTGTTCGAGATGCGCGTCCATGGTCATTCCTTTGTGATCGTGCCGTCGAAGTTCAAACTCGGGTGGCGACCGTCGTGTCACGACGCCGGCTCGGCCACGTCCAATGTCTCGCTCGGACTCACCCTATTCCTTCGTGATCGTGCCGTCGAAGTTCAGGATCAGGTTGGCGACCATGGTGTAGGACGCCAGCTCGGCCACGTCCAACGTCTCGTCGCGCCCGGACTCGCCCTGGCTGACGAGCTCGAGGGCGGCGCCGCGGTCGGCCTGGTAGCGGTCGAGGTGGCGCCGGTAGCCGTTCACCAGAATGTCGCGCGCGGCCGGCGGGGGCCGGTGGGCGGTCGACAGGAGGTACGCGTAGCCGATGCGGTCCTCCGGGGTCTCGCCGCCCTCGGTCATCATGCGCTCGGCGAGGCGGCGGGCCGCCTCGACGTAGGTCACGTCGTTCATCAGGTTCAGGGCCTGGAGCGGCGTGTTGGTGCGGCCGGTCCGCACGATGCACGTCTCGCGCGTCGACGCGTCGAAGGTCATCATCGTCGGCGGCCCCAGGGTGCGCTTCCAGAACGTGTAGAGACTGCGGCGGTAGAGGTCTTCGCCGGTCTCCTGCACGTAGTCGCCGTAGCCGCCCTCGACCATGTCGGCCCAGAGGCCCTCCGGCTGGTACGGCTTGACCGACGGCCCGCCGACCTTCTCGACGAGGAGGCCGGAGACGGCGAGGGCCTGGTCGCGGATCATCGGGGCCGGGAGGCGCAGCCGGGGGCCGCGCGCGAGCAGCCGGTTCTCGGGGTCGCTCTCGAACTCGTCGGCCGTCACGTGCGACGCCTGGCGGTAGGCGGCGCTGGTCACGATGGCCCGCTGCAGGGCCTTGACGTCCCAGCCCGAGTCGACGAACTCGGTCGCGAGCCAGTCGAGCAGCTCGGGATGGCTGGGGAACTCGCCCTGGGTGCCGAAGTTCTCGGCCGTCTTCACCAGGCCGGTCCCGAAGTACATCTGCCAGAAGCGGTTCACGGTGACCCGGGCGGTCAGGGGGTGCCCGGGGTCGACGAGCCAGCGCGCGAACGACAGGCGGTTGGCCTCGACCCCCTCCGGGAGCGGCGGCAGGACCGCGGGCACGCCGGGGAACACCTCCTCGGCGGGGCTGTCGTAGGCGCCGCGGTTCAACCGGTAGGTGGGCTTGCGGACCGTCCGCTCCTCCATGACCATGACGGTCGGGAAGCTCGCCCACAGCTCGTCGCGCTGCCGCTCGAGCCGGGCCACCTCGCGCACGGCCGCCTGTATCGCGGGGGGCGCGTACTGGTCGAGGAACGCCAGCCGCAGCTTGTCGGCCTGGGCTGCGGTCCGCTGGCCGGGCGCCAGGGCGGCGATCTGGCCCAGCGTCTCGGGCGTGCGCCACCACCGCGGCCTCGGCCGGGGTCAGCACCCCTTCGTAGATGCGGACCTCGTCGAGGTTGCCGCGGAAGCGCGGCTTGTCCGAGCCGCTCGCCCCGATGCGCAGGGGATAGCGGGTGGCCGGCAGCCGGTTGCCGACGAGGTCGAGCAGCGGCTCCGTCGCCTGCAGGCGGCCGTCGACGTAGATGCGGATGCCCTCGGGGGTCTTCGAGCCGTCGTAGGTGGCCACGACGTGCTGCCACCGGCCGACGGCGACGTCCTCCGTCGTCTCGGCCGCCACGCCGTCGTCGAGGACGCGCGTCGAGAGGTTCAGGCGAAGCTTGCCGTCCTCCAGGTAGAGGCCCCAGCCCACCTCGCCCTGGTCGCCGCCGGCCGCGCGCGAGACGACCACGCCGTTCCCGGCCGTGGGATACACCCACGCCGCGAGGCTGAACGAGTCGTCGTAGCCGACGTCCGGCGCGTGCCCGGCGTTGACGAAGCGCCGCCCGTCGAAGCTCGCGGCGTAGCCCAGGACGCCGGGATAGAACTGCGGCAGCCCGTCCTCGAGCACCGCCGGCACGTCCGTCGACGTCTGGATGCCGTCGATGGTGCCCTCGAAGGCGTGGTACGCGAGCAGCCCGTCGCGGAGGTTCCAGTCGACCGGCCCCGCCCGCTCGAGCGACGCCTCCCACTCGGCCCGGGCCGCCGCCGCCTCGGCGTCGAGGGCGGCCAGCGCCGCCCGCGCCTCGGCGAGCTCGGCGTCGAGCTCGTCGAGCTCGGCGTGCTGCTCGCCGGTAGGGGCGGTGACCAGGGGCGGGCTGTTCACGTACTTGAAGCCCTTGCCCCGCTCGGGGATGTTGTTGAAGTTCGCCATGACCTCGTAGAACTCCTTCTGCGAGATCGGGTCGAACTTGTGGTCGTGGCAGCGCGCGCAGCCCAGGGTCAGGCCCATCCACACCGTGCCGGTGGTCGACACGCGGTCGACGCCGTACTCGGCGAGGAACTCGTCGACGACGATGCCCCCCTCGCTGTTCAGGCTGTGGTTGCGGTTGAACGCGGTGGCGACGCGCTGCTCCAGGGTCGCGCCGGGGAGCATGTCGCCGGCGAGCTGCTCGATCGTGAACCGGTCGAACGGCATGTTGGCGTTGTAGGCGTCGATGACCCAGTCGCGCCAGCGCCACATCGACCGCTCGCCGTCGGTCTGGTAGCCGTTGGTGTCGGCGTAGCGGGCGGCGTCGAGCCACTCGACGGCCATGCGCTCGCCGTAGCGCGGCGACGCGAGCAGCCGGTCGACGGCGTTCTCGTAGGCGTCGGCGGAGTCGTCGTTCAGGAAGTCGGCGAGCTCGACCGGGGTCGGGGGCACGCCGGTGAGGTCGAGGGTGGCGCGGCGCAGCAGGGTTGCGCGGTCGGCCTCGTCGGACGGGGCCAGGCCCTCGGCCTCGAGACGCCGCAGCACGAAGTTGTCGATGTCGTTGCGCGGCCACTCGGCGTCGGCGACCGGGGGCACGGCGGGGCGCTCGGGGGGGATGAACGCCCAGTGCGACTCCCACTCCGCGCCCTGGTCGATCCACAGGCGGAGGGTCTCGACCTCGGCCTCGTCGAGGGCCTCGCCGCCGCGGGGCATCCGCACCCGCGCGTCGTCGACCGACACGCGGTGCACGAGCAGGCTGGCCGCCGCGTCTCCCGCGACGACGGCGGGGCCGCCGTAGCGGCCGCGGTCGGCGAACGGCCCCTCGGGCACGTCGAGCCGCAGGCCGGCCTGGCGCGACGCCTCGTCGGGCCCGTGGCACGAGAAGCAGTTCTGCGAGAGCAGCGGCCGCACCTCGCGGGCGAAGTCGACGGTGCGCCCGGCCGCCGCCGCCGGGGCCGCGCCCGCCGCCGCGGGGTCGGCGCCCAAGTGCGCGCCCTGGTCGATCCACGTCCGCACGAGCCGGATCTGATCGGCCGAGAGCGACCGCCCCGACGAGGCCGGGGGCATGAGGCCGATGGGCTCCTCCGTCGTCAGCCGCTGGAAGAGCGGGCTGCCGTCGGCGTCGCCGGGCCGCACGTGGGTCTCGATGAAGTCGGCGGTGTCGAGCCGCAGCTCGGCCTGCCGGGTGGCCTCGGACGCCCCGTGGCACGCGAAGCACGCCTGGGCGAGCACCGGCCGCACGTCGCGGTGGAACTCGACCCGCTCGGGCGCCTGGGCCAGAACGACCTCCGGACCCCGGTCCGGGTAGAACCCCGCCGCCACCGCCGCCGCGCCCAGCACCGTCAACACCCGCAGAATGGTCATCCGCATAGCATCTCCCGCAAGGGATGGTAGGCTCTCGGCCCGCATCGCGCAAGCCTCACCCGACGGGCGCGCATACCCGTGCGCGACCGTGTCCGTCCTCATTCGACACGGCGGAGCGATGCCGTCGCCCCCGACGCGTCAAGTCGCCGCCCGACGGTTCCGCCGATCCGCGGCCGCCCACCTACCGCCCCGACGACGCGTCGGCCGCCCGCGCCCCGCTCAGCGCGTTGATCATGCCGTAGTTGCCCTCGTGGCAGGCGTACTCGTAGATGAGCGAGTCGGAGAGCCGCATCGGCAGCGCGGCCGTGAACGGCGCCGTGAACGTGGCCGGGTCGTCGACGGTGTACTCGTAGAGCAGCGTGTCGTCGCTCACCCGGGTGAACCGCTCGGTCAGCCGCAGGGTCGAGCCGAGGCCCAGCGCCATCAGCGCGTTCGGCTCGAAGCTGGCCCGCTGGTCCGAGTAGTTGCGGCTCTCGACGACGAGCGTGTCGCCCTCCCACCGGCCGCGGGAGTCGCCGTTCAACTGCAGCAATCCGGCCGGCAGGTGGTCCCGCGGCTCGAGGGGGATGATGCGGGCGTCGTGGACCATCTCGTTCAGGATGACCACGTGTTCCGCGGTCTGGAAGAGCTGCATGTTGTTGTTGTAGGCGCTCGGCATCATCGGCGGGCCGGAGTTGAAGCCGACGAGGCACCGCTCGGCGAGGCCGCGGTCCTCGGGGCCGTCGGCCCCGATGCCGGCCGACCGCACCCGCCAAGGGCGCTCGCCCGGCACGTCCACGTCGAGCGATCCGGCCTGGCGGGCGGCGCCCTCGACCAGCTCGGGCATGCGCCCGGTCGCCGGCTCGACGATGAGGGACGAGCGGCGGTCGTCGCCGACCGAGGTGCCGAAGTCGAGCCAGAAGGCGTTGTAGGCGCCCACGTTGCCCTCGGGCGGGGGCTGGTCGACCGCCCGAGCGAACGCCGCCGCGCCGGCCTCGACGGCCGCCGCCTGCTCGTCGGTCAGCGTCTCGCCGAGCCCCTCGGGGCGCTCGAACGGGGTGGCGGTGCGGAAGTCCCAGACCCCCTGGAGGTCGGGCCGGCCGTCGCTCAGCCGCGGGGGCTCCCACGCTCCGGCCGGCTCCTGCGCGAAGGCGGACGAAGCCGCCGCGCTCACCAACGCCGCTGCCAGACACCGCACGACGGTTCGGTTGCTCACGGATGCTCTCCTCGGAAGTCGGGTCATCCGTAGATTCTACAAGTACCCTCTACGGCCTCGACCACATGCCGTCGGGCTGACGCCAGAGCACCCGCACGGCAATCCAACGGCGAAAGAGGGATTCCGAGTGCCGGACCGAAGCCGCCGCGTGAAGGAGTGCCAGAACGGCCGCCGGCGCTCTGCGCCGCAACGCAACGCGGCCGGTGGATCCGCGACCGGCCGGCGCGCGGCGAGGTGGGGCGGGTGCGACGGCCGAATCCGTCAACGCGCGTGCAGGCCGCTGTTGACATGGGCGGTGTGGCCGGTCTCCAGCGCATCCACGCGACCGGTCAATCCATCGATCTTGCTGTTGATCTCGTCGATCTTGCTGTTGAGCATCCACATGCCGACGACGAGGCCGATGGCGGTGACCAGCGAAAGCAGCAGGTTCCCCACTGCGATGAGTCTGTCCGTTTCCATGTCGTAAACCTTAACACATCTTGGTGAACATCACAACGTCACGTCGTACAGCAGCTTCACGCCGATGACGAAGAGCGAGGCGTGGACGATGCGGAAGAACAGCTCGTCGGTGGCGCGCTCGTGGAGCCGGCGCCCCATCCAGACGCCCACCGGGGCGAGGGGCAGCAGCACCAGCGAGGTCAGCAGGTTGTCGGTGTTCCACTGGCCCAGCCACGCGTAGGGGCCCACCTTCGACCAGTTCACGACGAAGAAGAACGCCACCCCCGTGGCCTGGAACGTCGTGCGGTCCATGCCCTGCGGCAGCAGGTAGGCGTGGAGCGGCGGTCCGCCGGCGTGGACCGAGAAGCTCGCGAACCCCGCCAGCGCCCCCCAGATTACGCCGGCCACGCGGCGCGGGGCCCGGCGCGCGGACGCCGCCTTCGGCGCGAAGTACTGCAGCGAGTAGGTCAGGGCGATGACCCCCACGAGCGCGCGCAGGCCGTCGGGGGTCAGGTAGCCGAAGGTCGCCGCGCCGAGCGCCGTCCCGAGCAGCGCCGCCGGGACCAGCACCCGCAGATTGGGCCAGTCCCACGCCCCCCGGTAGGCGCGGACCGCGAGGACGTCCATAACCATGAGGATCGGCAGGAGCACCGCCGCGGCCTGGGCGGGGCTGATGACCATCGCCATCAGCGGCACCCCGACCACCGCGATGCCGCCGCCGAGCCCGCCCTTGGCGATGCCGACGACGAGCACCGCGACCGTCGCGGCGACGTAGAACCAGGGGTCGGCTATCAAGGCAAGACCAAGGATTCGGCCAACGCGGTGGAACGTGGATCGGCTATCGAAGTGCAACCAAGGGTCGGCTGTCGAGCGGGAGGTCCCGCGGGGCGACGCGGACGACCTTCCGCGCGGGTCACTCGACCTCGACGAAGGTCACTCCGCTGAAGGTCACTCGACCGCGAATGAAGGTCACCCGACCTCGACGAAGGCCACTCGACCCTGAACGAAAGGTCACTCGACCTCGACGAAGATCGGATTCGAGTAGAACCAGAGGTCGTGCCAGGGGTTCTCGTCGAGGCCGTCCACCGCGGGCTCGAGGTCCTCGGTGCTCGTGCCGCGCACGCGCACGTAGAGGTCCCGGTCGGCCGCCGGCAGCGGCGCCTCGATGCCGTACCAGTCTCCGTCGCGGACCAGCGCGTCGCGGGTGAACCGCGCCAGTACCCGTGTCGTCGGGTTGCGGTCGACGGCGGGATCGGATGCCGGCCCCAGCACCTCGCCGACGATCACGTCGACCCGCCGGACGGCGGGGTTCTCCCCCGCCGCGTTCAGGGTCTCCGGGTCGCGGAACCGGACGGTCGCGGTCACCTGCGCGCCGGGCGCGACCCGCAACGTGCCGCCGAGCCCGGCCTCGCCCCCCTTGGCGCTCTTCAGACCGAAATCCAGCTCGGTCACCAGATCGCCGGCGACCGCGAACATGCGGCCCTGCCGGAGCCCGTCGAGGATGTCGTCGTAGGTCGGGCGGGCGTGGACCCAGGTCTTGTGGAACTCGCCCGGCCAGAAATCGCTGCCGGCCCGCACCGGCTCGGTGTAGTGGAAGTGCGAGTCGGACGAGACCACGATCCAGAACCGGCGCCCCTCGCCGAGCAGCGCGTCCCACAGGCCGCCGACGACGGCCGTCATCTGGTCGAAGCCGCCCAGGGTCTGCGCGCCGGGGTTCCAGTACGCGCCGCGGTACACCATGGTGTTCCGGTCGGTGAGGGTGGCGGCCTGATGGCCGGGCGCCCCCTCCATGCCGCGGTACACGTCGGGCGCGAGATCGTTGTTCTCGCGGAGCTCCCACGGCTCGTCGCGGCCGTAGCGGCCGATCGCCGGCGCCGACCGCGACGGATGGTTCGCGAACAGGATCGGCGGCCGCTCGAGCCCCTGCACGTGGGCCAGCGCCCGCCGCCGCAGCGCCGCCGACTGCCGGCGCGGGTCGGGAGGCAGCGCCCAGTCCTCGTTGGCGTCGAACCGGCTCTCGATCTCGTGGAGCACCCGCGCCTCGTCCTCCGCCCGCGGGATGATCAGAGTGTGGTGATCCATGCCCGGCATGTTGAGCTCCAGGCCGTAGAACTGCAGCACCTCGGGCACGAGCTCGCGCGACAGGGTCAGCTCGCGGTACGCCTGCTCGAGGTTCAGCTTGGCGTGGTTCGGGCCGCCGTGGTCGGTCGTCACCATCCAGCGCAGGCCGAACTTCCGCGCCATCGCCGCGTTCCGCGGCGTCGAGTAGAGGGCGTCCCGCGCCTTGATCGGCGTCGGCGGACTCGTGCGGTAGTCGTAGCCGACGCTCCAGTGGCTGTGGATGTGCGAGTCGCCGGCCAACCACTCGCGCTCGTCGGCGGGCGCGGCGAGGACGAGGGCGCCCGCGGCGGCCAGCACGCAGGCCCAGACGAGGCGCGGGGAGACGACTCGCGGCGCACGCATCGCGGGCAATTCTACCACCGGCGCCGGGGGACGCCCGGCCCGGCCGGCCCGGCGGCCCCCCCGCGCCGCCGGTTCCTGCGTTACGATGAGAGGGCATGCCCGTGTCCCCGCCGGCGGCGGCCGGCTTCGTCGCCCTGCTCCTGAGCGCGGTCTACCTGGCCGCGGCGCCGTCCGCGTCCCTGGCGTACTTCGCCGCCGTCGGCCTTCATCCGCTGCTGGGCCTGGTGCTGGTGGGCGCGCTGGTCCGGGAGGCGTGGCGGCGCCCTTGGAGAGGGGACCCCACGGCCGCGGCGGGGGTCGGCCTGCTCGCGGCGGGGCTCGCCCTCGGGCTGGCGGTCGCGGCGGTCGGCGCCACCCGGCAGAACGCCTGGCTGCTGCAGGTCCATGTGGCGGTATCGACGGTCGGCGCGATCTTCTGGGGCATCCACCTCTGGCGCGCCGCGGCCCGGACGCCCGCGTGGACCCGGGCCCTCCGCGTCGCCCTCGTCGCCGCCGCCGCCGCGGGCGTGAGCACGCCCTTCCTGCGCGCGGCGCGCGACGCCGAGTGGCGCGAAACCCACCGCATCGAGAACCCCGTCCGCCCCCCCGCGACCATGGACGAGGAGGGGGCCGGCGCGGCGAGCCCGTTCGCGCCGTCGTCGGCCACCACGAACACCGGCGGCACCATTCCCGCCGACTTCTTCCTGACCAGCGAGACCTGCGGCCGCTGCCACGCCGACATCTACGAGCAGTGGAACTCGTCGGCCCATCATTTCTCGTCGTTCAACAACCAGTGGTACCGGCGGTCCATCGAGTACATGCAGGAGGTGGTGGGCACGCGGCCGTCGAAGTGGTGCGCCGGCTGCCACGACCACGCGGTGTTCTTCAACGGGCGCTTCGACACGCCGATCGTCGAGCAGATCGACACCCCCGAGGCGCAGGCGGGGCTCGGCTGCACGTCGTGCCACTCCATCGTGCACGTCGGCAGCACCATGGGCCAGGGCGACTTCACCATCGAGTACCCCCCGCTGCACGACCTCGCGGCGAGCGAGCACCCCCTGCTGCGCGGCGTCCACGACCTGCTGCTGCGGCTCGCCCCGACGCCCCACCGCGACACGTTCATGAAGCCGTTCCACACCGAGCAGAGCGCCGAGTTCTGCTCGTCGTGCCACAAGGTGCATCTCGACCTGCCGGTCAACGACTACCGGTGGGTGCGGGGGTTCAACGAGTACGACAACTGGCAGGCGTCGGGGGTGTCGGGGCAGGGCGCGCGGTCGTTCTACTACCCCGAGACGCCGCAGACGTGCAGCTCGTGCCACATGCCCCTGGTGCGGTCCGACGACCCCGCCGCCCGCGACGGCTACGTGCGGTCGCACCGCTTCCCCGGCGCCAACACCGCGCTGCCGTTCGTCAACCGCGACCAGGCGCAGCTCGAGGCGGTGCAGGACTTCCTGCGGGCCGGGCAGGTCTCGATCGACGTCTTCGGCATCACCCGCGTGGCCGACGCGGCGCGGCCCGCGGCGACCGTCCTGCCGGGGGGCGACCCCGCCCTGTCGAGCACGTTCGCGGTCGGCGAAGAGTCGCTGCAGTTCGGGGCCGCCAGGCGGCTGCCGGGCGGCCCGGCCCCGGCCGAGGTCGTCGCGCCCCTCGACCTGACGCCGGTGGCGGTGCGGCGCGGCGAGTCGGTGCGCCTCGAGGTCGTGGTCCGCACCCGCAACGTCGGCCACTTCTTCCCCGGGGGCACCGTCGACGCCTTCGACGTGTGGGTCGAGCTCGAGGCGGTGGACGACCGGGGCCGCGTGCTCCTGCACAGCGGCGCGGCGGCGGACGGGGGCAGCGGGCCGGTGGACCCCGGCGCCCACTTCTACCGCAGCCTGCAGCTCGACGAGCACGGCAACCCCATCAACAAGCGCAACGCCTGGGCGACCCGCTCCGTCGCCTACGTGCGGCTGATCCCCCCCGGCGCGGCCGACACCGTCCACTACCGGCTCGAGATCCCCGAGGACGCCGGCGACCGCATCACCCTGCGCGCGAAGGTCAACTACCGGAAGTTCGCGTGGTGGTTCACCCAGTGGGCGTACGCGGGCGTCCGCGACCCGGCCGACCCCGCGCCGTCGGTCACGAGCGCCCACGACGACGGACGCTGGGTGTTCACCGGCGACACGAGCGGGGTGTCGGGGCAGGTCAAGGCGATTCCCGACATCCCCACCACGGTGATGGCGGAAGCCACCGCGACCCTGACGGTCATCGACGCGGACGCGCCGCCGCCCCCGGCACCGGTATCGCCGCCGGGCGACGCGCGGCAGCGGGGGCGCTGGAACGACTATGGCATCGGCCTGCTGCTGCAGGGCGACCTGCGCGGGGCGGAGGCGGCGTTCCGCCGGGTGATGGCGATCGACCCCGGGTATCCCGACGGGCCGGTGAACGCGGCGCGGGCCCGGCTGCAGGAGGGCGACGTCGACGCGGCGATCCCCCTGCTCGAGCAGGCCCTCGCCCTCGAGCCGGACCTGGCCCGCGCCCACTTCTTCCTGGGCACCGCCCTGCGGGCCCTCGGCCGCTACGAAGAGGCGCTGCGACATCTCGCTGTCGCGCGCGGGCAGTATCCGCGCGACCGGGTGGTCCTCGGCCAGATCGGCCGGCTTCAGTTCCTCGACCGGCAGTACGAGGCGGCCATCGCCACCTACGAGGCGGTGCTCCGCATCGATCCCGAGGACGTCGCCGCCCATTACAATCTGATGCTCGCCCATCAGGGCGCGGGGAACCGGGAGGAGGCGATGCGCGAGCGCGCCCTCTACGAACGGTTCAAGGCGGACGAGGCGGCCCAGGCCATCACCGGCGGGTTCCGCCGCGCCTCGCCCGAGGACAACAACGAACGGCAGGCCATCCACGAGCACCGCCACCCGGACCCGCGGCCGGCCGCCCCCTGACACGATGACCGAATTGCCGACCGCCGGGCCCGCGGCCGCAGCCGGCCCCGACGCGATGACCGGACGACCGACCGCCGGGCCACGGCCGCATCCGGCCCTGACGCGACGGCCCGATTACCGACCGCCGAGTTCGACGGCGGCCGTACTCGGCCGCTGACATGACGATCCGTTCCCTCGGACTCCGACGCCGACCCCACCGTATTCGACCTTGACGCCATGACCCGTTTTCTGACCCTGAGCCTCGCCGCGGTCCCGGCCCTCGTCCTCGCGGCGGACACGCCGGTCGTCTTCACCGACGTCACCGGCGCGGCCGGCATCCGCTTCACCCACAACACCGGCGCCTTCGGCAGCAAGTACATGCCGGAGACGTTCGGTTCGGGCGCCCTGTGGCTCGACGTCGACGGCGACGGGTGGCAGGACCTGCTGCTCGTCAACGGCACCGCGTGGCCGCGGCGGGGCGGGCCGGAGACGCACGCCGCGCTGTACCGCAACGACGGCGACGGCACGTTCACCGACATCACCCGGGGCTCGGGGCTCGACGTCCCCCTCTACGGCCTGGGCGGGGCCGCGGCCGACTTCGACAACGACGGGCACGTCGACGTCTACCTCACCGTGCTCGGGCCCAACCGGCTGCTCAAGGGGCGCGGCGACGGCACGTTCACCGACGTGACGGCGGCGGCGGGGGTCGGCGACCCGGGGTTCTCGACCGCCGCCCTCTGGTTCGACTACGACGAGGACGGCCACCTCGACCTGTTCGTCGGCAACTACGTGCACTGGACGCCCGAGACCGACCTGTTCTGCTCGCTGACCGGCGACGAGAAGTCTTACTGCACGCCCGAGTCGTACCAGGGGCGGAGCGGCACCCTGTACCGGAACCGGGGCGACGCCACGTTCGAGGACGTCACCGACGCGGCGGGCCTGCGCGCGCCCTCGTCGAAGGCGCTCGGCGTCGTCATGCTCGACCACAACGACGACGGCTGGATGGACCTGTTCGTGGCCAACGACACCCAGCCCGACCAGCTCTTCGAGAACCGCGGCGACGGCACGTTCGAAGACATCGGGGTCCTCGCGGGGGTGGCGTTCAGCGACGCGGGGGTGGCCCGCGCGGGGATGGGGGTCGACGCCGCCGACTACGACGGCTCGGGCCGGCCCGACCTCGTGATCGGCCACTTCTCGACCGAGATGATGGCCCTGTACCACAACGAGGGCAACGGCCTGTTCATCGACGAGGGGCCGCGCTCGGCCATCGGCCGGGCGACCCTGCTGACGCTGACGTTCGGCTGCTTCTTCTTCGACTTCGACCTCGACGGCTGGCCCGACATCTTCGCCGCCAACGGGCACGTCGCCGACGACGTCGAACGGGTGCAGGCCCGCATCACCTACGCGCAGCCGCCGCAGCTTTTCCGCAACGACGGCGGGCGGTTCGAGGAGGTGAACGCCCCCGGCACCGCCCTCGCGGCGGCCCAGGTGGGGCGCGGGGCCGCCTACGCGGACTACGACCGGGACGGGGACCTCGACGTCATCGTGACCGCCAACGGCGGGCCGCCGCGGCTGCTCCGCAACGACGGGGGCAACGAAAACCGCCTGCTGCGAATCCGGACGCTGGGGACGGCCTCGAACCGCGACGGCATCGGGGCCCGCATCGACGTGACGGCGGGGGGCCGCGCGCGGTGGCAACTGGTCAAGACGGGCTCGAGCTACCTGTCGCAGAGCGAGCTGCCGGTGACCTTCGGGCTCGGCGGGCGGACGCGGGCGGACTCGGTCGTGGTGACGTGGCCGAGCGGCCGGGTGGACCGCCTCGGCGCGGTTTCCGCCGGCCGGCTGATCACCGTCGAGGAAGGCGCGGGGATCGTCGACACCACGACGCTCCCCGCCGCGAGATAGGCACTTGCAGCAGCATCCGCGGTCGCGGACGTCAGGCGCGGGCACCGGGGCGGCGCTCGTTGCGCTGCTTCGCCTGATCGCCGGCGCCGGCGCCGTCCTCCCCGCGGAGCCGGTCCACGCCCAGCAGGACGTCACGGAGCTGCGCGTCCGGGCCGAGGCGGGCGAAGCCGCGGCGCAGTTCAACCTCGCCCGCCTCCACGTCACCGGCACCGGCGTCCCCCGGGACGACGCCCAGGCCGCCCGCTGGTACCGGCGGGCGGCCGACCAGGGGCATGCCGGGGCCCAGCACGGCCTCGGGGTGCGCTACGACGCGGGCCTCGGGGTGCCCGAGGACGACGCCGAGGCCGCCCGCTGGTTCCGCCGCGCCGCCGACCAGGGCCACTGGGAGGCGCAGTTCCGGCTGGGGCGGCTGTACGCCCGCGGGGCCGGCGTCGGCCGCGACGACGCCGAGGCGGCCCGCTGGTTCCGCCACGCCGCCGACCAGGGCCACGCCGAGGCGCAGTTCAACCTCGGCCGGCTGCACTACAACGGGCGCGGCGTGCCGCGGGACCGGACGCGGGCCGCGCACTGGGTGCGCATGGCCGCGGCCCAGGGCAACCCCGCCGCCCAGGTGACCCTGGCCAGCATGTACGAGACCGGTTCGGGCGTCGCCCGCGACCCCGCCCTCGCCGCCCGCTGGTACCGCCTCGCCGCGGTGCAGGGCGACCCCGCCGCCCAGGTCACGCTGGGCTATCTCTACGACGCCGGCGCCGGGGTGCCGGAGGACGACGCCGAGGCCGTCCGCTGGATCCGGCGGGCGGCGGACCAGGATTACCCGGAGGCGCAGTTCGCGCTCGCCAACCTGTACTTCAACGGCCGGGGCGTCGCGCGGGATCCCGCGGAGGCGGTCCGCCTGGTCCGCCTCGCGGCCGAGCAGGGCCACGTGCGGGCGCAGTTCAACCTGGGGATGAGCTACGATACCGGGGCCGGGGTCGCGCGGGACGCGGCCGAGGCGGCGCGCTGGTTCCGCCGCGCCGCCGACCAGGGCGATCCGGCCGCGCAGCAGAACCTCGGCGTCATGTACGCCAACGGCGACGGCGTGCCGCAGGATCCGGCCGCCGCGTACCTGTGGCTCACCCTCGCGGCCGCGCAGGCGGCCGAACCGGCGCGCGGCAGCCTGCTGCGGGCGCGCGCCGTCGTCGCGACCCGGCTCACGCCCGGCGAGGTCGCCGCGGCCGAGCGGCGCGCCCGCGACTGGTCACCCGTCACCGCCGCGGCTTCCCGCGGCCGCCCCTGAGACCATGGACATCAACCAAGACCGGATCTGGTATCTCAAGCTCCACTGGCAGGTGCTCGGCGCCATGCTCCTCGGGGCCCTCACCGGCCTGATCTTCGGAGAAGGCGGGGCCAACGCCGTCGGCTGGATCGGCGACCTGTTCATGCGCCTGCTGCGCATGATCATCGTCCCCCTCGTCATCGCCTCCATCGTCTCCGGGGTCGCCTCGATCGGCGGCGGGCGGGCCATCGGGCGCCTGTTCAGCAAGACGATGGGCTACTACCTGATGACGAGCTTCCTGGCCGCGTCGACCGGCCTCATCGTCGTCAACCTGTTCCGGCCCGGGGTCGGCGCCAACCTGGGCGACGCCGACGCGGGCGGCGAGCTGCCCGAACTCAACATCCCCACGTCGGGGGTCGACCTGCTCCTCGACATCGTGCCGACGAACGTCCTGTCGTCGGCCGCCGCGGGCGACATGCTGCCCATCATCTTCTTCAGCATCCTCCTCGGGACCGCCATCACCACCCTGAAGGGGGACGGCGCCCGCGGCACCCTGGTCGGGTTCTTCAACGCGTTCTTCCAGGTGATGGTCGCCCTGACCTCGGGCATCATCAAGCTGCTCCCCATCGGGGTGTTCGCGCTCATCACGCGGATGGTGGGCACCACCGGGTTCGAGTCGTTCGCGCCGCTGATCCGGTACTTCCTGACCGTGGGGACCGGGCTCAGCATCCACCTCTTCGTCACCCTGCCGATCGTGCTCATGGTGATCGCGCGCATCTCCCCCGCCATCCACTTCAAGAACATGCGCAACCCGCTGCTCATCGCGTTCTCGACGAGCTCGTCGGCCGCGACGCTGCCGGTGACGATGCGGACGGTTCAGGAGCGGGTGGGGGTGTCGAACAAGGTGTCGTCGTTCGTCCTGCCGATGGGGGCGACGGTGAACATGGACGGCACCGCGGTCTTCGAGTGCGTGGGGGCGCTCTTCATCGCGCAGGTCATCGGCTTCGACCTGTCGCTGGGGGCCCAGGTGGTCGCGGTGTTGACGGCGCTGCTCGCGTCGATCGGCGCGGCCGCCGTGCCGTCGGCCGGCCTGGTGGTGATCTTCATCGTGCTCGACGCCATCGGGCTCGGCGGCCACCCGCAGGCCGAGGCGATCGTCCTCGCCATGCTCGCCATCGACCGTCCGCTCGACATGTACCGCACCGCCATCAACATCTTCAGCGATTCGTGCGGCGCCGCGATCATCGCGCGCTCCGAGGGCGAGGACGCCGTGGACGCCGAAGTGCGCTGAATGCGCCAATTGCGCGACAAGTTCGGCCAACGTCGTGACAATTCAGGCACAAGACCCGAAAGGGCTTGCCGCCCGGCCGTCGTCGTGCCACTCTGCCCATGCAATGTATGGCACAGCCGACCGATTGGTTTCGCTGACGGAACTGTTCGCCAAGCACACGGGGCGTAGCGTCTCGACCGTATCCCGCCATGCGACGGGGAGCGGGGACACGGTGGCCCGGCTACAGCGGGGCGGAACGATAACGACCAGGCGGGTCGACCGGGCGCTCCGCTTCCTGAGCGACAACTGGCCGGAGACCGTCGGCTGGCCGGCCGACGTCCCCCGGCCGTCGCCGGCCCGCGACGCCCCCAAGGGCGGCCGCGCGAAACGGCGCGCGCACTGACGCGGCGGCACCGGCGATGCGGGCCCCTCAGGCGACGGCGTCGCCGTGCGGGCCGCACCACGCCACCCGCCCCGCGACCACGTCGTTCGCGGTCATGGCCGTCGGGTGGTGCTCCGGGTTGTCGGCGACCAGGTTCCAGCGGTCCCCGAGCCGCCGCACACGCCTGACGATGAGGTCGTCGGCGGTGCGGACGGCGAAGAGCCCACCCTCCACCAAGGCGCGCCGGTCCTTGTCGACGACGACGAGGTCCCCGTCGCAGACGGTGGGTTCCATCGAATCGCCCACGGCCCGGACGCAGGTCAGTCTGTCCGGCCGCGCCCATGCCGGCAGCGCCTCCTCGGCGACCGCAATCGACAGGTGGGTCGCCTCGTCGAACTCGACCTCGCCGGTATCCGCCTTCAGCCGGACGCGCTCGGCGAACGGCATCATGCGGGGCGTCGGCGAGTCCTCGGCCAGGCGCGGCAGCAGCTCCGCCGCCGCCGCCGCGCGTTGCGTCAACTCCCGCACGGTCCGCATCCCGTCGCGGAGCTGCGACGCCATGGCGTCCTTCTCGATCTGGCCCACCGCGTCGACGACACTGGCGTTCGAGGGCAGTTGCAGCGCCCGGGTGATCTCCTCGGGCAACTGCGGGGCCGCCGCGCCGCCGTCCTCGGCGGGGCCGATGAACAACTGCTTCCCCATCACCGCCGCAATCGACTCCAGGGTCGTGTATCGCGAGGCGCGGCCCTGCACGACGCTGCGGAGCTGCCCGAGGGGAATCCCGGTCCGGAGGGCGAAGGGCCGCAGCCCTTCCGTCTGGATCCGCTGCCGGACCGCCTCTACGAGACTATCCACGTTCTGAAGTGTCACGCTCAACACGATACACCAAAAGCCGCGCATCCAGAAACGCCGGTTCCGGGCGCGCGCGGCCGGGTCGGGAACGCCCGCTTCCGGAGGGGGGCGTTTGCGCGTCCGCGGACGAAGGCGGTAGGCTGGCCGCCGAAACGAATCAGCTCCGAGGATGAGAATCGTGAAGCAGATCGCACTCCGCCCCCTCGCCGCCGCGCTGGCGCTGGCGGCGCCGCCCGCCGCCGCCCAGGAGGTCGAGCACGGGGTGACGCCGCTCGTGCTGCATTGGGAGGCGGCCGACTGGGGACCGCCGACCGACAGGCCGGGCTTCCCCGCCGGCCTCCGCAACGCGCCGATCGCCACCGACCCGGAGACGGGCGGCCCGACCTACCTCGCGCGGTTCCCGGCCGGATCGGCGTTCGCGATGCACTGGCACACGCATACCGAGACGGTCGTCGTGCTGGAGGGCGCGGTGGACATCGTCATGGACGGCACCCGCCGCACGGCCGCCGCCGGCAGCTACGTCATCATCCCGGCGGGGGCGCACCACGCGTGGTACACGCACGCGGAGGCCGACGCGGTGCTGCTCGCGCGCCGGGACGGACCGGCCGACTTCCACTTCGCCGAGCCCTGAAGACGCGGGGGCCGGCGGAGGGCGGTCGCCCGTGCGCCGCGCCGCCATCGCCGGCCCGCCGCCGCCCCCCCCCCAGCCGGCGGAGAAAGCGGGCGATCGCGTGCACCCTTTAGGCCCGGGCCCGAGCCCGCCTCGGCCGGGTCGACCCGCGCACCCCCACGATGCCGGAACGATCCCCCGCTTACGGCAGGGCCAGGGCGACCCACTCGGGGATTTCGCCGCGGGCGCCGACCGCGACGACGATGTACTGCCGGCCCTCGTGCAGATAGGTCATCGGACCGCCGGTGGTGCCGGCCGGGAGTTCGGTCTCCCAGACCACCGCGCCCGTCGCCTTGTCGTAGGCCCGGAACTTGCGGCCCCACCGCCACGACTGATCCTGCTCGGGGTCGGACGGGTCTCCGTCGCCGCGCCGGGTGCCGATGACGGCGTCGCTGCCCTCGCCGAGGAAGAGCAGGCTGCCGGTGACGAGGGGCGCGGGGCGGTTGGGAACGCCGAGCGGCGGCAGGTCGAGGTGTCTGAGGCGCGGGTGGTTGCGCGGCCCGTCGCCGTTCGGGGCCATCCACGCCAGCTCGCCGCGGTTGAGGTCGAGGGCGGTGATGCGCCCGTAGGGGGGCTTGGTGATGGGCAGCCCGTGGGGGCGGGGGGTCGGCACCCGCAGATCCCCCTGAGGGGTGGCCCAGGCCAGGGTGGCGTCGTCGTCGGTCGTCGGCGCGACGCTCCACACCGTGGGCATGGTGTGGGACACGGCGTAGTACGTCCCCGTCCCGGGGTCGAAGGCCCCGGTGTGCCAGTTGCCGGCGCCCCACCCGCCGGGGGCGGTCAGGGTCCCCAGCTTGCCGCCGGGCCCGCCGGTCCGGGGCTGCGGCGGGGTGAAGAGCGGCCCCAGCACCAGGCTCTCGACCGCCTCGAGGGCCGCCGCCCGCAGCTCGGGGGTGAAGTCGATCAGATCGTCCTCGGTGACGCCCTGCCGGTCGAACGGCGGCGGCTTCGTGGGGAACGGCTGGGTCGGCGAAGTCCGTTCTCCCGGGACGATCGACTGCGGCACCGGACGCTCCTCGATCGGCCACACCGGCTCGCCGGTCTCCCGGTCGAACACGTACAGGAACGCCGTCTTGCTGGGCTGCATCACGGCCCGGATGCGCCGGCCGTCGACCACGAGGTCGCCGAGGGTCGGCGGCCCCACCGTGTCGTACTCCCACACGTCGTGGTGCACCATCTGGAAGTGCCAGACCCGCTCGCCGGTCGCCGCGTCGAGGGCCACGAGGCTGTCCGAGAAGAGGTTGTCGCCCGGCCGGTGCCCGCCGTAGACCATGCCCGTCGGGGCCGACAGGGGGACGTAGACGTAGCCCAGATCCTCATCGGCGGCCAGGCAGCACCAGGACCCGAGGTCGCCCGAATAGCCGGCGGCGCCGTCGCCCCACGTGTCCGCTCCGAACTCGCCGTCCCGGGGCACGACGTGGAACGTCCACCGCAGCTCGCCGGTGCGCACGTCGAAACCGCGGACGTCCTCGGGCGCCGCCTCGCGGACTACGCCGCCGTCGCCGGCCCCGCCGGTGATGCCGGCCACGACCACGACGTCGCCGACGACGATGGGTCCCGCCGTCCAGTCGAAGTCGCCCGCGAGGGGGTGGTCCCACCGCAGGTCGACCCGGCCCTGGTCGGCGAGGCCGAACCCGGGCGCGGGGCGTCCGGTCCGCGCATCGACCGAGTACAGGTACCCGCCCCGCACGAACAGCAGCCGCCGGACCGGGCCGTCGGCCCAGTACGCCGCTCCCCGCGTGCTGGCGCCGGCGACCTCCTGGAGCGTGGCGGCGAACGGCGCCTGCCGCCAGACCGTCCCGCCCGTCGCGGGATCGAACGCCTCGATCAGCCCGACGGCGTTGGGGGCGTAAAGCACGCCGTCGATCATGATCGGCGTCGACCGCAGATAGGCGCTGACCCGCAGGTCCGGGAACGCCTCCCGCAGCGCGGGGTCGACGCCGGGCCGGCGCCAGACGACTTCCAGGCCGCCGACGTTTCCGCGATCAATCTGATCGAGGGGCGAGTAGCGCGTGAACGCCCCGTCGCCGCCG
>CAXXTG010000162.1:0-4686 GCA_963666855.2 Vicinamibacterales bacterium
CGCCCCAGGCGATGCGGTCCGCGCTCGACGGTTCGTTCACGAGGAAACGGTCGCGCGGAGAACGTCCGGTGTGGAGACCGGTGCGGCAGACCAGCGGCCCGGACGTGGCCACCGTTCCTTCGCGGCGCGCCACGGCCTCCTCGTAGAGGGCGGCCGTCGAGAGGTTCCAGAAAACCGACGCCGGGTCGACGACGCCGACGGACTCCAGCCGCTGTTCAGCACTCAGGTTCAACATTTCTCCACCGCCGCCGCAAGACGGACGTCACCGGGCGGTCCGCCACCGCCCCGCCACGCAGCCCCGTCGACCCCGCCGGAACGTCTTCGCGGGTTCTGCGGCTCACACGTCCGGCCCGTCGTACACTCCCTCAATCACGAGGCATGCCCGCCCAACGGGGCGGGAATGGATCCACCGAGGGAAGGCCCGCCTGGGGGTGCGAAACCGGCTCTCCGGACAACCGCGCCGAGCGACGGCGCGGCCGCGGGTCGGCCCGATGCCGCGCCGATTCTATGATCGGTCTCAACGACCGTCAACGGGCCGCGATGCCTTGGCTCCCTTGGACGTGCGCGGTCCCGTCCTGTAATATAATCCCGTCGTGCGTCTTCTGAACTCGTCGGCGGAGAACGGCGCGTCCCCCCTGGCACCGCGTCGGCGGGCGGCGTCGGCGGCCGGCGCGGCGCCGCTTGTCGCGGTCGAGACGCGGCTGGCCGGACAGGTGAAGCGCCTCCTCGCGGCCGGCCGCCGGGAAGAGGCGGCCGAACGGTTCGGAGAAATCGTCGATCGGCAGCAGCGCCGGGCGGCGCGCATCGCCTACCACTATCTCCGCGACCCCGCCGAAGTCGACGAGGTCGTGCAGGACGCGTTCCTGAAGGCGTTCACCCACCTGCTGTCGTTCCGCGAAGACCTCTTCTTCGAGCTGTGGTTCACGCGCATCCTCGTCAACGCCTGTCTCGATCGATTGAAGGCGCGCGGTCGGCGGGCGCGATGGGTGGCGCCGGCGGAGACCCGCGAGGGCATGATCCAGGACGGACCGCCGAGCCGCGAGCCGTCCCCCGAGGCGGTGCTGCTGGCCAAGGAGCAGCGGGCGCGGCTGGAGTCGGCCATCGACGGGCTTCCGATGCGCCAGCGCACCGCCATGATCCTGAGCCATCTCGAGGGGCGGCCGGCGCGGGAGGTCGGCGCCATCATGGGGCTCAACGAGTCGACGGTGCGCGTGCACCTGTTCCGGGCGGTGCGGAAGCTGCGGGCCGTACTGGACCGGGAGAGCTGGACCGGCCGAAGGGCCGCCGCGCCGGGCCGGCGGGCGAACCGCCGCCCGTGACGGGACCGCGGCCGACGGCAGGGGCGGGGCGGGTTGGGTCGAGAGCAATGACTGCGCTTCTGAGACGTTGGCGCGCCCGCATCGACCGCCGGCATCCCTCCGAGGACCGCCTTCTGGAGGCGGTTCTGGGCGCCCCGGACGGCGCCGACACGCCCTCGACCGCCCGGCACGTCCGCGGGTGCGCCCTGTGCAGGCGCCGGGCCGACGATCTACGGACGTTCGTCGAGACCCTCGCGGACGACGCGGCCGCCTCTTTCGACGAGGCTTTCCCCCCTCTCCGCCTTCAGGCCCAGCGGGCGCGGATTGCTCATCGGCTGGCCCGAACCGTCGGCCGCGTCGAACCGGCCCGGATCCTCGCATTCCCCTTTCGCCGCCTTCCCGAACGCCGGAGGGACCTCCGTCCCGGACGGTGGGCCGCGGCGGCCACCGCGGTCGGCCTCACGCTGGGGATGATGGCCGGGCAGCTCGTGAATCTCCACGTGGAACCGGCGCCGGCGCCGGGCGACGGCGCCGCGCTGGCGACCGGCCCCGAACCCCGCGCCGGAGCCGGCGGCGCAGCGCTCTCCCTGAGCGGCACGATTCAACTCCCCCCCGCGTCGACCGGCGACGCGGCGTCCGCGCCGCTGTCGTTGAGCGAGTTCGAGCAGGTCATGGCCGAGGCGGCGCTGCTCGACACCCTCGACGTCGCCACCATCAGCCTGCCGGTGACGGAGCTCGCATCCATCGACGCGCTCACGCCGCGCGTCCCCGACATCGCGGCCGCCGCCCGATGATGCCCGGGAAGCCGGCGGCGGGGGGCGCCGTCGCGCCGGGCGGCGCCCCGACGGCCATGACAGAAGCAGCAGCCCAGCCGGTCCGGATCTTCCGCAAGGGACTCTCGCTGAAGAACGAGGTCGCCGGCGAGTTGGCGGCGCACTACCACAGCGCGCTGGTGGACGAGGTGCGGGCGGCCGACCACCGGCGGACGATGGGGCGCCTGCACCTGCACCTCGCGAGGGAGTTCGGCTTTTGTTACGGGGTCGACCGGGCCGTCGACTACGCGTACCAGACGCGCCGCCGTTTCCCGGAACGGACCATCTACCTCACCGGCGAGATCATCCACAACCCGCGGGTCAACGACCGGCTGCGGGACGCCGGCATCCGGTTCCTGAGCGACCCGGGCGAGGGCGAGCACGCCGTCGGACCCGACGACGTCGTCATCCTGCCGGCGTTCGGGGTCGCCGTGTCGATGCTCCTCCGGCTCCAGCAGCGGGGTTGCACGCTCGTCGACACGACGTGCGGGTCGGTCCTCAACGTCTGGAAGAACGTGCGCCGGTACGCCCGCGAGGGGTTCACCGCGATCATCCACGGCAAGGCGAGGCACGAAGAGACCGTGGCCACCGCCTCGCAGGCCCTGCAGTACCCCGGGGGGCGGTCCCTCGTGGTGCTGGACCGCGCCGAGACGGAGACCGTCTGCGACTTCATCCGGCGCGGCGGCGACGCCCCGGCGTTTCTGGCGAAGTTCGACGGCGCCGCGTCCGCCGGCTTCGACCCCCACCGCGACCTGCGGCGCATCGGCCTGGCCAACCAGACCACCATGCTGATGTCCGAGTCCCTCGCCATCGGCGAGATGATCCGCGGAGCCATGGTCGACCGCTACGGGGACGGCGCCGAGCTCGACCGGCGCTACCGGGCGTTCGACACCATCTGCAGCGCCACGCAAGACCGGCAGGACGCCATCGAGGCGCTGCTCTCGGACCGCGCGCTCGATCTGATGATCGTCATCGGCGGGTACAACAGCAGCAACACGCGGAACCTGGCCCGGCTCGCGGGCCGCCGGGTTCCGACCTACCACATCGCCGACGCGGACGACCTCGTGTCGGGGCGCGAGGTCCGCCACCGTCCCGTGGACGACGGGCGGGGGCCGGCCCCGGCGGCGGAGACGCGGACCTTCGACTGGCTTCCCGACCTGCCGGTCGTCAACGTCGGTCTGACCGCGGGCGCCTCGACCCCCGACTCGGCCGTCGGCCAGGTCATCGACCGGCTCGGCGCCCTCGCCGGCAATCCACACGCACAGTAAACGTTCCGCGTTTTCCGAGAGTCTTGGAATGGCAGAACGCCGTCAGTACGCGGGAGGAAGCTCGATGCGCTGGTGGGTCAGTCTTCTGGTCGCGCTCGTCGTCGCGGGCGCCGCGGTGCCGCTCGAGGCCGACGCGCAGAGCCGGCGGCCGCATCGCTGGTGGCAGTCGGAAGAAGTGACGGCTCTGCTGGATCTGAGCGGGGAGCAGGCCGCCGAGATCGACCGCATCTACCGGCGCTCGCTGCCGAAGATGCACGAGTCCTACCGTCGACTGAACGCGGAGGAACGGACACTGTCGCGGATGATCGCCAACATGCAGGTCGAGGAGATCGACATCACGCGTCAGATCGACCGGGTCGAGGCGGCGCGGAGCGAGCTCAGCAAGACCCGGACCCTGATGGTCTTCCGCATGTACCGCGTCCTGGATCCGGCCCAACGCACCGCCCTCAAGGAATGGATGGACCTGAGACGCGGCGCCGACGGTTCCGGGCATTCCCGAAGCCGGTGCGGATAGGAGGTCCGCACCGCGGAAACGCCGCCGCCCCCCGGGGCAACCGCCGGCCGCCGAACCGGCGCGGCGCCGGGCAGCCCATCGCCCCCGTGCGCGCGTCCGGGTCAGCGCCGGGCGGAAACACGGCGCGGGGCGCGGAAGATTCGGGCCGCCCGGCGGGTCTATATCCACGACATCACGACGCGAAGGCCGGACCGCCCGGCCGCGACCCGGTACCGCCGCCCGGTGGACCGCGAAGGAGCATCATCGTCATGTGGAGCGTCCCGTCCCGAGCCGTCGCCGCCGCCGCCCTGGCGGCGTTCGTGAAGCTCGCGCCCCCCGCCGGAGCCCAGCCCCCGCCCGACGGCCGCGTCGACGACCTGATCGCCCAGGCCCGCGCCCGGCTGGCCGCGGTGCAGATGCCCGGCGCCGGCCCCCGCATCGACCTGACGCTCGACGAGGCGGTCGCCCGCGCCCTCGAGCGCAACCTGGACCTCGCGGTCCAGCGGCTGAACCCGCAGGTGTTCGATCTCAACCTGGCCCAGCAGCTCGCGGCGTACCGCCCCACGTTCGACACCAACTTCCAGAACAACTCGCGCACCAACCCGTCCCAGACGCAGCTCGACGGCGGAGTGTCGGTCGTCAGCGACACCGTGACCCTGAACAGCGGGGTCAGCCAGGAGGTCGGGTGGGGCGGCGGCCGCTACCAGGTCAACTTCAACAACAACCGCTCGGAGTCGACCAACTTCTTCACCAGCTTCAACCCCAGCTATCGGTCGAGCGTCCAGGCCTCGTACACCCAGCCGCTGCTCCGGGGG
>CAXXTG010000163.1:0-13481 GCA_963666855.2 Vicinamibacterales bacterium
ACGTATCCGAAGACCTTCAACGACCCGGTCCGGGGCGTTGCCGAACCGCGTTCCGCTTGGGACCATGCCGTGCCGGCCCGACTGGTCGCGGCCACCGCGCTGATCCTCCTCGCTGCCAGCGCTCCCGGCGCGGCGGCCCAGGCCGGTGCGACGACCGGGGTCATCCGCGGCGTGGTCCGCGATCCGCTCGGCGAGCCGATGCCCGGCGCGGTCATCGTCGTCCTGCACCGCGAGACCGACCTGCAGACCATCGTCGAAACGACGCCCGCCGGCACGTTCGTGCGGGCGCTCCTGCCGCCGGGCACCTACGACCTCACGGTGACGGCGGACGGCGGGTACGGCGTCGAGCGCATCGAGGGCGCGGCGCTGCGGGTGGGCGAGACCCTCGACCTCGCGGTCGACCTGCGGGTGGTGGCGGCGGAGACGGTGACGGTGGCCCCGGACACGGCGCGGCTGGTTTCGACGGCCGACGTGACGAGCTCGCAGCGGGTGGCCGAGGAGGTGGTCGACCGGCTGCCCAGCAACGGCCGCAATTACCTCGACCTCGCCCTGCTGACGCCGGGGGCGTCGATCTCGCAGGGGCCCGACGGCGACGTCCTCAACATCGCCGGCCAGCGCGGCATCTTCAACAACGTCATCGTCGACGGGGCCGACTTCAACAACCCGTTCTTCGGCGAGCAGCGGGGCGGGCAGCGGCCGGCGTTCACCTTCAACCAGGACGCGATCGAGGAGATCGTGGTGGTGAACCAGGGGGCGACGGCCGAGTTCGGCCGCTCGGCCGGCGGCTTCGTCAACGTGATCACCAAGTCGGGCACGAACGACCCGACCGGGTCCGCCCACTACTTCGGACAGTGGGACGAGATATCCGCCGCCTACTCGCCCGCCCGCGGCGGCGGGGAGCCCGACTTCGGGCGCAACCAGTTCGGCGGCACCGTCGGCGGCCCCCTCGTGCCCGACCGCGCGTTCTACTTCCTCGCCTACGACCAGCAGGCGGCGGCCGAGACCCGGCAGACGGAGCGGCGCGTCGTGAACCCGGCCGAACTCGCCCGGCTCGAGTCGTTCCTGCAGACCCGCTGGCCGGGCCTCTTCGACGACGAGTTCGGGCCGATCCGGCGCACCGACGACGCCCGGTCGCTCCTCGCCAAGGTCGACGTCACCTTCGACGCCCGGCACCAGCTCAGCGGGAAGTACAACCACACGTGGGCGGAGCAGGTGAACGGCACCTTCGACGTCGACTCGTGGGGGCGCTCGGCCAACGGCGTCGAGGGCAGCCGGTCGCACGCGTTCAACGCCGGGCTGCGCTCGCTGCTCGGCAACACGCTGTCGAACGAGCTGCGCGTGCAGTGGGCGCGCGAGGACCGGCCCCGCTGGTACGACGGCCCCCTGCTGCCGGGGGCGGCGGCGCCCGCCCCCCCGCAGTTCGCCCGGCTCGGGGGGCGGCCCTTCCCCGACGTCGGCATGGACTTCGCCGACGGCTTCCGCATCGGGCTGCCGTTCTTCCTGCCCATCGACCCGTCGTACGACACCCGCCTGCAGGTGCTCGACAACGCCTCGGTCCTCGTGGGCCGCCACCTCGTCAAGGCGGGGGTGGAGTACAACCGCACCGGCGCCGCCCAGCAGTTCATGGGGTTCGCGAACAGCCGCTACCTGTTCGATTCGGTCGACGGCTTCATCGGCTTCGCGACCCGCGGCAACCGCTACGTGACGTGCTCGGACGGCTCGGCCAACGACGCCGGCGTCTGCCCGGCGGGGACGGAGATCACGGGGCCGGTGCTGCTCTACCTGCAGTCGGCGACGGTGCCCGGCGTGCCCCCCGACCAGCTCGGGCGGCAGCGGCTCCAGACTCAGGAGCTGGGACTCTTCCTGCAGGACACGTGGACGCCGCACGACCGGCTGACCCTCGACCTCGGCCTCCGGTGGGAGGGCTCGTGGCACCCCGACGTCTTCGTCGCGCCGGAGGACACGCCTTCTTCGCGCCCTATCTCGACGACCCCCGCTTCCCCTCGGACGGCCGCATCCCCCACGACCTCGACAACTTCCAGCCCCGCTTCGGGCTGGCGTGGGACGCCGGCGGGGACGGGCGCACGGTGCTGCGGGCCAACGCCGGGTCCTACGTCGCGCGCATCCCCATGCTCGTCTTCGCGGGGCACCGCACGACGAACGGCGCCTTCCAGCAGATCATCTTCCGCAGCAGCGCCGCCTCCCCCGCCCTCGGGCCGGTGCCGGCCCTCGACGAGCAGATCGACGGTTCGGCGACGCTGCCGTTCCTGCCGGACGTCCAGGTCGCCGACCGCAATCTGGAGCTGCCCCGCACATGGTCGTTCAGCGCCGCCGTCGACCGGGACCTCGGCGCGGGCTCGCCGCCAGCGTCACGTTCACCCACGCCCGCACCGACGACCTGTTCCGCGTCGTGAACCGCAACGACCCCGTCCTCGGCGCACCGTTCGGCCTCGGCACGCACCCCACGGGCGGCGGGCTCGGCACCCTCACCGTCGCCGAGAGCAGCGCCCGCTCGCGCTACCACGGCCTGACCCTCGGCCTGCGGGGGCGGAACGCGTTCGGGGGCCGGCTGACCTTCGAGACCAACTACACCCTCGCGTTCGACCGCTCCGACGACGACAACGAGCGCGACCCGTTCACCTTCCGCTACGCGAGCGCCGCCGACCTCGCGCCCGAGTACGGCTGGTCGGACCGCGACCGGCGCCACGGGGCGAACGGCTACGTCCTGCTCACCCTGCCCGGCGACGTGCGCTTCGACAACGCGTTCCAGGTCCTGTCGGCGTCGCCGGTGTCCGAGCGGTGCGCCGCCCCGGGGACGCGCGCCGCCCAGCCGGCCGACCGGATCTGCGCCGACGGGTCGATCCTGCGGCGCAACACGCTGCGCCGCGGGAACGAGTTCGTGACGTGGGACCTGCGGCTCGCCCGGCGCTTCGGGCTGGGGAACGGCGCGACCCTGGAGCCGGTCTTCGAGGTGTTCAACGTCCTGAACGCCGACAACATCCTCGACACCGCCCAGGGGTCGCTGCTGTTCAACTTCGACGGCACCATCCGCAGCGGCCTCGGCGACACCCGGCGGGCGCAGGTGGGGGTGAATGTCCGGTTCTGAACCCGAGCCCGTCGTCTTCGACACCGACTCGGCCGTCTTCAACGAACGACGCTCGGATGGCCGTCGCCGGCGAAAAACAGGGGGAAGCCAATGCCCGGTCCCGAGCCCGAGCCCGTGATCTTCGATGCCGACTCCGCCGTCTTCAACGACGTTCGGGCGGCGGCGTCGCACGTTGCGATGCAAGGGGAAACCGATGCGCAGTTCTGAACCCGAGCCCGTCGCCTTCCACACCGACCCGGCCGCGGCGCTGGCGCCCGGCGGAAGGGGAAACGATGCCCGGCTTTGAGCCCGTCATCTTCGACACCGACTCGGCCGTCTTCAACGACGACGCGGCGGCGCTGGCGATGCTGCTGCGCCGGCCCGACCGGGTCGAGGTGCTCGGGGTCACGGTGGTCGCCGGCAACCACACCGTCCCGCAGGGCGCCGAGCACATGCTGCATCTGCTGGAGCTGATGGGCGCGGCCGACGTCCCGCTTCACCTGGGCGCGCACGCACCCCTCGTCAACACCGCGGAGCGGGCGGCGCGCCAGGAGGCGCGGTGGGGGCCGATCTCGTTCAAGGGCGCGTTCGACGCGGCGACGGAGGTGCACCCGCCGCACGGGGGCCGCTTCGCCGCCGTCCGCCCCCAACCGGCCGACGCCGCGTCGTTCATCATCGACACCATCGAGCGCCGGCCCGACGAGGTCACCCTCGTGGCGGTCGGCCCCCTGACCAACCTCGCGCAGGCGTTCCGGGCGCGCCCGGACCTGGCGCCCCGGGTCAAGCGCCTCGTCTTCATGGGCGGGGCGGCGCGGGTGCCGGGGAACGTGACGCCCGCCGCCGAGTTCAACATCTGGTTCGACCCCGACGCGGCGGACGAGGTGCTCCGGGCCGGCGGGCCGCCGTCCGCGATGTTCGGCCTCGACGTCACGAACCACGCCCCGGTGCGCAAGACGCTGTTCGACCGCATCGTGGCGGCCGACACCCCCCTCACCCGGCTCATGCGGCACCACATGGGGCCGCGCTACGCCCGCGACCCCGCCGCCACGTACTACGTCTGGGACTGCATCACCGCGGCGTGGCTCATCGACCCGTCGCTGGTGACGGCGTCCGAGACGCTGCCCATCGCGGTCGAGACGGCGTTCGGCCCCGCGTGCGGCGCCACCCGGGTGGCCCCCGGCGACCCCCGCGCCCGGCCCGTCGAGGTGATGCTCGACCTCGATGTCGACGCGTTCTACGACCTGTACGCGGATCTGCTGATGGCACCGTGAGCCCGCAGGAACGGGACGGCTCCGATCGCCGCCGCGGGCAGCCAAGGTCGGCACGCACCAGCCGGCGGGCGGCGCCCCGCGAGGGCTTGCCCGCGGGTCGACGCGACCGCGAAACGGCCTGACCGGCCCGGCCGGCGCACCGCGCGGTTGCGCTGGCGGCACCGTGACCGCGGCACCGTCTAGCCTAGCCGCTCACACGACCCGACCGGCACGACCCGGCCGCTTGCACACCGCCCCGGCCGGCATCCCCGTCAGCCGGCGGCCGGCACCGCGGACCGGCGTGGCGAACTCGGGAGTCACCCGCCGGCCGACGCCGCGGCCACGCTGGCCTGGAACTGCATCGACGCGCTGTCGCTGTCGTTGTCGGTGACGGTATAGATGTAGCTGGTCGACGACTGCGCGGCCGAGGGCGTGCCGGTGACGGCCCTCGTGCCCGCGTTGAACGCCAGCCCCGCGGGGAGGGCCGGCGAGAGGCTGTAGGTCAGCGGCGCGTCGCCGCCGTTCGCGGCGGGCAGGGTCAGGTTGACGACGACGCCGACGGTCCAGGTCTGGTTCGGGATCGGATTCGGGAACGTCGGCTGCGTATCCGTATCGTCGTCCCCGGGGCTGAAAGGGTTGAGCGAGTCGCACGCGCCGAAGAGGCCCGTCGCGGCGACCAGTACAACCGGCAGCAATACGTTTCGTCGCATCCCCGAATCGTAGCATGGCGCTTCCGCAGCCCTCGCAGCCCCCGCGCCGCCGACCCGCCGCCGATCGTTCGTCGCAAGGTCGCCGCCGATAGCGATGCCGATCTGCTCGGTTACCGCTTCGGCCTGCGAAGGGTCGAAGCCTGCGTCGCAGAGCGCCTTGACGGCCTTGTGAGTGTCAAACGCAAGCGTGGCCACGGGGGCGCTCCAACCGGCTGTCCGCACTCCCCCACGCTACCAGGCATCCGGCGCGGCGGGCAAGCGACCCGGACGCCGGCGGACCGGCCGCGGCCTCGGCGAACATCCCGCATCCGTCGTCGCACGACCACAGTGAACCGCCGTCTCGCGATAAACTCTCTGGGCATGTCCGACCTGCCCGCGGCCGGCGCCGAGGCGCCGGCCTTCTCGTTGACCGACCGGCAGGGGGCCACCCTCGCGTTCGACGGCGACGCCGACGCCCGGGGGGCCACCCTGCTCTTCTTCTTCAAGCACGACTGCGCGACCTGCGAGCTGACGGCGCCGCTGATCGAACGGCTCCACCGGGCCCTCGGGCCCCACGGCCTGCGGGTGGCGGGGGTGTCGCAGGATCCCGACGCCGACACCGCGGGGTTCGTGGAGCGGCACGGCCTGAGCTTCGACATCGCCCTCGACGCCGAGCTCGCGGTGTCGGCCGACTACGGGTTCGACGCCGTGCCGGCCCTGGTGCTGGCCGGCGGCGCCCGCCGCGTGCGCCGCAGCTTCGAGGGGTTCGCCAAGCGGGACCTCGCCGCGCTGATCGCCGACGCGGCGGAAGCCTGCGGGGTCGCCGCCCCCGCGATCGTCCGCGACGGGGACGGCCTGCCCGACCACCGTCCGGGGTGCGGCTCGAAGGTCCACGACCCCGAGGTGGCCCGGCGCCTCGCCGTGCGGCGCGGCGCGGCGGCGCTCGGGGCGAGGCGGGTGCGCGTCCCCGTCGACGACGATCCGTTCGAGTTCATGGCGTCGCAGGGGCTCGGCGACGGGCTGCCGGTGGTCCCCCCGACCGAGGATCGGGTGCTGCGGATGCTCGAGGGCACCAGCCGCCCAGCGTCCGATGTCGTCGCCCGACGTGCCCCCCGAACCTCGCCCCCGCCACCGTGGAGAAGGTCGCCATCAACGCGGTCATGGCCGGCTGCCGGCCCGAGTACCTGCCGGTGGTCATCGCCGCCGCCGAGGCCGCCTGCACCGACACGTTCAACCTGCACGGGGTGCTCGCGACCACCTACTTCGCGACCCCGGTCATCGTCGTCAACGGACCCATCCGGCAGCGCATCGGCCTGAACTGCGGCGGCAACGTCTTCGGGCAGGGGTTCCGGGCCAACGCCACCATCGGGCGGGCCCTGCAGCTTCTGGTGCGCAACGTCGGGGGCGGCCGCCCCGGCGAGGTCGACATGTCGACCCTCGGGCAGCCGGGCAAGTTCACCTGCTGCATCGGCGAGCACGAGGAGCTGAGCGCCTGGGAGCCCCTGCACGTCGAGCGCGGGTTCCCGGCCGGGGCGAGCACCGTCACCGTCTTCGCGGGCGAGGGGCCGCGGGCCATCCGCGACCAGCTTTCGCGCACCGCGCGCTCGCTCGGGGCCAGCATGGGCTGGTGCATGGAGACGGTGGCCCACCCCCGGCTGCACCGCATGGGCGAGGTCCTGCTGGTGGTCAGCCCCGAGCACGCGAAGACGTTCGCGCGCGACGGCTACACCAAGGCGGACCTGCGGGCCCGCATCCAGGAGGTGACGGCGAGGCCCCTGCGCGATCTGCTCCCGGACGACGAGTGCCGCAAGGGCATGGTCCCCGGCGCCCTGCCCCCGGAACTCCTCGGCCCGGACGGCCGGCCGACGCCGGAGGCGCTCGACACGCCCCTGCCGAAGTTCCGCCGCGACGACGACATCCTGATCGCGGTGGCCGGCGGCACCGCCGGGAAGTTCTCGGCCGTGGTCGGCGGCTGGGCGAGCGGCGCGGCCGGCTCGACGGCGGTGACGCGGGAAATCACGGACACTACACTAGGGTGAACGACATGCACAACGAGTCTCCCGTCATTCTCGACCCCACCGACGAGCGCGCCCCCATGGGGCGGCGGCCCGCCGCCCGGCCCGCCCGCCTCGAGGGCGCGCTGGGCATCATCGACATCGCAAAGGCGCGCGGCGACGTCTTCTGCGACGAGGTCGAGCGGCTCGTCCGCGAGCGCTTCCCCGCGCTGAACGTCATCCGCCTGCGCAAGCCGACCTACACCAAGCCGGCCCCGGACGACCTGCGCGAGGAGGTGGGCGCGCGGTGCCGGGCCGTCATCCAGGCCCTCGCCGATTGAGGGTCCTGCACGTCGTGCAGTGTGCACGACCTGGTCGACTACGAGGCCCGCGGCGTTCCCGCCGTCATGGTCGCGTCGAGCGAGTTCGTCCGCCCCGCCCGGATGCAGGCGGAGGCCCTCGGCATGCCCGAGATCGCGAGCGGCTCGGTGTTCGTGCCGCATCCGATACAGGACGCCACCGACGACGAGATGCGGGCGAAGGCGCGGGACGCGTTGGACGACATCCTCGCCGCGCTGACCGCCCCGGCGTGACGCAGGCCGGGCGCGCCGCCCGGCCGAGGCCGAGAGGAGCCCGCGCATGGACGCCATCGCGCCCGCCACCATCGTCGTCTACCTGGTGGCGGCCACCGCCGTCGGGAGCCTCATGGCCCGCCGCGCCGGCAGCTCGGCGGGGTGGGCGGTGGCCGGCGGGGGCATGTCCACCGCGATGGTCGCGTTCGGGGTCGCCGGCACCCGCATCGGGGGCGCCGGCACCTACGGGGTGGCCGGCGACGTCATCACCGGCGGCGTGTGGAACCTGTGGTGGTACGGCATCAACACGTTCCTCGCCCTCGCCATCGTCGGCATCTTCTTCGGCGTCTACTACCGGCGCTTCCGGCTGCACACGGTCGGCGAGCTGTTCACCCTCCGCTTCGGGACGCGGCGGTGCCAGTGGCTCACGAGCCTGTGCGTGCAGACCGAGTACGTCGTCGTCAACCTCATCGAGGCCTACGTCATCGGGGTCATCCTGAGCACCCTCACCCCCCTGTCGATGTTCGGCGGGGTGATGGTGGCCGCGGTCATCTTCTCCACCTACGTCTCCCTCGGCGGGCTGTGGGGCACGGCGGTCACCAACCTCATCCACTGCTCGGTGGTGCTGGTCGGCCTCCTCTGGGTGGGCCTGGCCGGCATCGAGCAGCTCGGGGGCTGGCCCGAGGTCACCGCGGCCGTCGGCGGCCAGCTCGATGCGGCCTCCCGGAGCGAGACGGCCTGGTGGGGATTCGCGGGGGCGGGGTGGCTCCCCGTCATCGGGATGTTCTTCGCGGCGGCGGTGCACACGCCGGCCGCCTCGGTGTACACGAACTACTCGACGGCGGCCCGGACCGAGCGGCAGATCGCCCCGGCGTTCCTGCTCGGCGGGCTCATCGCGGCCGCGATGTCGGTGCTCGCGGGCCTGATCGGCATCCTCACCACGGCCCGCTACGGCTTCGACGCCGGCCTCGGCGGCTACCGCAACCTCACGACCCTGGCCTCCGAGATCGACCCCGTGGTCGGCGGGGTGGCCCTCGCCGCGGTGCTCGCGGCGGTCATCTCGTCCGGCGGCCCGATCCTGCTGTCGAGCGCGACCATGGTGGTCGACGACTGGCTGCCCGCGGCCCGCCGACGGACGTCGGCGCAGCGGCTCAAGGCGTACCGCGTCACCACCACCGTCTACGCCTTTGCGGCGGCGGTCGCCGCCTGGTACGTCGCCACCCGCACCTCGATCTCCATCCTCGACCTGCTGCTGTTCGGCTTCGCCATGGTCGTCCCCCCGGCCGTCGCCCTCGGCTACCTCATCTACTGGCGGCGCACCACCGAGCAGGGCGCGTGGTGGGGCATGGCGGTCGGCTACGGCGCGGGGCTCGTCTGGTTCGCGGCGATCAAGATCGCCGTCGCGGCCGGACTCACCGCCCCCGAGTCGGCGGGGCCCGTGCTGCGCCTCCTCGTCGGGGCCCTCACCGCCGGCGGCGAGGGCGTCGACCCGTCGTACTTCACCTTCTTCGTGCCCCTGGCCGTCGTCCCCATCGTGTCGCTGATGACCGCCGACGACGGGCCCCGCGGAGACTTCTACGAGGTGCTGTCGGGGCGCAAGCCGGTCGCCGTCAAGCCGGATCGTCAGTGAGATCGCGTCGTAGAACGGCGCGGACCCCTGGAGGGTTGGTGGGCGCCAAGCGGAGCCGAAGGCGGGGGACTGGCAGTCTGCGCCGCAGAGCGGCGCCGCCGGCGAGGGCGGCGCCGCCGGCGGGAGTCCCTAGTTGTCGGCGACCGAGAAGAAGAGGTTCTGCGTCAGCTCCTCGTCCTCCTCGTTGTCGGTGACCTTGATCTCGAGGCGGTAGGAGCCGGCCGGGAAGCCGCCGAGGGGGATGTTCTGCCCGGTCACGAGCTGCATCCCCTGCCGGACGTCGAAGCCCCGGCGGCAGCGTCTGCGGACCGAGCGCCTGCGGGGCGGTGCGGTTGAAGAAGTCCTCGCCGCCGTCGTTCTGCGTGTAGAAGTCGTAGTCGACGGTGACGTCGGGCATGCCGCCGTCATGTCCCGTGTTGTAGATGACGAACACGAAGCCCAGCATGTCCTGCTTGCCGAAGTCGCCGCTCAGCCGGGGGATGACCCGGGTCGGGCCGACCATGTAGGGGAACTCGGCGAGCTCTTCCGGCGTCGGGACCTGCTGCAGCGGCTGCACGTCCCTGGGTCAGGAGGATGCTGCTGGTCTGCAGATCGTCGTTCCACAGGTCGGGAATCGTGACCCGCTCGCGCAGGAGGGTGATCGGCGGCACGACCGGCTGCCCGCCTTTGCCGCCCGAAGGCATCGATGGATGCCTCCACCGGTGCGTCGCCGTCGAAGCTGTAGCGGACGGCGATGTAGAGGTCGTAGTCGCCGCCCTCAGCCTGCAGGTTGCCGGAAACGCGCACGCGGCCGCCTTCCCGCTCGTCGGCCTCCGACATAGAAGCCGTTCTCGAAGCTCAGGTCCGTCGAGCCCGCCTCGGCCATGGCCACGTAGGCGGCGATGTTGTCCTGGACGTCGTTGTCCGCATCGCTCACCGCGGCCGGATCGATTCAGCAGCGTGAACGGGACGTAGGTGACGTCCTCGGCGCCCTTGAGGTAGCTGGGCAGGTAGGTGATCGCGCCGGCGTCGGGGGCGCGCTCCCCCCGCAGGGCCTGGTCCACGGCCGCGACCAGCGTGCGCAACTCGGCTTCCTGCCAATCTTCGAGGTCCTGCGCGCCGGCCGGCACCGCCGCCGACAGCATCGCCGCGACGCATCCGGCCACGACCCAAGCGCTTCGGAAACAGTCTTTCATGGATGTTGTTCTCCTGGAAACGAGGGTGAATCTGCGGAAACGGTTCATCATAGGCGACGAACCCCGCATCAAGTCAAAAAGTCATTGCAAAGCATTGAACATGAACAACTTGTGCCGTCCCCGCGGCGCTGATTCCTAGTGGAAGTCCCGGCTGCCGACCGCGTTCGGCCCCGTGTCGAGCTCGGGCCGCCACAACGTGTCGGCGACCAGGTGCACGACGCCGGCCGCCCGCTGGACCGTGCCGGTCACGCCGAGGAACGACGCGGTCCTGGCGATCAGCGCGTGCGCGTCGAACACCCGGCTCCAGACCACGAGGTTGACGAACCCCGTCTCGTCCTCCAGGGTCATGAACACGACCCCGCCCGCGGTGCCGGGACGCTGGCGGCAGATGACGAGGCCGGCGTAGCGCGTCTTCCGCCCGTCGCGCATCGCCGAGACGGCGCGGGCGTCGGGGAGGCGCCGGGCCCTGAGCTGCGCCCGCAGGGCGGCGAGGGGGGTGGCCGCGCGGGCTGTGCGCGCTGGTGCGGTAGTCCCACGCGATGGTCTCGCCCAGGTCCAGGTCGTCGAACGCCGGGGTGGCGTCCCGCGCGGCCCCGGCGGGCAGGACCGGCGCGTGCGCGCGGACGAGGCCGCGGACCTGCCACAGGGCGTCGCGGCGCCGCTCTTCGAGACCGGCCAGCGCCCCCGCCTCGGCGAGACGGCCCGCCGCCCGCTCGTCGAGCCCGGTCCGGGCCGCGAAGTCGGCGACCGAATCGAACGGCGCCCGCCCGCGGGCGGCCTCGATGCGGGCCCAGTCGCGCGACTCGGACAGCCCCTTGACGTACCGCAGCCCCATCCGCACCGCGAACCCGGGCGCCCGCCCCGACTGCGCCGATCCCGCCGACCCGGCCCCCCGACCGCGCCGGCCGCCCCGACCCCCCGGGCCGGAGGCGGAAGGGGGCACCCCGGCCGCCGGCTCGAGCGTGCAGTGCCAGCCGCTGCGGGCGACGTCGACCGGGCGCACGTCGACGCCGTGCCGCCGGGCGTCGTCGACGATGGTGGCCGGGGCGTAGAACCCCATCGGCTGCGCGTTGAGGAGCGCGCAGGTGAAGACGTCGGGTAGTGGCACCGGAGCCAGGACGTGGCGTAGGCGATCAGCGCGAAGCTGGCCGCGTGGCTCTCGGGGAACCCGTACTCGCCGAAGCCGCGGATCTGGTCGAACACCCGCTCGGCGAACTCGGGGGCGATGCCCTTGGCCGTCATCCGGCCGACGAGGCGCTCGCGGTGGCGCTCGATGCGCCCGCTGCGCCGCCACGCCGCCATGTCGCGCCGCAGTTGGTCCGCCTCGCCGGGGGTGTAGTCGGCGGCGACCATCGCGAGCTGCATCACCTGCTCCTGGAACAGCGGCACGCCCTTCGTCTTCGCGAGCACCGGCTCGAGGCAGGGGTGGGGGTATTCCACCTTCTCCTCCCCGCTGCGCCGCCGCAGGTACGGGTGCACCATGCCGCCGGTGATCGGCCCCGGCCGGACGATGGACACCTCGATGACGAGGTCGTAGTAGCCGCGCGGCCTGAGCCGCGGCAGCATCGCCATCTGCGCCCGGCTCTCGATCTGGAAGACGCCGACGGTGTCGCCGCGGCAGATCATGTCGTAGGTCGCCTCGTCCCCCTCCGGGATCGCCGCCATCGACAGCGTGCGGCCGTAGTGCTTCTCCAGCAGCCCGAAAGACAGGTCGAGCTGGGTCAGCGCCCCCAGCCCCAGCAGGTCGACCTTGAACAGCCCGAGGTCCTCCAGGTCCTCCTTGTCCCACTGGATCACGGTGCGGCCGGGCATCGCCGCGTTCTCGATGGGCACCAGGTCGTGCACCGGCTCGTGGCCGAGGAGGAAGCCGCCGGGGTGGATGGACAGGTGGCGGGGGAAGTCGCGGATCGCGCCGGCGAGCCGCACGAGGTGCGCCGCCGCCGGGGCCTCGCCGTCGAGCACCTGCCGCACCGTGTCCGGGTCGACGGCGTCGTAGTGGGACAACCGCTTGGCGAGCCGGTCGACCGCGGTCTCGGGCAGCCCCAGCGCCTTCCCCACCTCGCGCACGGCCGAACGGGCGCGGTAGCGGACGACGTTGGCGACCATCGCCGCCCGGTCGCGCCCGTACTTCTCGTAGACGAACTGAATCACCTCTTCCCGCCGCTCGTGCATGATGTCGAGGTCGATGTCGGGCGGCTCGGCCCGCTCGCGCGACAGGAAGCGCTCGAACAGCAGATCGACCCGGGTGGGGTCGACGGCGGTGATGCCGAGGCAGTAGCAGACGGCCGAGTTGGCGGCCGACCCCCGCCCCTGGCAGAGGATGCCGTGGCGGCGGCAGAACTCGACGATCTCCCACATGGTGAGGAAGTAGCCGCAGTAGTCGAGCTCGTCGATGAGGACCAGCTCCTTGGCGATCTGCGCCCGCACCGCGGGGGGAACGCGGCCCCCGAAGCGCCGCCGCGCCCCCTCCCCGGCGAGCCGGCGGAGCCAGCTCGACGAGGTGTCGCCGTCGGGGAGGCGCTCGGACGGGTAGCGGTAGCGGATCTCGGCGAGCGAGAAGCGGCACCGGGCCGCGATCTCGACGGTGCGCGCCACCGCGGCGGGGTCGTCGCGGTACAGCGCGGCGAAGGCGGCCGGGGCCTGCAGGCCGTGCCCGGCGTTGGCGCGGATGCGGCGCCCCGCCCGCGCGAGGCTGACGCCGTGCCGGATGCAGGTCAGCACGTCCTGGAGGTCCCGGCGCGCCGGGTCGTGGTAGAGCACCTCGGTCGCCGCCGCCAGGGGCAGGCCGAACTCCCGGGCCCGCGCCCGCAGCCACCCCTCCCGCGGCACCTCGGCGGCGAGGCGGTGGCGGGCGAGCAGCCCGCAGGCCCGGTCGCCGAAGGCGTCGCGCAGCGCGGCCAGCACCGGGCGGTCGCGGTCGGCGTCGGCCTCGGCCGTCCAGTGGGCGCCGGGCCAGAGGGCGAGCAGCCCGGCGGCGTGCCCGCAGACCTCGTCGGCGGTGACGCTGCACCCGCCCTTGGCGTGCCGCCGCCGGCCGCGGGTGATGAGCCGGCAGAGGTTGGCGTAGCCGGCGCGGTCCTGGGCCA
>CAXXTG010000164.1:0-34861 GCA_963666855.2 Vicinamibacterales bacterium
GCCGGGAACACGGTGCTCGACCAAGGCCTCCCCAGGGATCACCCATGGAGTCGATCATGCTATTGGAAGCGTTCAGATTCGGAACGGCGGCGGCGTTGGCATTCACACTGGCCGGTTGCGGTGCGACGGACGAGCCGGAGGGCGTGCGGCCCGCGAATTCCGGGGACGAGGGCCGGCCGCCGGCCCTCCGCCACGTCGATGAAGACGACCGCAACTCGGCCGGCGGAATCGTCGCCGCGTCGGCATCGCCGGCTTCGTTCAACGGTGCCGGCCGGACGCCCGCCTTCGGCGCCCTCGATACCGACGGCGACGGCGAAATCTCGTCCCGCGAGATCGACGCCGCGCCGGAGTCGCTCGCGACGCTCGACGCCGACGGCGACGGCCGGCTGGCGGGCGACGAGCTGCGGCCCCGCGGGGGCGGGGCGCTCGGCGGCCTGGCGCTCCCGCCCGGGGCGACGGTCGCGTTCATGCCCTTTGACGCCGGCGGCGACGGCGCGCCCCAGCCGCCGCCCGGATTCATGACGTTGGGCGCCGACGGCGGCGGGGTGGACCTCGCCGACCTGCCGCCGGAGTTCCAAAGCGCCCTGTCGCCGGTCGACGCCGACGGGGACGGCACGGCCTCGGCGGCGGAGCTGCTCGCGCTGATGGCGGCCGGGCGTGCCGGCCCGGGCGGCCCGGTGGCGGCGGGAACGGAGGGACCCGCGGCGATGCCCGGCAGGCCGGCGACGGCGGGGGCGGGGCCCGCGGCCGACCCCGCCGCTCACGGCCGCGCTCGACGCCGACGGCGACGGCGCCGTCTCCGGGGCGGAGATCGCATCGGCCCCGCAGTCGTTGCGCGCGCTCGACGCCGACGGCGACGGCCGGCTCACGCCCGACGAGTTGCGGCCCGCGCCGAGCGGCGATCCGAGCGGCGGCGCCCCGCGGGAGTGATCGTCTTCGCGGTCCGCCCACGCTTATCGGCGGACAGGCCGGGGAGGGAAGATAGGAGGGAATATCCGGGGCCGGCTACGGGTCCATAATGGGCGTGGAGGAGAAGACCATGACCCAGCCGATTCGTCGGTTCGCGCGCGTTGATTCGCGGCTCGAACGCGGACTGCCGCGTCGCGTCTTCCTGGAGCGCACGCTGCGGGCCGGCGCGGTGGGCGCCGCCGCCCTGTGGACGCCGGGCGCGCTCGCCCAGGAGCTGACGGCGACCCCGACCAGCCGCTCGCTCGAGGGGCCGTTCTACCCCGACGAGATGCCCCTCGACACCGACAACGACCTGCTCATCGTCAACGACTCGATCACGCCGGCGGTCGGCGAGGTCACGCACCTCCACGGCACCGTCACCACCCGGGCGGGGACGCCGCTGCGCAACGCGTTCGTCGAGATCTGGCAGTGCGACGCGAACCAGAACTACCGGCACAGCCGGGGCGCCCACGACGAGCTGCCGCCCGACGCGAACTTCCAGGGGTACGGCCGCTTCCTCACCAACGTGCAGGGCGAGTACTACTTCCGCACCATCAAGCCCGTGCCGTACGTCGTCGGCAACACGTTCCGCACGCCGCACATCCACTTCGCGGTCAGCCAGGGCGGGGAGCGGGTGTTCACGTCGCAGATGCTCGTCAACGGCCATCCCGACAACGCCCGCGACGGGCTGACGCGGCGCATCGAGGACCCGGTGGCGAAGGAGACGATTCTCGTCGACTTCGACCCCCTGCCCGGGTCGAAGATCGGCGAGCTGACCGCCCGCTTCGACATCGTGCTCGGCCGGACGGTCGAGGAGCTCGAGGACGGCTCCCTCGGCTGGGGCCTCGGCCGCGTGTAGGAGCCCGCACACGGGACCGCTCGGCGGGGGGGAGGGTCGACTGATGGCATCACGGGCGCTGACATTCGGCACGGCGGTGGCGCTGGCGGCGGCGGTGGGGATGCACGGTTGCGCCTCCGGCGACCAGAGCCCCGGCGGCGGCCCGCCCCCGGCGGCCGGTGACGGAGACGGCGCGGTGCGCCGGCTCCCGGCCTTCCGCGCCCTCGATACGGACGAGGACGGCGCGATCTCGTCCGGCGAGATCGACGCGGCCGCGGCGTCGCTGGCCCCGCTCGACGGCGACGGCGACGGCCGCCTGTCGGCGGCCGAGCTGCGCCCGCCCCGCCGGGGCGGCCCGATCGGCGGTCCGGCGCGGACCCCGCAGGAGGCGACGGCCGCGTTCATGGCGATGGACGCCGACGGAGACGGCGCGCTCTCCGGCGCGGAGCTGGCGTCACAGTTCCAGAGCCTCGTGTCCCGCGCGGACGCCGACGGGGACGGCGCGGCCACCGAGGCCGAGATCCTGGCGCTGATGACGGCGGAGGCCGAGGGACCGGAAGACCGGGAGGCCGACGCCGGGAGACGCGAAGCGGCGCCGCCCGGAGCCGGCGGCGAGGGCCGGCCCCCGCGGCCGGCCTCTCCGCTCATGGCCGCGCTCGACGCGGACGGGGACGGCGCGGTGTCCGAGGCGGAGATCACGTCGGCCGCGCAGGCATTGCGCGCGCTCGACGGCGACGGCGACGGCCGGCTCACGCCCGACGAACTCCGACCCGAGGATGCGCTATGATTCCAGATTGCAGGTAGAGAGCCCCCGCCGCGCCGGAGGCTCACCGGCAATGCCATGAGACAGACGCGACTGCCGGCCGCCCTCGCCACGCTCGTCGCGGTGCTGTGGGTGCCGGACGCCGCGGCGCAGCGGGCGTCCGAGCGGCGGGTGGCCAACCCCGGCGAGACGCAGTTCGAGCTGCAGTTGCTGCGGCCGTCGGGCGGCCCCGTCGTGCCGATCTTCGAGGGGTGGTACCGGAACCCCGACGGCACTTTCGAGCTGTCGTTCGGCTACTTCAACGTGAACACCGAGGAGACGCTGGAGATTCCCCTCGGGCCCGGGAACTTCATCGAGCCGGCCGGGTTCGACGGGGGCCAGCCGACCCGGTTCGAGCCCGTGCCCGAGAACGACCGGCGCCACGGGGGCGCGTTCACGGTGACGGTGCCGGCCGACTTCGGGAGCCGCGACGTAGTGTGGACGCTGCGCTCCCACGGGCAGACGCTCTCGGTGCCGGGGCGGCTGACGAGCCCGGCCTACGAGCTCGCCGGCTGGGAGTTCCCGGGGCGGTCGAGCGTCTCGCCGCGGCTGCGCCTCGCGCCGGACGGGCCGGAGGGGCGCGGGCCGCGGGGCGTCACCGCCGCGGAGGAACGGCGCGCGAACGTGGGCGAGCCCCTCGACCTCGCGGCGTGGGTGGCCCGCGACACGGAGGCGGGCGGCGAGCGCCCCATCAACGTCAAGTGGTTCAAGCACCGGGGGCCCGGCGACGTCGCGTTCGCGGAGCGGACGGCCAGCGTCGAGCCCGCGGCCTGGGCGGAGGCGGGCGGGGCGCGGGTGGCCACCACCGCGACGTTCTCCGCGCCCGGCGACTATCTGCTGCGGGTGCTCGCGTTCAACGTGATCCGGGATTTCGAGTTCCAGTGCTGCTGGACCAACGGGTTCGTGCCGGTGACGGTGGTTCCGTGACCGGCGGTCGGTATCGCACGGGGGAGAAGACGATCATGGCCAAGTCGAATACGTTCGGGAGCTGGAGTCGGTCGGCGGTCGCGGGGCTGGCGGCGGCGATGCTGCTGGCCGGCGCAGGCGAGGCCCGCGCGCAGAGCGGCGGCGCCGAGGCTCCGGTCGCGGCGGCCGACGCGGCGCCCACGTTCAGCCTCGACGTCGCGCCCATCCTGCAGCGGTCGTGCCAGCAGTGCCACCAGCCGGCGGGCATCGCGCCGATGTCGCTGCTCAATTACCGCGAGGCGCGCCCGTGGGCGCGCAGCATCCGCGACCGGGTCGAGCGGCGCCTCATGCCGCCCTGGCACCTCGACACGACGGTGGGCATCCAGGACTACAAGAACGACATCTCGCTGACCCCGGCCGAGATCGACACCGTCGTCCGCTGGGTGGACGCGGGCGCGCCCGAGGGCGACCCCGCCGACCTGCCCGAGCCGCTCGAGTTCCCGCGCGCCGACGCGTGGGAGGTCGAGGCGATGCTGGGCCGGCCCCCCGACCTCGTCGTCCGCTCGACCCCCTACGACGTGCTCGCCAACGGCCAGGACCAGTGGTGGAACCCCGAGATCGAGTTCGAGGGCTTCGACGAGCCCCGCTACATCCGCGCGGCCGAGTTCAAGCCGTCGTACCCCCTGGGCATCAGGGTCACCCACCACGGGCACGCCTCGCTGCGGGGCACGGCGGCGGCCGAGGGCGAACGGCCGCCGCGGACCCACCTGGTCGGCATGGGCATCGGCAAGCGCTGGGACCTGCTGCCCGCGGGCGTCGGCAAGCTGCTGCCGCCGGGGCCGGCCACCCTCCGCTTCAGCCTCCACTACTTCCCGGTGGGCGAGCCGGTGACGGAGGTCGCCGAGGTCGGCGTGTGGCTCTACCCCGAGGGCGAGGAGCCGGACAAGGTGACGGCCGGCGAGCGGCAGTTCTACGTCGACGGCACCCACCGCGAGCGCCTGCGGGCGAGCGACATCCTCATCCCGCCCCACGGGCACCTCGTGCTCGAGGACCAGTACGTCATGGACCGGCCGGCCCTCATCCAGAGCTTCCGGCCCCACATGCACATGCGCGGCACCGAGATGTCGATGACCGCGCTCTACCCCGACGGCCGCCGCGAGCTGCTCAGCAACGTCAACCGCTATGACCACAACTGGCAGATCGCGTACATCTACGACGACGACGCGCAGCCGCTGCTGCCCAAGGGCACGGTGCTGATGCTGCGCGCCAAGTGGGACAACACGGCCGCCAACCGCATCAACCCCGACCCCGACCAGTGGGTGGTGTTCGGCGCGCGCGGCGTCGACGAGATGTCGCACGCCTGGATCGGCATCACCTATCTCGACGACGCCGAGTACGAGAAGATGGCGGCGGCCCGCGCCGTGGCGGCGGCCACGCCCACGGACGACGGGTCGCAGTAGCCCGGAGGCCGCCGCCCGCGGCTGCCTTCGCACCCATCAGCGGCGCCTCCCGCGAGCAGGAGGCGCCGCTCTACCGCGCGGACCTTACCTCGGCACCCATTTCTGCAGGCACCCGCCGGACGGGCTGACGTCGCAGCCGCTGGTCAGGCCGGCGAAGATGTTGCCCGCCTCGTCGGCCGCCATCCCCTCCGGGCGCGTGCCGGGAATGAAGTGGTGGAGCGAGCCGTCCGTCGCGCTGCCGATGCGGATGCCGACCTGCCACCCCGGGTTCCGGGGCGAGCGGCCGGGCCCGTCGGGCGCAACCGGGGGACCCGGAATCGACGCCCCCGATTCGGAGTCGGCCACGATCATCGTGTCGTCGGCGAGGATGGTGATGCCGCTGGGCCGGCCGAAGTGCCGCCACTCGTCGACGAAGTTCAGGTCGCCGTCGAGGATCTGGACGCGGTTGTTCGACCGGTCGGCCACGAACAACCGCCCCTGCGAGTCGAACGCCAGCGCGTGCGGCCCCATGAACTCGCCCGGGCCGAGCCCGAGCCGCCCGACCGCCCGCACGAACTCGCCGTCGGGGGTGATCTCCACCAGCCGGTCGCCGTCCTGCTGGGCGGTGGAGGGCCGAGGCCAGTGCCCGTCGGCGACGATGATGTTGCCGTTCGGCGCGAGCGCGCAGGCCGTCGGGCCGATGAAGGTGTCCTCGCCCGCCGCCGACACCCCCGCCTGCCCGAGGCTCATCAGCAGCTCGCCGTCCTGGCTGAACTTGTGGAGCTGGAAGCCGCGCCCGGCCGTCGACGGATCGTCGCCGAACGGGCCGCTGTCGCCGGCCCAGAGGTTGCCGTCGCCGTCCATGCAGAACCCGTGAGCCTGCACGATCATCCCGTCGCCGAAGCTCTTCCTGATCTGCCCGTCGGCGTCGATGTAGTTGATGGGCGGCTCGGACCGGAACATCATCCACGTGCCGCCGGTGCCGTCGGGGATGAGCCCGATGGCCGCACCCCACTCCATGCCCGGCCGCAGGGTCGGCCAGCTCTCGATCAGGCGGTAGGGGTTCGACATCGTGCTCGTCGGCCGCCGGGACAGCTCGAACAGCGGCGACGGCTCCTGCGCCGACGACGCGATGCCCACCCCGAGAACGGCAGCGAGCGTCGCGCCGGAAGCCAGCTTCGTGACGGTGCCTCGTGACATTTTGTTCCTCCTCCGAACGATACGACGTCCTGCTGACGGCCGATGTTACAGTTGATGGGCGACCGGGGCCAGCGTCGAAGCGCCGTTTCGTACGCTCGCGGCCACCCCGGGAATGCTCGGCATGGCGGCCGAGCAGGGCGGGCCAGCGTCGAGGCGCCGTTTCGTCCGCTCGCGGCAGAGTGACCTTTGTCCGATGGCGCGGAACACATCCGCTTGCCGGCGGGCGACCGCCGGGAGGAAGCCTCGTACGCTCGCGGCCCCGACCGGGCCGGCGGGGGTGGCGGGCAGCGGGCAGCGAGGGAAGCCGGGAGGAGCGCTCCCGGCACTGCCGGAAGACGCGGGCCGTCGACAATCGAGGAGGACAAGCACATGCGGCACCCGAGGCTCTCTGCGTTGACCGCCAGCGCGGTCGCGGCGGCGCTGCTCACGGCCGCCGCCGCGCCCGCCCACGCCCAGCTCCAGGACCAGACCCGGGTGGCGCCGACCAACGACCTGCCCAACCCCTACGCCCGCGTGCACCCGTGGGGCGAGCTGCCCGCCCCCTACGTGCCCGGCGCCTACGACGAGCGCGCGTCGTTCATCGGCGCCGACGAGGGGCCCGACGGCAACATCTACCTGCTGAGCCGCTGCCTCCAGAACTCGTGCACCGGGCGCACCGAGCCGGCGGTGCTGAAGCTCGACCCGTCGGGCCGGCTACTCGCGAGCTGGGGCTCGGGAATGTTCGACTTCCCGCACGGCCTCGACGTCGACCGCGAGGGCAACGTCTGGGTGGCCGACCAGCGCGGGCACCGGGTGGTGAAGTTCGACGCCGAGGGCAACCTGCTCATGACCATCGGCGAGCGGGGCACGGCGGGCGACCCGCCGCTGGTCGACGAGCCGACCGGCGTCGCCGTCGCCCCCGGGGGCGAGATCTTCATCACCGAGGGGCACAGCTTCGCCGGCGGCTCCAACCGGGTGACCAAGTACGCGGCCGACGGCACGTTCCTCCTGTCGTGGGGCGGTACCGGCTCGGGGCCCGGCGAGTTCAACGTGCCGCACGCCATCGCGTTCGACTCGCAGGGCCGCGTCTTCGTGGGCGACCGCGCCAACAACCGCATCCAGATCTTCGACCAGGAGGGGACGCTGCTCGACGTCTGGTACCAGTTCGGCCGCCCCAGCGGCATCGCCATCGGCGCCGACGACCGCATCTACGTGGCCGACTCCGAATCGTATGGCACCGACAACCCGGGGTGGAGGAAGGGCATCCGCGTGGGGAGCGCGCGCGACGGGTCGGTCGAGTACCTCATCGAGGACCTCGAGCCGACGGCCATCGAGCACAGCGGCGCCGAGGGCGTCGGCGTCGACTCGGCCGGCAACGTCTACGGGGGCGTCGTCCGGCGCCGGATGATCGAGAAGCACGTGCCGAACGGCGAGGCCTCCGCGCTGCCGGGCGGGGACGCGCCCGCCCACGTGGGCCACGTCGCCTACGGCTTCCCCGGCGCACCGGGGGGACGGAGCCTGGCCGCCACCGCCTCGGCCGAGATCGGCACGCTGGTGCTGCACGCCAACTTCGCGGCCGGCGACCTGAGCGACTACGGCGCGATGCGGCGGCACGCCGGGCACGTGCTCCACCTGATCGAGCCGGCCGAGGGGGCGTCGGGCCCCGGCCTCGGGTTCGGGGTGGTCCCCGCCGTCGAGGCGCTCGTCAGCCACCTCGAGCGGGCGGCCGGCGAGGAGGGAGCCTCGGACAGCCTGCGGACCCACGCCGGCCACGTCTCCGCCATCGCGGCCGGCCTGCTCGCCAACGCGCGCCAAGCCGCCGGGCTCGCCCGGCAGCTCAGCGAGGCCGTCTCCATCCGCCGAGCGGCGCCCCTCGTGGCCCGCGTCCGCGCCCTCGCCTATCAGATCGCGGAGGGCTTCGACGCCGACGGCGACGGACAACTGTCGTTCAACGGCGAGGCCGGCATGCAGCAGCTCGAGGCGCACCTCTACCTGCTGCTGGAGGGCGAGGCGCTCCCCCGCGAGCTGCGGTAGAGTCTGCGCGGTGGAAACGCCAGGGTCACGCCTCGGGCGAAACCAGCGTCACCGCCGGAAAATACGTCTGGAATCGTCGGGCGTCTCTCGTGATGAGGGTCAAGCCGTCGTTCTCCGCGTGGGCCCCGATGTAGAAGTCCGGCAGCGGCGCCGATCGGACGCCGCCGGCGTTCCGGTACCTGCGGTAAGCCCTGGCTGCCTCGAACGCCGCTCCGTACGGCAACGGCAGGCGATCGAGCATCAGGGTCTCGAGTTGGCGGTCCAGCGCCTCTACGGCCTCGAACGCGAGCGACGCTTCCGCGTAGATGATGGGATTGATGCCGATCGGCCCGGCGCCGATCGCTTCGCCGAGGGCGATCTCGGACCACGGGCGCCACTGCGGATCGTCCGTGAACACGTCGAGCAGAACGTTGGTGTCGACCAGGAACATTCAGTCGTCGCCGCGCGTGAGCCGCATGATGTCTTCAGTTCGAACACCCCGTGCAGCGACGCCGCGGGCCCGGCGCAGACGGTCCTCCATGAGTGCCCGCTTGCTCAGCACCGGCCGGATGGTCACGCCGCCATCGGCCTCCTCGAAGCTCACGTCAGTGTGCGGCAGCAGCCCGAACTTGAGCCGGAGGCGTTGCGGGATCGTCACCTGACCCTTGGTAGTTATTCGCATGCTCGTAGTATTACTCTATGGTGTACTACTCTCGCGAGTCCACTCACTTTGCGAACGCGAGGCGCTCCCCGCGAGCGACGGCAGTGCCTCGAGCGAGAACGAGTCGAGGAGGATCGACATGACGAGTCGGATTGTCGGCGCGGCGTGGAGCATCGGAGTCGTCATCGCCTGCCTGACCGCGGCGGCCACGGCGGCGGGGCAGGAGAGCTGGGTCGAGCGCGCCGTGCACAACTTCGGCGAGCCCATCAACACGCTGTGGGCCGAGGGCGAGCTGTCGTTCGCGGCCGACGGCACCATGGTCTACTGCAGCGCCCGCGAGGACCTCGGGGCGGCCCCCGGCGACCCCAAGGACCTCTACATCGCGACGTTCGACGCCGAGACCGGGCGCTGGAACACCCCCGTCAACATGGGGCGGCCCGTCAACTCGGCCCCCGCCACCGACGTCGACCCGCTGCGGCTCGGCGACGACCGCGAGCCGTGGATCACCGCCGACGGCAACACCATCTACTTCAAGTCTGACCGGCTGGCGACGAGCGAGCCCCGGAACGCCAGCGACCTCTTCGTCACCAGGAAGGTCGGCGGCGAGTGGACGGCGCCCGAGCTGCTCCCCTACCCCATCAGCACCGACGAGGGCAACGAGCACTGCCCGGCCATCCTCGCCGACGGCGAGACCCTGTGCTTCGCCTCGCGGCGGGCCGGCGGCTACGGCGGGTCCGACATCTGGTGCTCGCGGCAGGACGCCGACGGCGCGTGGCAGGAGCCGGTGAACCAGGGGCCCAACATCAACACCGCGGCCGAGGAGTTCCACTTCTCGCAGGACGCCGACGGCCGCGTCTTCTTCACGTCGGCCCGCCCCGGCGGCCAGGGCGGCATGGACATCTGGTCGGCGATGCAGACGGGGCCGAACAGTTGGGGGCCGGCGGTCAACCTGGGGCCGCACGTGAACACCGCGGCCGCCGACATGTGCCCGGCGCTGCCGCCGGACGGCGCCACGTTCACCTGGTTCTCGTACCGCGAGGACAACAGCTTCGGCGGGATCGACATCTTCTGGACCCACAAGTCCAACCTCGCGACCGAGCCGTAGGGCGGACGCGAGCTTGCGCTTGCCTCGGGGGCTTCGCCGGCGCGATGCTCCCGCGGCGCGGGCTCTTGGCCGGGAACCGCCACCCGCGGCGCCGTTCGCCGCCCAACCGACCCTCCAGGGGTCCTTGCCATGGATCGGCGCGGGCTCCTGACCGCCACCCCCGAGATGAGAGTGAGCCGCGAGCCCCTGCCGCCGCAGCCCCGCCGCCGGCTGGCCGCCCTCGCGGCCGCGGCGGTCGTCTGGGCCGCCGCGGTCGGGACGGCGGGGGCGCACGAGCTCGAGCTGACCGAGGTGCACGTCGCCTTCGAGAGCGACGGGACGTTCCGCGTCGAGGTGATGAACGACCCCGGCTGGCTGCTCATGCGGGTCGAGCCGTTCTCCGGCCTGGAAGTCTCGGGACGGCTCGACCCCCCGGACCGCGACCGCCGGCTCGCCGAGATGGAGCCGACGTTCGCCGAGTGGGTGCACCTGTACTTCGACGGCGAGCGCGCCCCGGCGTCCGCGACCTACCTGCCGCCCGCCGAGGGCGGCCCCGCCGCGTTCGACGGGACCCCGCTCGGGGTGATGCGGCTCGACGGCCGGGTGCCGCCCGGGGCCGAGACCTTCAGCTTCGCCTACGGGCTCGTCATGGACGCCTACCCGCTGCTCATCCGCGACCGCGGGGACGAGGTCGTCACCTACTGGAACGTCGGCGAGTACGAGACCGAGCCGATGATGCTCGGCGAGCTCACCCCGCCGACCCGGCGGCAGGTCGTGGGCACCTACCTGGGCCTCGGGTTCACCCACATCGTGCCCAAGGGGCTCGACCACATCCTGTTCGTCGCCGGCATCTTCCTGCTCGGCACGCGCCTCGCGCCGATGCTGGCCCAGGTGACCGCGTTCACCGTCGCGCACACCATCACCCTCGGGCTCAGCATGGTCGGGGTGTTCTCGCTGCCCGCCCGCGTCGTCGAGCCGCTGATCGCCCTGTCCATCGCCTACGTCGCGGTCGAGAACCTCGTCACCAGCGAGCTCAAGCCGTGGCGGCTCGCGCTCGTCTTCGGGTTCGGGCTCCTGCACGGCCTGGGGTTCGCCGGGGTGCTCGCCGAGCTGGGCCTGCCCCGCGGCGAGTTCGCGGCGGCGCTGATGAGCTTCAACCTCGGGGTCGAGGGCGGCCAGCTCGCGGTGATCGCGGCGCTCTTCGCGGCCCTCGGCTGGGCCCGCCGCGCCCCGTGGTACCGCCGCGCCGCGGTGGTCCCGCTGTCGCTGGGCATCGCGGCGGTCGGCGTGTACTGGACCATCACCCGCGCCCTGGGCGGCGTCTGAAGGGCACCCTCGGGCCGCGCGCCCCGCGGCGCGCGGGTTCGGGTTTGACGATTCCCCGTCGTGTCGCTATCGTGGGGCCGAACAGCCAAGGGGGGAACACTCATGTGCTCGATGCGAATCCGGCCGGCCCGTCACCTGCACGCGGGGTCCCGCCGGTTGCTGTGCGCCGGCGTCCTGGCCAGCCTGCTCGCGGTCGGCTGCGGACCGACGCCCAACTTCGAGGCCGCCGGGATCGGCCAGACCGGCGAAGCCGGCGCGGGGGAGGTGTCGATCTCGGTCCCGTCCCGGGAGGACGGGAACGGCGACCTCCTCGTGGCGATCCTCGGCGCCCAGGGGAACCCGAACACCTCCGGACCCGAGGGATGGACGGTGGTGCCCGGCTTCCGCGGCTTCAACGACGCCATGTGCCAGGCCGACGGACAGGGCACCGCGTGTCAACTGACCGTCTTCTACAAGATCGCCGACGGATCGGAGTCCGCCGCCGCGTTCTCGTGGGGCGGCAGCCGGCAGGCGGCGGCCACCGTGCTGCGGTACTCGAACGTCGATGCCGACGAGCCCATCGGCGCGTCGAACCAGCAGCGCGGGTCGGCGGACACGGTGACGGCGCCCGTGGTCGAGACCACCCGCGACGGCTCCCGCGCCCTGCGCATCGCCCTCGTCGAGCTCGACGAGGCGGGCCCGTTCGTCCGCGAGGCGGGGGCGATGTCCGACGTGCCGCCGGGCGAACGCCTGAACATCCTCTCGTTCCCCACCGCCGCGGACGATCCCGAGAACGGCTGCGGCCCCCCGATGGCCGGCTGCGACACCGACCGCGCGGTGGCGCTGGCGGTCTCGGACACCCGCCACCGGACGGCCGGCCCCTCCGGCCCCGCCTCGTGGGAGCTCCCCGCCGCCGACCAGTGGCTCACCGCCACGATAGAGATCCGGCGGCCGCCGGGACAGTGAGGCCCCGCGCGGCGCCGGGCCGCCGAGGCTGTATTCCCACCCATTCCCGCCCGACCCGAACGATGTCGGACGGACGGCGGCTGCTTGCGCGCGGCGCATTGGTGTATGTGAATCCAACATGCAGCGTACGCAGATTTGCCTGACCGACCGGATACTCTTGGCCCGGCGCACGGCCGGCACCTGGAAGGGATTCCCGGAGACGGGCAACGAGTACGTCGAGCGCATCCGGGGCTCGAGACGATTGTCGCGGACGGTCCATCTCCGTCCTGACCGTCATCTCTCACGCGCGTTGCCGACGCCCCACAGCCATCGGATCGTGCCGTAGACCGTGGCGAGCAGCCCCGCCAGGATGAGCACGCTCTTCAGCAGCGTGAAGACCGCGGCCACTCTCGCCCAGGACGACGGCACCCCGTCGTAGGTCGCGGCCAGCAACGCGATGGAGATGTTCTCGACGACGTCTGCCACGGCCCCGGCGAGCGGCAGCAGGTAGAGGGGTCGGCCGTTCCCGAATAGCCGGAGCAGCACGAGGGCGAGGAGCAGGCCGTACGCCATCGGGAAGACCAGGTCGACCGATACCTCTGTCCAGGCGTAGACGGTCCTGGCGCGCGGGTCGAGCCGATCGAGCGCTGCGAACAGGGCCTCAGCCTGCTCGGGGGTGTACCACTGCCGGGTGTCGAGGAGCTCGAGACCGCCCAACCGGGCATCGCGCCACTGGAATGCAGCCAGACAGAAAAGCGCGGCGACCACCGCCAAGAGGACCACCCGTCGCGTGGCTAGCCGTCGCAGTACAGGGCGAATCCCATCGCGCATGTTCATCGATCGGTAGCTCTCCCGCTTGCACCGGATAGCGACGCTACCTACCGTGTTGCCGGTCTGCCTCTTCGACTATCTCCATGTCACCACTCCATCCTTGGCGAACAAGCTCTATAGCTCTTGTGAACTCGTCTCTGTGCGCTTCCCGGCATACCAAGAGAAACAGCACATGAGGACTGCTGATGGCGTACACGCGAGTCCCCTTCATTCGAGAACCCAAGGTGTGTGACAGACGGGCAAGGAGTTCTTGGCGTGGTTGGCGTGGCCAGTGCTGGAAGATCGCGACGGACGCCCCCCGGTGTGCATGCGCGACCGTGTCGACCTCACGCCAAAACAGGTACTTCAGACGCTCTCTCCCGTAGATCTTGGACGGTCTCTCAAGTCCGACGTTTGGATCGAAGAAAAGAAAGTCGGCATCGCGTAGCGCGGCTGACGCCCGCTCGAAGTACCGCCGACGCTCTGCTGGCCTCTCGGGCAACTGCTCGGAGAAAAAGACCGCCCGCCGGAGGAGCGCTCGGGAAGCCGCTTCCAGCTCGCGTATGGCTCGTCGATTCGCCTGGACGCGCTCCTTCAGGAAATCAAAAAGCACGGGGTCACGGAACCGATACTTGCGCGGCTTGTCAAGGTATTTGATGTCCTTGCCTTGTCCACTATCGTCTGACGGGGTGTACATCCAGCATAAGCCGACGCGGAATCCCACCTCGGAAAGACACCTAAGCAGTCCATATTTTCGGTAATCGTTGACATCACCGAAGTACTCGTCCTGCATACCGTCGGTTCCCGTCTCCTCTACGGCACCACCGGCACGAACTTCTGCACCCGCTGGCCGTAGGTGTCGGCCGCGTAGACCGCGCCCTGCGTGTCCACCGCCATGCCGTGCACCCAGTCGAACTGGCCGGGGCCGCGGCCGGGTTCGCCCCAGGTGGCGAGGATGCGGCCGTCGTCGAGGGCGATCTTGTGGACGCGCTCGCCGGCGTGGTCGGCGATGTACGCGAAGCCGTCGTCGCCGCGGCGCGAGATGGCGATGTCCCAGGGGTTCCAGCCCTCGTTGGCGAACTCGCGCACGTAGTTGAGCCGGTTGTCGAGCACCTGGATGCGCCGGTTCTCGCGGTCGACGAGGTAGAGGTTGTCGTCGGCGTCGACCGCGCCCTGGTGCGGCAGGTCCCACTCGCCGGGTCCGACGCCCTTGTCGTCGGGGCCGCCGTGTCCCTTGGCGATCTGCTTGATGAACGTGCCGTCCGGCCCGTAGAGGACCACCCGGTTGTTACCGTAGCCGTCGGTGACGACGATGTTGCCCTCGCGGGTGAACAGGATGCCGGACGGGCTGTTGAGGTGGGCGGCGTCGTTCCCGGGCTCGCCCGTCACGCCGATCTGCATCAGCGCCCGCTCGAGGGTCGGGTCGAACTTGATGATGCGGTGGTTCATGCGCTCGACCACCCACACGTTGCCGTCCCAGTCGACCTCGCCCGAGTGCAGCCAGCCGCCGGCCACCCGCTCGCCGTGCATGTCGCGCTCGGCCCCGGCCCGCACGAGGTTGCCGTCGCGGTCGAAGACCATCACCGTCTGCTCGCCGCGGTTGAAGACGTAGACGTGGTCGTCCCCGTCGATGGCGATGCCCGAGATGCCCTGCCCGTAGATGGGGGGCGCGGTCGGCCGGGCGCCCGGTCCGCCCCGCCCGCCGCCGCCCGCGCGCCGGGCCGCCGCGGCGGCGTCGCGGGCGGCCTGGTCGGGCCAGCCGCGCTGCTGCCCGAAGAAGACCCCCTCGGGCAGGGTCGGCCAGTCGGCCACAAGCCGGTAGGCCGCGTCCTGGGCCCGCCCGACCTCGGCCGGGAGCAGGCCGACGGCCGAGACGGCGGCGACGAGTACCGCGAGGAGAATCCGCATCGTGCCCTTCCCTTCGTGTGTCGCCCGCCGGCGCGGGCCCGGGTTCGGCCGGAGTCACGGACACCATACGGCCGGGCTCGCGGCGAGGTCAAGCGGGGGTGTCTCGGGCCGCGCGGCAACCCTCTCCGTCGACGTCGAGCCACGGCGGCTCCCCGCGAGCGGCGTACATGGTGTACGGTGAATACATCATGCGGCGGACGCAGGTTTACCTGACCGAGGAGCAGGGACGCCTCTTGAAGAGCCGGAGCCGGGCGACCGGCTGCACGGTGTCGGAGCTTATTCGCGCGGCCATCGACCGCGTGTACGCCCCGCGACGCGAGTTGACCGTAGCGGACCGCGTACGACTGGCCCGGCGCACGGCCGGTGCCTGGAAGGGGTCTTCCGAGACCGGGGCCGAGTACGTCGATCGCATCCGTGGTTCGAGACGACTGTCGCAGACGGTCGGGCGGGAGGCAGTGCCGGCGAGAGGGCTGGGGACGGCGATTCACGAACTCTTCAAGCCCTTCGGCGGCGTGGAGCTGGAGATGCCGCCGCGCGGGCCGATGCGCGAGCCGCCCCGGTTCGATTGAGGCGGCGGTGATGATCGCCGCGCCCCGCACGAGGAGCAGGAATATGAAGAGTCGGTCGCGCAAGAACCGGCAGCTTCGTGGCGGTCGGCCTGGCCGTGCTCGCGCTCGGTCCGACGGCGGCGGCCCAGGCGCCCACGCCGGTGCGGAACGACGTGCCGAGGGTGGGGCAGCAGGAAGTCATCATGATGCGGCACGCCTATCTCGAGGCGGGCGGCTACGAGGCCTGGCTCGACGCGAGCCGGTCGGGCGTGTGGCCCTGGTTCGAGCGGCTGGGCGCGCGGATACTGGGCGACTTCGAGATCATCTATCCGATGGGGGCCGACGCCACGCCCGGCCGGGACGAGGCGCTGCGTTTCGCGCGCTACGCCAGCTTCGAGCACTGGCAGGCCACGCGCGGCGGGGCCGCGGCCGGCGACACCGGGGGCGCCGTCCGGCTGGGCGGCGACGGCGGCCTGAGAGACGCCTCGGGGGAAGGACTGGCGGCGCGCCGGCAGTACCAACGGGGATCGCGCGGCGGCGTCTTCCTGCAGGGCTACCTGGCGGAAACCCGCCCGATCTACATGCCCGGGCTCGACGAACGGTACGAGCAGGTCGACGGCGGTGTCGATTCGGCCTCCGCGGCACCCTACCCGGTCGCGCTGGTCGACGGCGGCGCCGATCCGGCCTCCGCGGCGCCCCGCCCGGCGCGGCTGGACCGCGCGCGGCCCGGCGACGGCGTGCTCGTTCTCGAGTATTCGCGAATCAGGAAGGGCGCGTTCGAGGAGTATCACGCCATCGCCCGGGACGGGGTCTGGCCCTACGTGGAAAAGATCGGCGTGCGGCCGGTGGGCCTGTGGCGGGTCGCGTACCTGCCGAACGGCGACGCGGTCGAGAGCGACGACTACGACGAGGCGTACTACCTGGCCCGCTACGCCTCCTACGGGCACTTCGTCGCGGTGCGCGACGACGCCGTCGGCATGGGCGGCAACGGGCCCGACTTCGCGGCGTTCCGGCGCGCGACGGCCCGGCTGGACGGCCTCACGCAGGGCCGTTCCATCGAGTTCCTCCGCGGCGAGCCGTACGGCAGCCCGCCCGTCTACGCGCCGGGCCTGCGTGAGAGCTACCGGCCCGTCCGGTAGCGGACGGACCCCTTCACGGCGTCGGTGAACTGCTTGCTTCCGACGCGCGTCAGGGTCAGGGCGCGGGGCGCCCGTGGGACCCACGGACGCCGCCGCGCCGCCCCCTCATCGGACGTCCATCAGTCGATGGCGAAGCAGTAGAACAGGCCGGCGCCTCCCGTGGCCACCAGATCGTCCTGCGAGCAGCCGCGCGACGGGTGGGCGGTGTTCCAGGGCGAACCCGGGGTCGTGAACGAGTAGCGGTCGGCGTGGCCGAGCATGGCGCTACCTTCGCCGTTGCTGGTCCAGTTGCCGCAGGTGCGGTCGTCGCCCTCCGGAAACGCCGTGCCGTCGATCTGCGTGCCGGTCAGCACGTCGTGCTCCGTGAAGTCGGGGTCTCCGTCGATGCGCGACGCGAACTGGTTGCCGCTCTCGTCCAACGAGTGGGTCCAGTTGAAGGTGGAGTTGTCGAAGTGCAGGCGTTCGACGCTGGTGGCCATGACGAGGCCCTCCGCGTTCGCCCACGGTCCCTCCCCGATCCGATCACGGGCGTTGACGGCTCCGGGGCCCTGCGTGCTCAGGTAGGCCCGCCAAGTGCGGTCGCCGGCACCCACCGCGGCGGCCAGCGACTGGCAGTGGGCGTCCGCGCCGTCCAGCCCACCGAGGTTGGCGCCGTCACCGAGGCCGGTGCTGGTGACGAAGAAGCCCATCGGAGGCGGCTCCTGCGCCTGCGGCTGGGCCACGCCCGACAGCCCCGACAGCACCACCGCGCCGAAGACCGCCGCAACCGCCAACTGGATTCGTCTGTTCCTCATCTGAGCGCTCTCCTTTCAGGATGGCGGACGGGCCGCTGCCGGCGCCCGGGCTGGGCCGCGCGCCCGACCTCGGCGGCGAAGACCGCACTCAGGCCGGGCACTCGCGTTCCTGGACCGGATCCAGATCGAGCGCGTCGACTTCGAGCCCGCCAACTGTGAAAGTCCCATTCTACCCCACCCCCATTCGGAAACGGAGGCGGCGTGAGCAGCGTGGCGCTCACGACACAGAAGATCGCCGTCGCCGAGGCGATGCCGAGGGCCGGCGCCCCGACCGCCGCGGCAGAGGCGCCGGACGCCGGACGCCGCCGCGCCGGGGAGCGCGGAGGCCCCGGCGCCGCCGGCCGCCACGGCCCCCCGGCCGCCCGGCGGCAGTTGATATCATGGTCGCCGACGGTCGGCGAAGCACGGAACCCCGTCGGGAGGGCACCATGAACAGACGCGACTTCATCAGGACGTCGGTCGGCGCCGGGCTCCTCGTGTCGGCCTACCCCCGGTCGCTGTTCGCGCGGTTCCGGGCGCAGGGACGGCGCGGGACGATGTTCGACAAGATCTGGGACGCCCACATCGTCGCCAACCTCGGCGGCGAGACCGACCTGCTCCAGGTGGACCGCTGCATCGGCGGCAGCCCCACCCAGGTCATGCGGCTGGTCCGGGAGGGCGTCGAGCTCCGCAACCCCGAGATCTTCTACAACGTGCCCGACCACACCGTCTCCACCTCGCCGGAGCGGTACGACGACCCCTCGCTGGGATGGGGCTGGCAGGCGTACGAAGAGCTCGCCGGCGAGATGAGGGACCTGGGGTTCAGCAAGGCCTTCGGCCAGTCCGACCCGCGGTTCGGCATCATGCACGTCGTCGGCCCCGAGACCGGCCTGAGCCAGCCCGGCATGGTGCTCTGCGCGGGCGACAGCCACACCTGCACGCACGGGGCGATGGGCCTGATCTCGTGGGGCGGCGAGAACTCCGAGAACATCCTGCGCACCGGCACCGTCATCCGGCGCCGGCCGAGGACCATGCGCGTGAACATCGTGGGCACGCTGGGTCCGGGCGTCCGGGCGAAGGACGTCATCCTGCGCACCATCGCGCAGCTCGGCACCGACTCGGGCACCGGCTACGCGGTGGAGTACGCGGGGCCGGTGGTGCGCGCGCTGTCGCAGGAGGGCCGCTTCTCCGTCTGCAACCTCGCGGTGGAGATGGCCTCGCCGACGGGCATGGTCAGCCCCGACGACACGACCTACGAGTATCTCGCGGGCCGCGAGTTCGCCCCCTCGGCGCGCTACTGGGACCAGGCGGTCGAGTTCTGGCGCACCCTGCCCACCGACGACGACGCCGTCTTCGATCGCGAGGAGACCGTCGACATGACGGGGGTGGAGCCGCAGGTCACCTGGGGCATCAACCCCGAGCACGCGATCGGCATCGGCGAGCGGATTCCCGATCCCGACGAGGCTCCGGCAAACAAGCGGGCCACCTACCGGCAGGCCATCGAGTACAGCCGCCTCACGCCGGGCGAGCCGATACTGGGAACGCCGGTCGACGAGGTGTTCATCGGCTCGTGCGTCGAGAGCCGCATCGGCGACCTGCGCGCGGCCGCGGCCGTCGTCGAGGGGCGCCGGGTCGCGTCCACCATCGCCTCGGCGTGGGTCGTGCCGGGGTCGAACGCGGTCAAGGCCCAGGCCGAGGCGGAGGGCCTCGACCGCATCTTCAGGGACGCGGGCTTCGAGTGGCGCGAGTCGGGCTGCTCGAAGTGCTACGGCTCGAACGGCGACTACGTCGAGCCGGGCCACCGGTGCGTCTCCAACTCGAACCGCAACTACATCGGCCGGCAGGGGCGCGACACGAACACCATCCTGGCGAGCACGACCACCGTCGCCGCGTCGGCGATCGCCGGCAGCATCGCCGACGTGCGCACGTTCCTGTAGGAGGACGTGCGCACGTTTCCTGTAGGAGTTCGTGCCGTAGAACGGCGCCGACTCTTGGAGCGTCGTTTGGGCGCCAACCGGAGGCCGCGCCGCGACCTTGCGGTCGCGTTCGGCGGCGATTGGCGGGCGAGGAGTTCAGGGCCGTAGACCGCGGGGATGCCTGGAGGGTTGGAGGCCGCGGCGCGACCCTGCGGTCGCGTTCGGCGACGATTGGCGAGCGAAGAGTCGGCACCGTAGACGGCGCGGATGCCTGGAGGGTCGGGAGACCGCGCCGCGACCCTGCGGTCGCGTTCAGCGATGATTGGCGAGAAAGGGGCGGGGACCATGGCACAGAACATCCAGCGCGGGGGGCACCGCTTCGAGGCGCACGAGGGCTTGGCCGCGCCCTTCATGTTCGACAACGTGAGCACCGACGTGATCGCGCCGGCCCTGACCAACCTGACCGAGGGTCTGGACGCGCCCGGCGGCGGCCTCGGCGCTCGAACCGGGGCGCCACCGCGTTCGCGAACATCCGCTACAACGCCGACGGCTCGCCGCGGCGCGACTTCGTCTTCAACCAGGAGGCGTACCGGACCGCCTCGATCATGATCGTCGGCAAGAACTACGCCACCGGCAGCTCGCGGGTCACCGGGGTCACCCGGCCCCTCACGGCCTGGGGCGTCAGGGTCTACATCGGCGAGAGCTTCGGGCCAATCTTCCTGACCAACGCGGTGCAGTACGGCGTGTTGACGGTCGAGCTGCCCCGCGAGACGCTGAACGAGATCGTCGAGTGGGTCGAGTCGCACCACGGCGTCAGGATGCGGGTGGACCTGGAGCGGCAGCTCATCGAGATGCCGGGGCGCGACCCCATCCCGTTCGAGACCGACCCCCGGGTGCGGAACAAGCTGCTGAACGGCCTGCACGACCTCGAGGAGATCGAGCCTCACCTGCCGGCGGCGGCGACGATGCGGGAGCGGGACCTGCAAGAGCGCCCCTGGATCTACCAGCCCGGCGACGGCCGCTGAGGCAGTGATCGCGGAGCGCCTGCGGATCTACCAGCCCGGTGACGACCGACGAGGCCAGGAGATCGACATGATTCTGCCGACTGCACGCAGACGCGGCCCGGCCTTCGACGGTTCCTGCGCCCGGCGGACGGCAAGGTGGCTTCACCGTCCCGGGACCAGGGCAACCTGACGCCATGCCTCGACACCCGCGGTTCGTGCGGCACACCGGCATCGCGGCGCCCTTCCGGCAGCCGGACATCGAGAGCGAGCTCATCGCCCCGGTCGGCGAGGAGCTTCGCGATCTCCACGCCGTGCACCTCGACGGGGGCGACGTGAGCCTCGCCGCCCACCCTCACGACGGGTCGTGGACCGGCCCGCACGCGTTCCCCGGCTTCCGCCACCGGCCCGACGGCGCGGAGAACCCCGACTTCGTCCTCAATCAACCTCCATACCGCGACGCCTCGATCCTGCTCGCGGGACGGAACTTCGGCCGGGGCAGCCAGCAGGCGTTCGCGGTCATCCGCCTGCGGCAGTGCCGCATGCGCGTGGTCATCGCCCCGAGCTTCGGGCCGGTGTTCCACGACGACTGCTTCGACTTCGGCCTCCTGCCGGTGACGCTCGACGAGCGGGTGGTGGACGAACTGGCGGATCGAGTCGCCGCGGCCCCCCGGATAGAACTGACGGTCGACCTCGAGCGCCAGGTCGTCGAGCGTCCGGGCATGGCCCCCGTTCCCTTCAGCATCGACTCGAGGCGGCGCTCGAGCCTGCTTCAGGGCGTGGACACGACGCTGCTCGAACGGCTCGAGCATGGCGCCGGCGCCGAGGCGATGAGAGAAAGAGACCGCCGTCTCCGCCCCTGGATCTACGACGGTCCCGACCGGCGCGACCCGTGAGCGCGCGCCGGCGAAGGCCGACTTCAGGACGGACAGGAGGTGGAGCTCGCGGCCCTCCGGGTCGCGACCCGTGTGTGCGCGGCCGGCGAAGGCCGACTGTCTTGTAACCCGTGGCCAAGGAGGCGGTCATGCTGCGAGTTCGTGCGAGTCGGGCGGCGCTCGTCGCCGCGGTGGTGGTCGGAGCGGCGTGGGGCCCGCCGACGGCCGCGGAGGCCCAGGAAGCCTACGCGCTCGACGAGGACTGGCCGCGGTACGGCCCCCGCCGACATGGTGTTCGAGATGGGCACCGGCGTCGCCGTGGGCGCCGACGGGGTCGTCTACACGATCTCCCGCGACGTCGACCACTGGGCCGCGCACCCGCTGGCGATGAGCCGCTACCGGGGCCGGGGCACGGTCGCGCGGTGGGACGCCTCGGGCCGGTTCCTGGGCACGTTCGGCGACGACCGGGAGTTCATCGGCCCGCATTCGATGTACGTCGATCCCGAGGGGTTCGTCTGGGTCGTCGACCGCGAGGGCCACCAGGTCGTCAAGCTCACGCCCGACGGCGAGGCGGTGCTGACGCTGGGCGAGTACGCCGTGTTCGGCGACGACGAGGGCCACTTCAACGGACCCACCGGCATCGCCTTCCTCCCCGACGGCCGGCGTCGTCGTCTCCGACGGCTACTGGAACTCGCGGCTGGTCTGGTTCGACGCGGACGGCAACTACCTGAAGGAGATCGGCGGCCTCGGCGCCGGCCCCCGGCCAACTGGCGCTTCCGCACGCCATCGCCCTCGACCCGGCCGGCCGCCTCATCGTCGGCAACGTGTGCGGGCACCGCCCTGCACCCGTACGTGACGGCGCCGGGGCAGATAGCGCCCGAGCGCCTCGAGCCCGTCCCCGGCTGCGTCAGCCGCTTCGAGGTGTTCACCCGGGAGGGCGAGTACGTGGGTCCCTGGGACGGCGTGCCCGAGCCGGGGCTCCCGTTGAGCGTCGCGGTGTACGGCGACCGCATCTACGCCGGGGTGACCGGGTCCGAGCCGGGGCGGCAGGACCTCGTGGCCGTCGACGCCGAGACCGACGACGAGGTCTTCCGCATTCCGAACGCCAACGTCTACGTCCACCAGATGGCGATGGCCCCCAACGGCGACATCTACGTGGCGTCAGTCTACCCCGAGCACGGCGGCGAGCCGCGCGGCACCGAGGGGGCCGTCGTTCGTGCGCTGGGCGGCCGACCGGTAGCCGGCTCAGCTCTTGCGCTGGCCGGCTGAGGACTCCACTCGTCCGCCTCGCGAGACCGCCGACTCGGAACGGAACGGCACCCCCCCGTGCCGCGCTGGCAACAGGCTCGCGCGGAGGGCGCTGACCTCTCAGCCGGCAGCCGACTCGGGGCGGCCCGTGAGTCCACCCTGATCCCCGATGACGGAGCCGCGGACACGCGTAGTCTTCTGACCGCCGGACAAGTCCCGACGCGATTGCCGCCGCTCTACCAAGCGTGCCCCCCCCGGCCGAACCCGCGCCTTTGACACCATGCCTGCCGTTGCGTGGATCGCCGCCCCGGGGAGTGCGCCGCGATGCGCGGCTGCTCAGGCTCTTGTGAACGACAGGTCGATTGCATTGATCAGGGGTCGCAAAGGTGTCCCGTTGACGTCCAGTCGATTGCCCCAGCAAGAGTCGTCGACGACACCGCGAGCGTGGTCCTTCAATGCGCGGGACCAATCGTCCGTCGAACGGAACAGCGGGTGCGGGGCCATCTCGCCAGCGTTCAGGAATCCCAAATAGAGTAGAACAATCGGCCACTTCAAGCTGCGCCAGCTTCCATGACCAAGCAAATCGATTGGCAAGCTGGTAGTGGTGGTCTCTCGACAGCCGCCAGGGCCGTCCCGTAAGGCGCGAGAGACCGGCATTTGCCTGCGAGATTGCCGAACCGATCCGTTCGTGATTCTTCCACTGGTTCTCTTTCTCCGGGGAGGGTTGCGGCTTGCCCTCTTTCCGGTAGCTCGTCCCGGTGAGCCCTTGGCTTCCACCAGGAGCAGCCCTGCTTTCCCCTCGATCTTGCACGTGGATACCACGTCCCAGTTCGGTGTGTTCGCACCAGTCTTGACCGAAAGCCACCAGTCGCGAAGGCGGCGGCGCACATCTTGCCCAATGAATCGGCCGTCACGGTCGCGGTCGATTCCGTGCTTCGGCTGCGGGTTTCTTGTCCCAGCCCGTGCCGCTCCTGACTGGTTTGCCGCGGGGCATCCAGAAATCGTTCGGCGACACCGTCATGTCGGAAAGGCCGACGAGTTCGGCCAATCTAGCTGCGACAGCACGTCTGGACCCGTCGACAAGCAGGACGCACCGCGGACGGCTTCCACGTGTGTCCTTCCCCAAAGCCTGCCACCATGCGGTCTCCATACAGATTCACCTGTGCGGTCGGTGGTCGGCGCGCTCGGTTCGGCCCCCTCTCGCCGAGGCTTCGTAGGTCATCCTGGCACTCCAGCGAGTCAGTGTTCAGTCCCCGTTGCCCTCAGGCCGCCAATCGGAGGCGTCGAGCGACTTCACGCGTGACCGAAAGGTTCGGTCGAAATCCCCAAGGGTTGACACCATCCAGTCGATCTGAGTCGGCCAGTCCTCTTGGCGCGTCGAGTCCGCGTTGTTCCGGCATAGTCGTACATGTTGCTCCGTTTTCTCGCGCGAACGCCGCCATTCCAGATCACGCAATTCCACTGCGATATCTTCACGTTGCCGCTCAAGCAATGCAAAATGTGCGGTCGCGTTCGGTCCCTTCATGACGAGGTGCACGGCGATCCATTTGTCGGCGGAGTGCAGCCGAGCTTCCAAGCAAAACTCAGAGCGACCGATACTGAATTGCATCCAGCTTTCCCGGCTGTGGCTTTTTGGGCCGAACGAGACTCTTCCGTTTTTCCAGTTGTTTCATGAGCTCTGACCAAAACTTCTCTTGAAGACGCTTCCGGGGCGTTACGTTCTTGCTATCGCGGCGGGCCATTTCGGTGACTGATCGGCTCCAGTCATTCGGCTTGGAGACAACGTTGAACTTCGGCGCAGGCGATGAATCGGCAATCCGCCAGAGCTCGACCTCGAGGCCGAAGAACCTGAACTTGTCGTCGGTGATTTCGTTCAGCCAGTCGAGCGTCGCGCGGTGTTCTTCAGTAAAGCGGGCCGCGATCCAACAGATGGTGACCGCATGCAACCCGGCCGCGTAGGTGAGTAACTGGCCGAGGTGGCCGTGGTCCGTACGGTCCAACTGGTTCTCGATCAGGACCCAGGCACCGCCGTCGGCGTTCCGGCAGAGGATATCTGCGCGGAACGGTCCGACGTTGGTCTCCTGGGCTTCGAGTTCGAGTTCCATACCCAACGTGTTGCCCAAGACGGACAGGTTCTCGTCGGTGGCTAGCCACGGGGTGAAGTCCTGGGCCTCAGTTTTCCAGATGCGGCGTAGGTCGACCCGCTCAAGGCGTGCAAGGTCTGGCATGTTGTTCACTAGTCTACACTGTCGGTCAACGGTTTCGGCCCTCGACGGGACGCGCCGCCGGTCGCCGTCCTCGTTCGGGTGGCGAACCCTCCGAGCAGCCGCTGGGCGTCGGTCAGCGCCTTGATCTCGATCTGGAGGCGGTGGAGCTCGTCGACGCTCGGTGCGTTGGGGAACGGAGCCGCAGCGGGGTGGGTCGGATAGCGGTGCTTGTGTCAACTTCGGCGCGTGTCCCGGAGCGGGTCGCGCGAGCTCGAGGAAGCGGCCGGGATGAAGCGCTGGCCGCTGTCGGGCCGGCGGTCCGGGCCCGACCACCGTCTGCCGGCAGAACTCCGGTCGGGGGCGGAGCCCGCCCCTCGTAGAACTGCTCCGTCGTGAACGCGCAGATGCCGAGGTGCATGCGCCAAGCGTGGTGACACCGCGGGACGGGCCGACGATCGACGGCGGGAACGCGACGTGGCCCCCAGCGAGCCTCGACGCCCCGCCGGCTTGCCGACGAACTCGTCCGCGCCCGTCGGGCACGTGAGGCAGCCCCGCCGCCGGACCGGAGCCGGTCCCGAACCGCCGTCGCGAGAGCACTTGGGGGGGGGGCCGCACGAGCGCTTCGACGGCGAACTTCATCGCGCCCGCGCCCTAGACGCTTGGCTCGGCCCGCCCGGTCGACCGAGGAACCTGGGGAATCGGCGGCGTGTCGCTGTGCGCCTGCTTGATGTCTTCACCGCGACCGCTTGAGTGCCGGCGGCCGGGGTTACTATATAGGGCATGGAGTCTTCAGAGTTCGATTGGTTCCTGGCACAGGCTGATCAGTACCGCCGGCTGGCGCAGCAGGTCGAGCAATCCTCGATGGTGCGGGTGGAGTACCGCGCGCTGGCGCAGCAGGTCGAACAGGCCCGCAAGGCGGTTGAGCAGCTCGACCCGGGCCTGTTGGCGCAGGTCGAGCAGGCCCGCAAGGCCGGGGCCAAGCTGCTGGCGGAGATGCCGCAGCTCGACCCGGGCCTGTTGGCGCAGGTCGAGCAGGCCCGCAAGGCGGTTGAGCAGCTCGACCCGGGCCTGTTGGCGCAGGTCGAGCAGGCCCGCAAGGCGGGGGCCAAGCTGCTGGCGGAGATGCCGCAGCTCGACCCGGGGCCTGTTGGCGCAGGTCGAACAGGCCCGCAAGGCCGGGGCCAAGTTGCTGGCGGAGATGCCGCAGCTCGACCCCGGCCTGTTGGTGCAGGCCGAGCAGGCCCGCAAGGCGACCAGCAAGCTGCTGGCAGAGATGCCGCAGCTTACACCGGAGCTGTTCGGCGGGGCATGGAACGAACGTGTCGCGGAGGCTGTCAGGCGCTTGGAGCGCACCGCAACCGTTGCCGAAGACATCGACGGTGCGACCGCGGCCGATGCGGCGACCGTCCAGAATGCCGCGCCTACCGAGGCGCAGGAGAGGGTGAGAATCTGGTTGTCCGGGCTTCGCGTCCGTCGGTGGCTTGTACTACTAAAGGAGTTCTACTCCTGGGTGACGATAATCTCAAGAATCTTGACGTTTCTGGGGGTGCCGATGCCGGACTTGCCAACGGCCCAAGAGCTCCTGCCAGCGGCCCGGGAGATCCTAGACAAACCGGATCGGCCGCCGGTGCCGGTGCCGGACCTGCCGACGACCCGGGAGATCGAACCGGTGGGAGAACCGGATCGGACGCGGGTGCCGGCGACCGACGACCCCGAGGAAGCTGCTACAAAGCTTGATACCCTCACGGACGACGACGTGCGAGACGCGGAGATCGCTAGAGACCGACTCAACGAGATTGATAGCGACCCTAACGCCGTCGTGCGGGGCGAAGAGCTAGAGCGGCGGCTCGCCGAGCTTGTCTAGGTCTATGGCCACGACGTTTACCATAGCGTACACGGAGAAAGCACTCGAGAGCCTGCGCGGAATGCCGTCAAGGAAAATTCGGCGGCAGATCAAGGCGAAGATCGATGGTTTGAGGTTGGATCCCCATCCTGCCGGTGTGGTCAAGATACAAGGTACTGGCATACGAAGAAGTGTGTTTCGGTTGCGCTCCGGCGACTATAGAGTGCTATTCTGCTTACAGGGAGGGAACGAGATCGTGGTGTTGGATATCGGCGACAGAAAAGACGTGTATCGAAAAAGATGACGACCGGCTGCGTTGGAACCCATCGTCCTGCGGGAGCCCGTGTCCCCATGCGCCTGCCTCTGTTCTCTGAAGGTCCTTCCCCAACTACCGACGGTCGGTCAGAGATAGCGCGGCGATAGGGATCGGCCAGCGCGGAAGCCCGATCGCGGTCGGCGGAGGGAGCCGCCCTACTAAACCTAGCCCCCCCCGTGGATCAGATCGCCTCGTGATGTGCTTTCACGGCTGTCCCAAGATTCGCGCAACGCAGTGAACTTCGCCTCGATCACAACTGCCACCCGCTTCACAACGTCTCACTTGTCTGCCTTCCCTCGGCGTTTTGCCTTCCCAACTGCCCGATACTGTGCCTTGGTATCGGCAATGATCCTGTCCTGCTCCGCGCCAGTTGCTGTCCGCGGCGGCGTCTGGGCCTTCAAGCGATGTTCCAGCTCGCGCCACACACCGGAAAAGGACAGCGAGACGCCGTCTGCCCACGGCGTAGCTACGGGTGCAAACGCGAAAGAGTTCAGCACCTTCAATGCCATTATAGCGGGCGGGGCGGCGAGCGCCAGCGCGATGGGACCAACCTCTTCCGAGAGCTTTAGAATCTCCCGTGTCTTCTCCGGCCCGGCCTGTGGGGCGAACCTGACCCTGTCCGGGTGCGTCCTCTCAGCCGCGAAGCGAAACACACTCGCCGAGGCGGGATGCGTATAGTCGCACAGCGTCGCGTACACGACACCTATCGTCGGCGCGGACTGTTCGAGCAGTGAAATCGTATCTTTCGCCGTGGTCGCGTTGTGGAGGGCCGGGCCATCGCCCCGCTTGAGCCTTCTGGCATAGGCAAAGTGAATCAGCATCCCCTCCAGCTCCGGCGCCAGCATCATCTGTTCGGACAACTCACCCTTGATCGCCCGGCGCACGACCATGTGGCAATCGGCAAGGGAGGGCGGCACGTCCGAGAAGGACTGCCAAGTGTCCGCCGCAGCTTCCAGGAAGCCGCGAATCCCCGTGGCGAGCATCAGCACATTTCCATCACCGAGCGCGCGCTCGCTTCCGTGCAGCCACTCCCGAAGCCGCATCAGCGCCGTGCAGGCGCCGAAGTGCGCGCGGTACAGGATTTCTCGCCAATAGACCTGATTGCGCTCCGCGATAGTCTCTAGCGCCTGGTACTCGGTCAGCGGCATAATGCGATAGGTGTGAGGCTTGGACCATTGCGCGAAGGAATCCAGCAGGGACGTGAGTGCTGCCGCCTTCGGGCCGAACAGACCGGGCGCAGCCGTCACGCCGCCCGCGTCGGTGGACGGAGCGGCCTGCGACCCGCCGCAGCACTTCTTGTACTTCTTCCCGCTTCCGCAGGGACAGCGTTCATTCCGGCCGATCGATTTCATCTCGTGTGGATTCTCCCACGGCTGATTCGCCGGCGCCGGGCTCTCGTCTCGGCCCGCAAGGCGGCGAGCCGCGCTCGATGCCTCCAGCCGGTCCGGGAAAACCGCCGGTACCCGGCACCCGGCGTCGAGTCGGACGCACGACCGAGCTTGGGGCGGACGGCGCGTCTCGCACGGCGCTCCGGGTCGTGGCCGCAAGGGGCTGCGGCGTTCGAACCGAACCGCTCGGGAACGACCCGGGGGCCGGGACTCGAATCGAGGTCGGCGGGACGCCGTTCCCGTTCCGGCTACGGGCACCGCACGGCGAGCGCGGGATCGTGCCCGAAGATCGAGACGATGCGCCAGCCGGCGCCGGTCTTGACGAGCGAGTAGGTCCAGCCGTACTCGCCCAACAGGCCGCCGTCCCGGTGACGGCGCACCCCTCGTCCGCTGACGATCGCCGAGCCGGCACCGAGGACGCAGATGTTGCGGTCGGGCATGTCCGACCCCGCGTACCCCTGGGCGTCGAGGCGAGCCCATGCCTCGGCGACCCACCGACTGACCTCGTCCCGGGTCCCGAGCGCGCTGCCGTCCCCGAGGACGTACGGGACGTTGTAGGCGTGGCCGGCGATCTCGTCGGCCGCACCCGCCGAGTACCAGGCGTAGTACTGGTCGAAGAACGCGTCCAGCTCGGCGCGCAGGGCCTGCCGCGCCGCCGCGTCGAGTGGCTGCGCTTCCACCGGCGCCTCGATCGCCAGGAGCGCCGCTGCCATCAGGGGAATTGACAGCCACCATTTCATGTCCATTCTCTCCTTCGCAGCGCGATCGCAGGTCCCGCCACGGCCTCTTTCTAGTCGACTATCGCCTGCATCACGGCGTTCTGGAAGTCAGCCCGGAGCGGCCCGCCCGGCGTCTGCACCATCAGAATGGCGGTCATCTCCTCCTTGGGATCGACCCAGTAGGTGGTGCCGAAGGCGCCGCTCCAGCCGAAGCTGCCGGTCGAGCGGTGGTCGCCGCGGGCCGCGGCGTTGTCGAGGATGACGTCGACGGTCAGCCCGAAGCCCTTCCCGGGGGCCCCGCCGGTGCGCCCCGCCTTCTCGTAGAGGTCGCCGACGTGGTTCGCCGCCATCAGGTCGACGGTGCGCGGACCCAGCAGCCGGGTGCCGTTCAGCTCGCCGCGGTTGACGAGCATCTGCGCGAACTGCAGGTAGTCGCCGGCCGTCGACCAGAGCCCGCCGCCGCCCCCGTGCAACGTCGTCGTGGCCACCCACTCCGGCACCGCGCGGTGCGCGAGACCGTCGGGGGTGCGCCCGTAGAGGGTCACGACGCGCGACTTCCGGTCGTCGGGCACGTTGAACGTGGTGTCCTTCATCCCCAGGGGCTCGAAGATGCGCTGCCGCAGGAACTCGTCGAACGTCAGCCCCGAGGCGACCTCGACGATGCGCCCCAGCGTGTCGATGCCGGCCAGGCCGCTGTACGCCCAGCGGGTGCCCGGCTGGAAGTCGAGGGGCGCCGCGCCGAGCGCGGCCGTCCAGTCAGCGACCGTGCCGGTCGTGTCGCGGGGGGCGATGCGACCCGCCGCTTCGCTCCCCGCGCCGCCGCTGACGAGGCCCGAGGTGTGGGTGATCAGGTCATGCACGGTGACCTCGCGGTCTGCCGGCACGGTGTAGATGGCGCCCTCCCCGGCCGCGGCGTCGGTCCGCGGCATCGCGACCTTCGTGTCGCGGAACTCCGGGATGAAGCGGGACACCGGGTCCGACAGCCGCACCTTCCCCTCTTCCACGAGCATCAGGATGGCGACGCCGGTCACCGGCTTCGTCATCGAGGCGATGGGGAAGATGGTGTCCTTCTGCATCGGGGCGTCCGCCTTGATGTCCATCAGCCCGTGCGCCTCGAAGTGCGCGACGTGCCCGCGCCGCGCGACGACGGTGACGGCCCCGGAGATCTGGTTCGCGTCGATGGCGCGCTGGATCATCTCGCCAATCCGCTCCAGACGCTTCGCGGACAGCCCCACGTCGTCCGGCTTCCCGGCCGGCACCTGGGCTCGCGCAGCGGGGGCCGCGAGCAGGGCGACGAGGACGAAGATCGACGACAGGCGGACGACGAGACGAGCTCCCTCACGGATACTGTTGGCGCGCACCGGCAACTCCTTTGCTCGAGAATCGACCGAACCCGTAGCTTATCGCATCACCGCCGCTCCACCGTTGGGCAACAGGTGACGGGCTGGAACGCCGCACTGCATTGCATGCTCGCTGGCGGAACGTGCGCGAGCGCGCCGCATCAGGGGAAGGTACGATCGTGGAATGAAGCTGAAGACATCCGTCGCACTCGACCGGGAGGTCGTGGCTGCCGTCGAGGCCATCGCGCGGAGCGGAGAGAGCCGGTCCCGGATCATCGAGCGGCTTCTGCGGCAGAGTCTCGCCGCACGAACGCGATCGGCACGGGACGAGCGCGACAGGGACATCATCGACGCGCACGCCGACGAGCTCAACGAGGAGGCGCTCGATGTCCTCGGTTATCAGAATCCTCATCGCTCGGCGACCCGCGGCGGGTCGTTCCGGTAGACCCGCCCCCCTCGCATGACGAAGACGACGCGGCCCAGCGCGGCGGGGTCGGCGAGGGGGTCGCCGTCGAGGGCGATGACGTCGGCCTCGTAGCCGGCCGCGATGGCGCCGATGCGGTCGTCGAGGCCCAGCGACTCGGCCGCGAGGGACGTGGCCGAGACCACTGCGTCCATCGGGGCCTGGCCGCCCTGCTCGACGTAGGCCACCAGCTCGTCGGTGTTGGCGCCGTGGCTGCCGGCGTTGGCGTCGGTGCTGTAGACGATGCGCACCCCCGGCGTGGCCGCCGCCCGCCGGAACACCTCGAGGGCGCCGGGCCGCGCCGCCTGGAGGTTGGCGAACCCCTCCATGGTGTAGCCCCCCACGCCGGCGAAGCGGCCGCCGTTGTCCTCGTAGTTGCGGAAGAGCAGGTCGATCTGGTTGCCGAGGTACATGCCGCTCTCGGCGAACACCTCGACGTCGGCCGGCTCGAGCAGCCAGCCGTGCTCGACCTGGTCGCACCCCGCGTCGGCGGCGAGCCGCAGCGCGTCGGACCGGTGCAGGTGGACCACCGCCTTCAGCCCCTGCGCGTGCGCCTCGCCGCAGGCGGCCTCGAGCTGGGCCGCCGACAGGTTCGTGACCCCGCCGAAGCGGATGCTCGTCGACGCGAAGATCTTGATGACGTCGGCCCCCGCCGCCGCCCGGTCGCGCACCCAGGCGCGAATCTCGTCGGGCGTGCCGGTGTCCTCGCGCACCGCCCCGAGCGACGTCAGCAGGCGCGGACCGGGCACCTCGCCGCGGTCGATCCACGCCTTGAGTTCGGCGTCCTCGGGCGCGCCCAGGCTCTGCATGGTGGTGATGCCGTTCATCAGGGTGCGGTACGCGTTCTCGGCCCCGTGCAGGGTCAGGTGGGCGACGCTGGGGTCGTTCTCGGCCCGGTGCACCCGGCCGTCGTCGTCGAAGTGGTTCCCGATGTGCACATGGGTGTCGATGTAGCCGGGCAGCACGGTCAGGGCGGTGACGTCGTAGACCCGGTCGCCGCGGCCGTCACCGCGCGGGACGATCTCGGCGATCAGCCCGTCGCGCACGACGATGTCGCGGTCGGCCAGCACCGCGCCCCGCCCGTCGAGGATGCGGGCGGCGCGGAGCATCGTCGTCTCGGCGGACGGCTGGCCGAGGGCCGGGGCGCCCGTCGCGGCGGTGCAGAGGATGGCCAGCAGCACGCCGGCGGCGGGCGGCCGGATGGCGACAGCGGGAATTCGATGACACATGGGCACACTCCAGGGCTCGGGGTCGCTCCTCGCGCCGCGGCTCACTCCGGCGCCACCGCCACAATCGGCAGCACCACGTGGGAGGGGTAGGCCGGCTCGTGGTGGATCGAGTTGTCGGCCGTCACCGAGCGCCGGTGCCGCCCCAGGGGCTCGCCGGTGTTGGGGTTGACGTCGAAGCGCGGGAAGTTGCTGCTCGATATGTCGATGCGGATGCGGTGCCCGGCCTTGAACCGGTTCGCGGTCGGGTAGGGCCGGATGACGAGCTCGTAGACCTCGCCCGGCGTCATCGGCTCGGGCCGGCTGGGGTCGTTGCGGTAGCGCGCCCGCAGGATGCCGTCGGTGAGGTTCATCTCGAACCCCGTCGGGAAGTCCTCGCTCGGCGGATAGACGTCGACCAGCTTCACCGTGAAGTCGGTGTCGACGGCGCTCGACGACGCGTACAGGACGACGCGGACGGGGCCGACGACCTCGACCGGGGCCTCGAGCGGCTCGGTCTGGAAGACGACCACGTCGGGCCGCGTCTTGAGCGGCAGGTACGGGGGCCGCGAGCCGTAGAAGCCGTTCTCCGAGCCGCCCCCGAGGCGCCTGAACTCGCGCTCGCGCTGGTCGTAGGCGCCGCGCTTCAGCACCCCCGAGAACGAGCCGCCGACGGTCGGCACGGGGTGCCCGGGGTCGTAGGTGTAGGTGGTCGGCGGCGCGTCGGCGGGCTCGCGCGGGCTCAGGGCGCCGTCGGCGTGGAAGTAGTACGGCGTGGGCTCGGCCTCGGGCAGGGGCCACGCCTGCGCGTCCCGCCAGTAGCCGCCGTGGACCAGCCGGCCGGCGGCGTCCCGCCGGCCGTCGCCGGTGCCCATGACGAAGAGGCGGATCGGCGGCCAGTCGTCGACCGCGGTGGGCATCTGCTTGAGGTGGCGATCGAACCACTGCCGGTGAAACCCGGTCGCGAAGTCGGGAATCGCCGCGTCGGGGCCGAACTCGACGTCGCCGGCGTACGACCGCGTGTTGGCGCCGTGGGTCCAGGGGCCGACGAGCAGGTGGATGGGCGAGGTCTTGGCCCGCGACAGCCCGGCGAAGTTCTCGAACTGGCTGCCGACGTAGGGGTCGTACCAGCCGGCGACGTGCAGCATGGGGACGTCGGCGGTGCGGCCGTAGTAGGCGCTCCAGTTCACGCCGAGGCGCGTCCAGTGGCGGACGTCGGCGTTCGGCCGGTCGTGGTCGGCGCGGGTGAGCTGGTCGAGCACGTAGTCCTCGAACTCGGGCGCCGCCGCCAGCGGGCTGAGGCCCCGCCGGAGGGGCATCGCCGCGAACCAGTCGGCCACGCGCTCCGCCTCGAAGGCGGCCCGCACCACCGGATCGGGCGACAGTTGGAGCTGGTCGAAGGCCCAGCCCAACTGCTGCCCCAGCTCGAACGCGCCGTGGTTGCGCACCTTGTGCATCCAGGGGTCGGAGATGCCCCCCTGGTTGAGCAGCAGGGGGCCAAGGTGCGGCGGGTTCATCTTGGCCGCGTCGGCCTGGGTGTGGGCGCCGTACGAGGTGCCGAACATGCCGACGCCGCCGGCCGTGTAGGGCAGGGCGGCGATCCACTCGACGGTGTCGTAGCCGTCGGTGGCGTCGAAGTCGTGGTACTTCGAGAACGTGCCCTCCGATTCGTAGCGGCCCCGGGTGTCCTGCAGCACGACGACGTAGCCGTGCCGCACGAAGTAGCCGGCGCGCTCGACGAGCCCGCGCCCCTCCTTGCCGTAGGGCGTGCGCTGCAGCAGGACCGGGAGCGGCGCGTCGACGGGGACGCCCCCGCGGGCCGGCCGGTAGACGTCGGTGGCGAGGCGGACGCCGTCGCGCATCTCGACCATGACGTCGCCGGCGTGCAGGACGACGTCGTAGGGTTCCGGGACCTGGGCCGGTGCGCCCGCGGCCAGGGCCAGCACGGCCAGGGCCAGCAGCGCCGCCGTTCCGAGCGTGCGTGTCTTCATGGTCGTCACCCCTGTGTCCGTGGTCCTGCCGACGGTGCGGTCCCGCGCAGCCCGCAGCGCACGGCCGGGCCAGCACTCCCCGTGAACGCCGCGGACCTCCCTCATCAGGTTCCGCGGTTAACTGCCTCGTCCGGCCGAAGCGCGAATCCTGCGCAAGTCACGTACCCCACGGCGGCGCGAGCCAGCCAGCTCTTCCGGGGGGCTGTCGGGCCAGAGTTGGACCGGTTGGGCATCGCCGGCCAAGGCGCCCGCCTCGGCGGTCGACGCCGCGGAGCGCGCCGGCCAACTGTTCCCGGCGGCCCTCACGGCGTGTAGACCCGGCCGTCCTTCACCACCGTCACCACGTTCCGCAGGTCCCGCATGCTCAGCAGCGGATTGCCGTCGACCACGATCAGGTCGGCGAGCTTGCCCCGGGTGACGGTGCCCAGCTCGCCGCCGCGGCCCAGGTACTCGGCGCTACGGCGGGTCGCCATGGCGAGCACCTCCATCGGGGAGATGCCGTACGACACCATCAGGTCCATCTCCTGCCAGGTGGCGTCGGTGTGGAAGTTGAGGGGCGTGCCGCTGTCGGTGCCGACGAGCAGCCGCACGCCGGCGTCGTGAAGCTGGCGCAGCTTCGCCCCCATCTCGTCGATGCGCCGCACCCGCAGGGCGCCGCCGAAGTAGCCGAACCGGCGCGGGTTCTCGATGCTGCGCCGGATGTCGGCCCAGATGTCGGGCGGGGTCAGGGCGCGGGCCCGCGGGTTGTCCCGCCAGTCGGGCCACTCGACGGCCCGGCCCTGGATCGCCGTCTGGATCATGGTGGGGACGACGTACGTCCCTTCGTCCAACAGGCCCCGCAGCACCTCGGGCGCGATGGCGGGGCCGGAACCGGCGCCGAGCGACAGGTGCTCGATGCCGTCCTGGCCCGCGCGGATGCGCATGAGGAGGTCGTCGCGGGTCCCCACGTGGCCGGTGATGCGGACGCCCGCGGCGTCGGCCTCCTGGCGGATGGCCCGCAACTGGGCCTCGGTCAGCCCCGTGTGCACCTTGATGATGCCGGCGCCCTGGG
>CAXXTG010000165.1:0-5374 GCA_963666855.2 Vicinamibacterales bacterium
GCATCTTCGGCATGGCCCTCAACCTCGAGGAGCAGGGTGTCGGCGCGGTGCTGCTCGGCGAGAGCACCGAGATCAAGGAGGGCGACGTCGTCAAGCGCACCGGGCGCATCATCTCGGTGCCGGTCGGCGAGGCGATGCTCGGCCGGGTCGTGAACGCGCTCGGCCAGCCGGTCGACGGGAAGGGCCCCATCGCCGCCACGGGCACCTCCCCGGTCGAGAGGATCGCCCCGGGCGTCGTCGACCGGCAGCCGGTGAAGCGGCCCCTCCAGACCGGCCTGAAGGCCATCGACACGATGGTGCCGATCGGGCGCGGACAGCGGGAGCTGATCATCGGCGACCGGCAGACCGGCAAGACCGCGGTCGCCGTCGACACCATCCTGAACCAGCGCGGGCAGGACGTGGTCTGCATCTACAACGCGATCGGCCAGAAGCAGTCGACGATCGCCCAGGTCGTGAAGACCCTCGAAGACGCCGGCGCGATGGAGTTCACCATCGTGGTCGCGGCCGCCGCCGCCGACCCCGCTCCGCTGCTCTTCCTCAGCCCCTACGCCGCCTGCGCCATGGGCGAGCACTTCCGCGACAACGGCAAGCACGCGCTGTGCATCTACGACGACCTGTCGAAGCACGCCCAGGCGTACCGCGAGATATCGCTGCTGCTGCGGCGCCCGCCGGGGCGCGAAGCGTATCCGGGCGACGTGTTCTACCTGCACTCGCGGCTGCTGGAGCGCGCGGCGATGATGCGGGACGAGCTCGGGGCCGGCTCGCTGACGGCGCTGCCCGTCATCGAGACCCAGGCCGGCGACCTGTCCGCGTACATCCCGACGAACGTCATCTCGATCACCGACGGGCAGATCTTCCTCGAGTCGGATCTGTTCCACCAGGGCGTGCGCCCCGCCATCAACGTCGGCAACTCGGTGTCCCGGGTCGGCGGGTCGGCGCAGGTCAAGGCGATGCGGCAGGTGGCGGGCACCCTGCGCCTCGACCTCGCGCAGTTCCGCGAGCTGGCCGCGTTCGCGCAGTTCGCCAGCGACCTCGACAAGTCGACGCAGGACCAGCTCAACCGGGGGAAACGGCTGGTCGAGGTCCTGAAGCAGGGCCAGTACGCGCCCCTGCCGGTCGAGCGGCAGGTCCTCATCGTGTACGCCGGCACCAACGGCCATCTCGACGCGGTCGACGAGGGCGACGTCCACCAGTACGAGACCGAGCTGTACCAGTTCGTCGAGGCGCGCGAGCCGGCCCTGTTCGCCGACCTCGCGGAGCGGGCGGTGATCGACGGCGACCTCAAGGCGCGCATCGTCGCCGCCCTCAAGGAGTTCACCGAGCAGTTCGTCGCCGCCCGCAAGGCCGCGGCGGCGTGACGACGGTCATCGGGCGCCTCCGGGACCCCAGCACGAGAGCAGCCATCCAGTGCCTTCCCTTCTCGACCTCCGCAGACGCATCCGCGCCGTCAAGTCGACGCAGCAGATCACCAAGGCCATGAAGGCGATCGCCGCCTCGCGGCTCCGCCGCGCGCAGGACCGCATCCTCGGCGCCCGGCCGTTCGCGGTCCAGATGCGGCGCGTGCTCGGCGGCCTCGCCGCCCGCGTCGACGCCGGCGCGCACCCCCTGCTCGCCCGTCGCGGGCCCGATGCCCCGCCGCGCCCCGCCCTGCTCATCGTGGTGACGGCCGACAAGGGGCTGTGCGGCGGGTTCAACACCAACATCATCAAGGAGGCCGGCGGCGTCATCGGCCGGAGTTCGGGGGCCGGCGTCTCGCTGGGGCTGGTCGGCCGGAAGGGCCGCGACTTCTTCCAGCGGCGCGGCTTCGACGTCCGCTTCGAGCTCGTCAACCTCTTCTCGCAGCTCGAGTACGGACACGCGCAGGCCGTCGCCCGCGAGGCGGTCGCCGCGTACACCGGCGGCGAGGTCGACGGCGTCAAGCTCGTCTACAACGAGTTCAAGAGCGTGCTGCAGCAGCGGGTGGTGGTTGACCAGGTGCTGCCGATACCGCGGCGGGAGATCGAGGACGGCGGGGGCGGGGACGAGGGCGAAGTTCTGCCCGACTACCTCTACGAGCCGGATCCGCGCGCGATCTTCGACACGCTGATTCCGCGGCACGTCGAGGTCCAGTTCTGGCGGGCGCTGCTCGAATCGGCGGCGGCCGAGCACGCGGCCCGGCTGACGGCCATGGACGCGGCGAGCAACAACGCGACGGAGATGATCGAGGATCTGACGCTCTACATGAACAAGGTGCGGCAGGCCTCGATCACCCGCGAGATCATCGAGGTGGTGTCCGGGGCCGAGGCGCTGTAGCGCCGGCGGTCGCCGGGTCGAAGCGACTGCGGGTCGAGGACCCGGGAACGGACGGAACAGGACGTCGGAGGACGTTTCGAGACATGGCGAACGAGACAGCGGCGGCGGCAGAGAACACCGGCAAGGTCGTGCAGATCATCGGACCGGTCATCGACGTCGAGTTCGGGGGCCGGCTGCCCGCGATCTACAACGCGCTGCAGGTCAAGTCGAGCGCGGGCGGGGTGGACATCGACGTCATCGCCGAGGTCGCCCAGCACCTCGGGGAGAACCGGGTGCGGGCGGTCGCGATGAAGCCGACCGACGGCATGCAGCGCGGCATGGAGGCGGTCGACCTCGGCCAGCCGATCTCGGTGCCGGTGGGGCCCGAGGCCCTGGGCCGGGTGCTCAACGTGCTCGGCGAGCCCGTCGACTTTCCCGACCGCCCGGTCCAGACGAAGGAGCGCTGGCCGATTCACCGGCCCGCCCCGAAGCTGAGCGACCAGTCGACCGAGCTGCAGATGTTCGAGACCGGCATCAAGGTCATCGACCTCCTCGAGCCGTACCTGCGCGGCGGGAAGATCGGCCTGTTCGGCGGCGCCGGGGTCGGCAAGACCGTCATCATCATGGAGCTCATCAACAACATCGCCCTCAAGCACGGCGGGGTGTCGGTGTTCGGCGGGGTCGGCGAGCGCACCCGCGAGGGGAACGACCTCTGGCTCGAGATGCAGGAGAGCGGCGTCGTCAACATCGAGGACCGCGAGAAGTCGCGGGCCGCGCTGATCTACGGGCAGATGACCGAGCCGCCGGGCGCGCGCCAGCGGGTGGGGCTGTCGGCGCTGACCGTCGCCGAGTACTTCCGCGACGCCGAGGGCAAGGACGTCCTCCTCTTCATCGACAACATCTTCCGGTTCACCCAGGCGGGGTCGGAGGTGTCGGCCCTCCTCGGCCGGATGCCCTCCGCCGTCGGCTATCAGCCGACCCTGGCGACCGAGATGGGGGCGCTGCAGGAGCGCATCACGTCGACCACCCAGGGGTCGATCACGTCGGTGCAGGCGATCTACGTGCCCGCCGACGACTACACCGATCCGGCCCCGGCCACCACGTTCGCGCACCTCGACGCAACCACCAACCTGTCGCGGGCCATCGTCGAGAAGGGCATCTATCCGGCCGTCGACCCCCTGGCGTCCACGTCGCGCATCCTCGACCCCAACATCATCGGCGACGAGCACTACAACGTGGCGCGCGACGTCAAGCAGGTGCTGCAGCGCTACAAGGATCTGCAGGACATCATCGCCATCCTCGGCATCGACGAGCTGAGCGAGGAGGACAAGCTGGCGGTGGCGCGGGCGCGGCGCATCGAGCGGTTCCTCTCGCAGCCGTTCTTCGTCGCCTCGCAGTTCACGGGCCTCGAGGGCAAGTACGTGCCCATCGCCGACACCATCCGCGGCTTCAAGGAGATCGTCGAAGGCAAGCACGACGAGCTGCCCGAGCAGGCGTTCCTCCTCGTGGGCAGCATCGAGGAGGCGGTGGAGAAGGCGGAGCGGATGAAGAGCGAGGCGGCATAAGTGGCCATTCCCGATCACCTGACGCTGGAGATCGTCACCCCCGAGCGCTCGATCGCCCACGGCGAGGTCGACGAGGTGGTGGTGCCGGGCGCGGAGGGGTCTTTCGGCGTCCTGCCCGGCCACACGCCGTTGCTGTCCACCCTCGCGGTCGGCGAAATCGAGTACCGCCGGGGCGGCGAGACGTCGTACGTCGCGGTGTCGTTCGGGTTCGCCGAGGTCCTGCCGGACCGCGTCACCATCCTCGCCCAGATTGCCGAGGCGAGCGACGAGATCGACGTGACGCGGGCCGAGGCCGCCGTGAAGCGGGCGCGGGAGCGGCTCGAGCGGCCGGCGGCGGAGCTGGACTACGAGCGGGCCCGGCTCTCCCTGCTGAAGTCGCTGGTCCGGCTTCAGGTGGCCACGAGAAGAGGCCGCGGCTAGTCGCCGAAGCCGTTCCGGAGCGCGGGCCGCCCGGCGGCGGCGGGCGGTTCGGCGGCGAGGTGCCCGGCCCCCGCGGCCCGGCGGCGCGCCGCGGGAATGGACTGGACCTCATGCCCGTCTCTTTCGGTTCGGCCACCGACACGGGCCTGCGGCGGTCGACCAACGAGGACAACCTGCTGGTCCGCGACGACCTGGGGCTTTTCGTGGTCGCCGACGGCATGGGCGGGCACGCGGCCGGGGAGGTCGCGTCCCAGGTGGCCGTCGACGGCATTTCTGCGTTCGTCGAGGCCACCGTCACGGTGTCGCCCGACCAGACGTGGCCGGTGCCGTTCGACGCCGGCGAGAGCGTCGACGCGAACCGCCTGCGGGCGGGGTTCCACATGGCGAACCAGCGGCTGGCGGCGCGGATCGCCTCGTCGCGGGAGCTGCGCGGCATGGCGACCACCGCGGTGGCGCTGCTCGTCGACGGCGACGCCGGCACCCTGGCCCACGTCGGCGACAGCCGCGCCTACCGGCTGCGCCGCGGAGAGTTCGCCCGGCTCACCCGGGACCATTCCTGGGTCGAGGAGCAGATTCAGGCGGGCACGTTGACCGAGGCGGCCGCGCGCCGGCACCCCTGGCGGAACGTGGTGACGCGGGCGCTGGCGGGGTCGGCGGACCTCGACGTCGAGATCCAGGCCCTGCGGCTCGAGCCCCGCGACCGCGTCCTGCTGTGCACGGACGGCGTCTTTTCGGTGCTCGCCGACGAACGGATCGGCGAGATCGTGGAGCGCGACGCCGGCCTCGACGACCTGTGCGGGGCCCTCATCGACGGGGCCAACGATGGAGGAGGACCCGACAACGCGACCGCCGTGGTGATCGAGTTCGATGCTCGCTAACCTCCTTCGGCTGCTCCGCTATCGAGGCCTCATCCGGGATCCTGGTGGCGCGGGAGCTCAAGGCCCGCTACCGGGGGTCGGCGCTCGGCTTCCTGTGGTCGTTCGCTCAACCCGCTGCTGCTCCTGCTCGTCTACTCCTTCGTCTTCACCAACATCATCGACCGGGGCGACATCGCCCCCCTGGAGCCCTACGCGGTCTTCCTGTTCTGCGGCCTCCCTGCCGTGGACGTGGTTCTCGTC
>CAXXTG010000166.1:0-4543 GCA_963666855.2 Vicinamibacterales bacterium
ACCATCATGGCGACCTTCGAATCCAGAATCCACGCCCTGCGCATCGAGCCGCATCCGAACGCCGACCGGCTGGAGCTGGCCGCGATCGGCGGCTTCCGCTGCGTCGTCGGAAAGGGCTCGTTCACCGACGGCGACCTCGCCGCGTACATCCCCGAGGGGTCGGTCTGCCCCGACTGGCTCATCGCCGAGCTCGGCCTCGAAGGCAAGCTCGCGGGGAGCAAGAAGAACCGCGTCAAGGCGGTGAAGCTGCGCGGCGCGCTGTCGCAGGGGCTCGTCTACCCGGTCCGCGACGGCCTGGTCCGCGGCCGGCCGGTGGCCGAGGGCGACGAGGTGACGGAGCTGCTCGAGCTCGTGAAGTACGAGCCGCCCATCCCCATCGCCATGCAGGGCGAGGTGCGGGCGGTGCACGGCGCGACCCTCCACTACGACATCGAGAACGTCAAGAAGTACCCGGACGAGCTGCGGGACGGCGAGCCCGTCGTCATCACCGAGAAGCTGCACGGCACGTGGTGCTGCCTGGGGTGGCATCCCGACCACGGCCCCATCGTCACGTCGAAGGGGATGTCGGACCGCGGCATGGCCCTGATCCTGAACGAGGCGAACCAGACCAACCTCTACGTGCGCACGTGGCGCGCCTTCGAGGAGCCGTTCGAGACGGCGCGCGCCCGCCTCGCCGGGGACGGGCAGGCGTTCTACGTGCTCGGGGAGGTGTTCGGCCGGGGCGTGCAGGACCTGCACTACGGCGAGCCGAACCCCGCGTTCCGGGTGTTCGACGCCTACGTCGGCGAGCCGGGCCGGGGCCGCTACCTGCCGCCGGACGAGGTCGAGTCGCTCGGCGACCTGTTCCCGCTGGTGCCGGTGCTGTACCGCGGGCCGTTCAGCGCCGCCGTGATGCTGGAGCACACCGACGGCGCGACCGCGCTCGGCGGCAAGCACGTGCGCGAGGGCGTGGTGGTGAGGCCCGCCGCGGAACGCGAGTCGGCCGAGTTCGGGCGGGTCATCCTGAAGAGCGTCTCGGGCGACTACCTGACGCGCAAGGGCGGCACCGACTACAACTGACGCGGACGGCGCCGATCTCTGAAGCCTTGACCTTCTACACGTTGATCTGCTACATGTAGAAGTCAGAGGCATCGAGATGAACGCACCCAAGACCGAACTGCCGCAGGGCACCCTCGATCTGCTGATTCTGCAGGTGGCCGCGGCCGGCCCCATTCACGGCTACGGCATCGCCCAGCGCATCAGGCAGATATCGCGCGACGTGCTCCTGGTGCCGCAGGGGTCGCTCTACCCCGCGCTGCACCGCCTGGAGAACCGCAAGCTCCTCGCGGCGGAGTGGCGGCCGTCGGACACGGGCCGCGACGCCAAGTTCTACCGGCTGACGCCGAAGGGCCGGGCCCGGCTGCAGGAGCAGACCGAGAGCTGGGCCCGCCTCGCCGAGGCCGTCGGCCTGATTCTCGGGACCGCCGGAGGCGCGCGATGAGCTGGTGGCGACGGCTGCGGCGCCACGCTGCCGGCGTTCGCGGAGACGACCGTCGCCGAGCCGGCGCGATGAGCTGGTGGCGGCTGGGGCGCCGCGACCGGCTCGAGGGCGAGCTCGACCGCGAGCTGCGCGACCACGTCGAGCGGCAGGTGGCCGACCACCTTCGGGCCGGTTTGCCCGAGAACGAAGCGCGCCGGCGCGCCCGCCTCGACTTCGGCGGCCTCGACCAGGTCAAGGAGCTGTGCCGCGACGCGCGCGGCACGCGGTGGATCGAGGACGCCTCGCGCGACCTCCGATACGCGTTCCGCCGCCTGGGACGGGACCGCCCGCTGGTGGCGCTGGCCGTCTCGACGCTGGGGCTGGGCATCGGCCTGAACGTGACCGTCTTCACGATGGTCCACGCCATCTTCGTCCGCGGCCTTCCGTACGACGATCCCGGCCGCATCGTCAACGTCTGGTCGAGCGCCGATCGGGACGGCCCGCAGCGGCGCGTGTCGCTCCCCGACTTCGAGGACTACCGGCGCGACGCGGCCTCGCTCGTCGATCTCGCCGCGTTCACCGTCGACGGGCGCATGAGCCTGAGCGGCGGGGAGAACGCGCCCGAGCCGCTGAACGGCTCGTTCGTCTCCCCCAACACGTTCCGCCTGCTCGGCCAGCCGGTGCGGCTGGGACGCGACTTCCTCCCCGCCGACGGCCGGCACGGCGCGGACGACACCGCGATCATCAGCCACCGCGTGTGGCGGGACCGCTATGGGGCCGACCCCGACGTCGTCGGCCGCGTCGTGCGCGTCGACGGCGCACCGGCGACGGTCGTGGGGGTGATGCCCGAGGGCGTACGGTTCCCGTTCCGCGCGGAGATCTGGCGGCCGCTCCGACCGACCGAGCGCCTCGACCGCCGCGATGCGCGCACGCTGACCACCGTCGGCCGCCTCCGCCCCGGCGTGAATCCCGCGGAGGCGCAGGCCGAGCTGCGGACCATCGCCGAACGGCTCCGCCGGGAACATCCAGACACGAACGATGACATCCGCGCGCACGTGCAGTCGTTCAACGACTGGGCCGTCGACGCGGACGTCACGCTGATCTATCGGACCCTGGCCGGCGCGGTGGCGTTCGTCCTGCTCATCGCCTGCGCCAACGTCGCCAACCTCCTGATCGCGCGGTCCGCGCAGCGCGCCCACGAGTTCGCGATCCGGCTCGCGCAGGGTGCCACGCGGCGGCGGATCGTCCGGCAATTGTCGGTGGAGAGCCTCGTGCTGGGCGCCGCGGGCGGCCTCGCGGGCCTCGCGGTCGCGGCGGGCGGCCTGCGGCTGGCCGAACTCCTCACCCGGGACATGGGCATGCCGTCCTGGATGGCGTTCACCATCGACCCGCCGGTCATCGCCTTCTTCATCGGTCTGTGCGCCGCGACGACGCTGATCTTCGGGTTCGCCCCGCTGCTGCACGTCGCGCGGACACCGGCCGCAACGTTGCTGCAGGAAGGCAACCGGTCGGGGACCCGGAGCGTCCGCGCCCGCCGCCTGAGCGCCGCGATGATCGTCGTCGAGACGACGCTGGCCCTCGTTCTCCTGGGCGGTACCGGGTTGATGCTGCGCAGCCTCGGCGAGCTGTACCGGATCGACCTGGGGATTGATCTCGACCGCGTCCTGTACGGAGAGATCCGGCTGCCCGCCGGGAAGTACGGGGCGCCGGCGGAGCGCGCGCGGTTCGCTACCGAGCTCGAGGACCGGCTGAACGCGTCGCCCGGCGTGCGCGCGGCCAGCGTCATGACCAACCGGTCGACCGCGGCGTTCGAGGTGGACGGCCGCCCCACGCCCGCGGAGGGGCCGCCGGTCGAGGCCCTCGTGATGGGCGTCGGCCCGCGCTACTTCGAATCGCTGGGCGCGCGAGTCCTGCGGGGGCGGGCGCTGACCGGGAACGACGGGCGCGCCGGTTCGGAGGCCGCCGTCGTGAACGCGAGGTTCGCCGAGCTGTTCCTCGACGGCGGGGACGCGCTCGGCCGCCGCATCCGGGTCAGGACGCGGGACGGGTCGCCGGGGCCCTGGCTGACCGTCGTCGGCGTCGGCTCGAACATCCACACCGGAGACCTTCGGAGACGCGACCCGCCGCCCGCCGTGCACGTGCCCTACGGCACGGCGCCCGAGCCCAGGCTCGCCCTCGTGATGCTGACCGACCGCGACCCCGCCGGGTTCGTCCCGCGTCTCCGGGCGGCGGTGCGCGCGCTCGACCCCGACCTGCCGGTGCACGGGGCCGGGACGATGGCGGCGCGGCTCGCCGACTCGCGCTGGGGGAGGGTCGTGTTCAGCGGCACGCTCGGGGTGTTCGGGGTGTTCGCCGTGGTCCTCGCCGCCGTGGGCATCTACGCGGTCGCGGCCTGCGCCGTCGCCCAACGCACGCGGGAGCTCGGCATCCGCATGGCCCTCGGCGCGCAGCCGCGCCAGATAGCCTGGACCTCCGTCGGACGGGTGCTCGCGTGCGTCGGCGCCGGCCTGGTCCTCGGCTCGGCGGGCGCGCTCGCGGCCGGCCGGGCGATCGAGGATCTGCTGTTCCGGGTCCCGCCCATCGATCCGCCCACGCTGGTGCTCGTACCGCTGGTCCTCGCCGCGCTGGCGGCCGCCGCGTGCGCGGGCCCCGTACGGCGGGCGGTGCTGCTCGATCCGTCGGAGGTGTTCCGCATCGAGTAGCGCGCATCCCGCGCCGCCTCTCGACGGCGCACGGCGTTCAGCCCGCCCAGCGCGGGCAGGGAGTCGCACATGCAGGTCAGCTCTGGCGGTGGTTCTTCAGCGCGGGTATCCCGTTGCGACGCCGGCGCGCCCGCGAAGGGGTCGGCGTGTTCGCGGGCCGGCCGTTCTTCGCGGCGCGCAACAGGGTGCGACGTCAGCGCACCCGCGAGGCGGCCGGCCGATCCGCGGGTCGGCGGTTCCTGGCGGCACGCGACGGGATACGGCTCGCGCCCGGCGGTGCTGCCCGTATTCGCCTTGGTCTGCGCCGGCGTCGGCGCCGCCGTCGGCGTCGAGACCGTCAGCCAGGAGGACGGGGAGCCCGACGTTCACGCCATCGTGGTAG
>CAXXTG010000167.1:0-4318 GCA_963666855.2 Vicinamibacterales bacterium
GCCCCCGGGGCGGGGCACGCGAACAGGCAGCCGGGGTCCTCGCAGTGCAGGCAGGCGTCCTTCTTGATCAGCCAGTTGAGGTTGCCGTCGACCTCGACCTCGTTGAAGCGCATCAGCAGCCACGTCTTCGGGCTCAGGTCGCGGTGGCTCTGGTAGCTGCCGAAGTTGGCGGTGGGCTCGACCCCCAGGTCGTTCCACTCCTTGCAGGCGACCTCGCACCCCTTGCAGCCGATGCAGGCCCCGATGTCGACGAGCTTCGCGTAGGTCGGTCCCCCCGAGCGCAGGGCGCTGATGGGGATGAACGCGTCCGGGCTCGCGGAGACGCGGCGGATGGTCAGCGAATCGGCCATGTCACGCGCGCTCCACGTTCACCAGGAACGACTTGAACTCGGGGCAGCGGGTGTTCGCGTCCCCGATAAACGGCGTCAGCAGGTTGGCCATCGACCCCTGGGTGATGCCGACGAAGCCCCAGTGCACGGGGATGCCGACGGTCCAGACGACCTTGCCGTTGACGCGCAGCGGCTTGATGCGCTTGGTGACGATGGCGGTGCCCTGCACCTCGCCCCGCTTCGACCACACCCGCACCTGGCTGCCGTTCGGGATGCCCTTCTCGGCCGCCAGCCCCTCGGGCAGCTCGACGAAGAAGTCGGGCATCGCCTCGACCAGCAGGGGCACGTTGCTCGTCACGAAGTGCTCGCGCTCGACGACGCGGTAGATGGTGCAGGCGTAGGGGAAGTCGTCGTCGCCGTTGGCGAGCGACTCGCGCACGCCGTCGTACCAGCGGATGACGGGGTTGATCGGCACGTTGTCGTGCAGGGCGTTCGGCGACGGGCTCTCGACCGGCTCGTAGTGCTCCGAGAACGGGCCGTCCGCGAGGTGGCTGCTGAACAGGCGCGCCACCCCCTCCTCGGTCATGATGAACGCCCCCGCCGCGTCGGGCGGCGTCGTCCGGCCGAAGTCGGGCACGTCGCCGATCCACTCGCGGCCGTTCCACGCGATGCCGGCGCGGCTCTGGTCCCAGGGCCTTCCGGCGGCGTCGGCCGACGCGCGGTTGTAGAGGACGCGGCGGTTGGCGGGCCAACTGAACGCCCAGTCGTGGTGCATGCCGAGGCCGGTGGGGTCGGCGGTGCCGCGTCGCTGCATCTGGTTGCCGGCCTCCGTAAAGCTGCCGGTGTAGATCCAGTTGCCCGACGTCGTCGTCCCGTCGTCGGCGAGCTCGCCGAACGACGAGAGCAGCCGTCCCGTGGCCCGGTCGTAGCCGTTGATCTCCTTCGCCAGCTCGACCATCGTCGGCTCGCGCGGGTTCAGGTAGTCCCACGTCAAGTGCTGGATGGCGTCGTTCCAGGCCCCGCCCTCGGCCTGGTACAGCTCCTTCACCCGCCAGAAGAGCTCCGACAGGATCCACGTGTCGGGCTGGACGCCGATCGGCGGGTCGACCGCCTTCTCCTTCCACTGCGCCCAGCGCCCGCTGTTGGTGAACGATCCGTCGCGCTCGATCCAGTGGGACGACGGCAGGTACAGCACCTCGGTGTCGATGGCGGCGGGGTCCATGCCCGGCGCCTTCCAGAACTCGGCCGAGTCGAGCATGAAGGGGTCGATGACCACCTTCCACTTCAGCTTCGACATCGAGTCGAGCAGGCGCGGCACGTCGGGGCCGGCCAGGAGCGGGTTGAACCCCAGGGCGACGAACCCCTCCAGCGTCCCCTCGCGGGCCTTGTCCCAGATCGTCAGCCAGGTGGCGTCGCCGTCCTGCTTGGCCAAGTGGTGGTAGGCGAAATCGTTCTCGGGCGTCGCGTGCTCGCCGAACCACGCCTTCATCTGCGACACGTAGAACTTCGAGTAGTTGCCCCAGTAGTTGACGGTGTCGGCCACGAGGGGCCGCGGCGTCGAGTCGCGCAGGTGGGCGGCGAGCGAGGTCTGCGGCGGCGTCGGCACCTTCAGGTAGCCGGGGAGGATGCCGGCGACGATGGCGTGGTCGGTCGCCCCCTGCACGTTGGCGTGGCCGCGCAGGGCGTTGATGCCGCCGCCGGGCCGGCCGATGTTGCCGAGCAGCAACTGCAGGATCGCCGCGGTGCGGATGATCTGGCTGCCGACGGTGTGCATGGTCCAGCCCACCGCGTACATGATCGTCCCCACCCGGTCGGCCCGCCCCGTCGAGCAGATGATCTCGGCCATCTGCAGGAACTCGTCGGCCGTGCAGCCGGCGATGTCCGCGACGACCTCCGGCGTATAGCGGTCGTAGTGCTGCTTCAGGAGCTGGAACACCGAGCGCGGGTGATCGAGCGTCGGGTCGCGGCGGACGTAGCCGTCGGGGCCCCGCTCGTAGTCCCACGCCGTCTTGTCGTAGTTGCTCGCGGCCTCGTCGAAGCCCGCGAACAGCCCGTCGGCGAAGCCGTAGTCCTCGCCGACGACGAACGTCGCGTTGGTGTGGGCGCGCACGTAGTCGGCGTGGTGGAGGTCGTTCTCGAGCGCGTAGCGGATCAGCCCGCCGAGGACCGCGATGTCCGACCCGGGCCGGATCTGCATGTGCCGGTCGGCCACCGCCGACGTGCGGGTGAAGCGCGGGTCGATGGTCAGGAGCTTCGCGCCCCGGTCGTCACGCGCCTCGACCGCCCACTTGAAGCCGCAGGGGTGGTTCTCGGCCGGGTTGGCCCCCATCACCAGGATGACGTCGGTGTTCTTGATGTCCTTCCAGTGGTTGGTCATCGCCCCGCGGCCGAACGTGGCGGCCAGACTGGCCACCGTGGGGCTGTGTCATATGCGGGCCTGGTGGTCGATGTAGACCAGGCCCATGGCGCGCATCGTCTTGGTGATGAGGTAGGCGTCCTCGTTCGAGACGGTGGCGCTGCCGACCCAGGCGATGCCGTCGGCGCGGTTGACGACGCGGCCGGCGTCGTCGCGCTCGCGGAACGAGGCGTCGCGCGAGTCCTTGAACTTGCGCGCGAACCAGTCCATCGCCGTGTCCCAGTCCACCTCTTCCCAGTCGGCGGCGCCGGCCCGGCGCAGCAGCGGCTGGTGCCGCAGCCGCGGGCTGATCGCGAGCTCCATCTGCGACGCGCCCTTCGGGCAGAGCGTCCCGCCGTTGATGGGGCTGTCGGGGTCGCCCTCGACGTGGATGACGGTGTTCTTGGTGTTCAGGCCGCCGCTGCCGTGGACGTAGGCGATGGTGCCGCAGCCGACCGCGCAGTACGGGCAGACCGTGCGGTACTCGGTGGCGTTGCGGATCTTGAGCTGGCGGACGGCGGCCTGGGCGGGCCGCAGGTCGAAGCCGAGGGCGCTGACGCCCACGGTGCCGCCGGCCGCCGCCTTGATGAACGTGCGTCGGGAGATGTCCATGCGTCGGTTCGTCTCGTGCCCGTTATACCACAACGCGGCGACGGCGCGGGGCTGTCGTGGCTGTCGTGGCCGTCGGGCCGTCGGGGCCGTCGTGGGCTGGCGTGCTCCGCCGCCCTGTCGTCGTCGGCGGACCCGAGGGCCTGCGGCACCATCCCGTTGTTCGGTGCCGAGGCGGGGTCGGCCCCGCCGCACGTGTCGTCTGCGGGGTCTCCGACGAGAACCATCGGGCGCAATAGCGCGTTCTGGTTCGACGAGTCCCCGGCGCTTGCGGGTCTTCCGCGACCGCCTACGGCCCCCCACGGCCGGCGCGTCGCCGCCGGGTTGCCGGGCTGTTGCGATATGGCCATCCCGCACGGACCGTCGTGGAGCGGATGCGGCCCGCGGCGTGGACGGGGCCGCCGCATGGGGATGCGGCCCGCGGGGTGGACGGAACGGTCGCCGCATGGCCCGCCCGCGTGTCCCGAGGCGGCGAAGTCGTCCAGGACACCCTCGACGTCGCACACGGCGACGAAGTTGGCACGGTACGTGCACCAACTTGAACGGACGCCGGGACGAGCCCGGCGTCCAGGACGCGAAAACGGCGTCGCACCGTGTGGTAGGTTGGGGAGAAGCCGCGCGCGCCGCCGCGCCGCCCGGAGGTCCCCGATGACGAGACCCGCACCCGCCGCGCCGATCGAGTACCCGAGTTCCGACGGCCAGCCCATGGCGGAGAACGACGCCCAGCGCAGCGCCATCATGTACGGCGTCGGCGCCCTGAGCCGCCACTTCCGCGGCCGCCGGGACGTGTACGTGTCCGGCGACCTGCTGATCTACTACGAGGAGGGCAACCCGCGGGTGTCGGTCGCCCCGGACGTCTTCGTGGTGTTCGGCGTGGAGGACCGCGAACGGCCCAACTACAAGCTGTGGGAGGAGCGGCGCGCGCCGGCCTTCGTGCTCGAGGTGGCCTCGCCCAGCACGTGGCGGGACGACCTCGGGCGGAAGC
>CAXXTG010000168.1:0-26298 GCA_963666855.2 Vicinamibacterales bacterium
AGCTGGGCCGCACCGTGGACGCCTGCCTCGACCACGACCTCCTCGTCTTCTCGGGCGGCAGCTCCGTGGGCGAGCGCGACCTGACCCTCGACGTCATCCGCGGCAAGGGCGAGCTGCTGTTCCACGGCATCGCCGTCAAGCCCGGCAAGCCCACGGCGTGCGGCGTCATCGACGGCACCCTCGTCCTCGGCATGCCCGGCTACCCCACCTCGTGCCTGTCGAACGCCTACATGCTGCTCGTGCCGGTGCTGCGCAAGGTGGCCCGCCTGCCCCCCCACCGCTTCCGCACCGCCTCGATCCCGGCCGCGCGCCGCTTCGTCTCGACCTCCGGGCGGCACCAGTTCTACACCGTCCGCGTCGTCGACGGCCGGGCCGTGCCCGCGTTCAAGGCATCGGGCGACATCACCAGCATGTCGCAGGCCGACGGCTACATCGAGATCCCCGCCCGCACCGACATCGTCGAGGAGGGCGAGACGGTCGAAGTCAAGCTGTTCTGAGGCGCCATGCCGCGGCGGATGACCAGGAAGGCGACGATCCACTTTCCGCCGGCCCTCTACGGAGAGCTGGAGGCGGAGGCCCGCCGCCAGGGGCGCTCAGTCGGGGATCTCGTGCGGGAAGCGGTCATGATTAGGTACGGCGCGGGCGGCGAATCGATGCGGGTGGAGGCGGTCCGGCAGCTCGTTCAACTCGATGGCGACGTGCCCGACGATCCCCGGCAGCTCGAAGACGAGATCATCCGCGGCGCGCTCGAGCAGTGAAGGACCTTAACCGGCCGGGCATTCACAGGGGGGGAAACATCACATGGCGCTCAGTCCCGACCTGGTCGAGTTCGTCAAGGAGAGCCTGGGGCGCGGCATAGCGCGTTCCGACATAGAGGATGCCCTGATCGGGGCGGGGTGGCCGCGCGATCAGATCCGCACGGCTCTGCTCCGCTACGCGGACGCGGCGTTCCCGGTTCCCGTGCCCCGTCCCACCATCTCGGTCAAGCCGCGCGAGGCGTTCCTCTACGCGGTGATGTTCGCGGCCCTGTTCGTGAGCGCCTACAACCTGGGGGCGCTGGTGTTCGGCTTCGTCGACCTGGCGTTCCCGCATGCGGAGGACATCCCCGCCGAGCGCACCCGCGACGGCATCCGGTGGGCGGTGTCCCTGCTCGTGGTGGCGGCGCCGGTGTTCCTGTACGTCGCCCGGATCGTCAACCGCATGGTGCGGTCGAACCCGACCGCGCGGGCGTCGAGAGTCCGGCAGCAGTTGACGTACATCACCCTCTTCATCGCGTCCGCCGTCCTGATCGGTGACATCGCGGCCGTCGTCTACAACCTCCTGGACGGGGCGGTGACGGCGCGGTTCCTCCTGAAGGTGCTGACAGTAGCCGCGATCGCCGGCGGCACGTTCACCTACTACTTGCGGGACCTGCGAGAGGCGGAGGCCGATCCGGAGACGTGAGGCCGGCCGCGGGCCATCCGGAGTCTATACCGCATGGCGTTATGCGGTACGATCAAGCGTCTTGATCATCGGGTTCACGAGTCAGGCGACTGAACAGGTCTGGCGGGGCCGGCGGTCGCACCGGCTGCCGGAGGACATCCAACGTACCGCGCGCCGCAAGCTGCGCTATCTGGATGCGGCGGGGCGCCTGGCGGATCTCCGGGTGCCGCCCGGCAACCGACTGGAGGCCCTGACGGGAGACCGCGACGGACAGCACGGCATACGCATCCAACCGGCAATGGCGGAGCTGCTTTCGGCGGCGTGCCGGGAACGCTTTCGATGTCGAGATCGTGGACTATCACTGACGGGAGACGGCATGACGACCCTTGCCCGCGACCGGTTGCCGAACCCCCACCCCGGGGAGATTCTGCTCGAGGATTTTCTGACGCCGATGCACATCAGCCAGTCCGAGCTGGCGCGCGCGGTTGGCGTTCCACCGCGCCGCATCAATGAGATAGTGCTCGGCAAGCGCGCGGTGACGGCGGAAACGGACCTGTTGCTCACGCGGTACTTCGGCCTGTCGGAAGGACTGTTCCTGAGGCTGCAGGCGACGTACGACCTGGAGAACGCCAAGCTGTCGCTGCGCGACCGGTTGACCGCGATCCGGCCGCGTGACGCCGCCTGAACGCGATGCGCCCCCCGCCGGGCGACGGCGCCCCGTCGCGGATCTGCCGTCCACCCGGCCTAGCCCGGAGAGCGTCGCCTACGGCTCCGCTCGCCGCCCAACCAACCCTCCAGGAGTCCGCGCCGTTCTACGGCGCAGACTCCTAGCGGCGAAGGCGCGTGGCGACCCCGGTCTCCCTGTGAAGACGGCCGGCGCGCGCGTCAGGCATCGGTCATGCCCTGAGATGCCCTGGGGCACACCGCCCCCCGGCTCCTTCCAGGAAACGGATACGGCTTCCTGCCCGTAGTCCTGCAACGTGATTGAAAAACGGCTAGAACTGCACCCGCACGCCGCCGTTGACGACGCGGCCGTCGAGGGGGGCCCAGGCGTCGACGGTCCAGCGGCCGTCGGGGGCGCGGTCGGGGCGCAGGACGGGGTCCCACCGGTGCTGCCGCACGTCGGTGAGGTTCTCGAGGTTGGCGAACAGCCGGAGGGGGCCGAGGCGCCGCTCGATCAACACCCCCATCAGGGTGTAGGGCTCGCCGAAGCCGCGGTACGGGTTGGCCTCGAGCCGCTGCCGGCCCGTGTAGTACAGCTCGAAGCCGATGCGCCCGTCCTCGTTCTCGGCCATGGCCACCAAGCCCAGGCCGTGCCGCGGGGTCTGGGCGACGTCGGCGGTGACGCCGGCGACGTGCTCGCGCGCCCGCACGTACGTATAGCTGGCGGTGAGGGCGAACGGCGGCCGGCGGAACGTCCCCAGCAGCTCGGCGCCGAGGTTCTTGGTCGGGTGGTCGAGGTTGCGCATCACGTAGGCCGCGCGGTCGACGTGCACCGGGTCGGCGATGCGCGAGCCGAAGACGGTGACGGTCCAGGCGGCGGGCCCGTGGGTGCGGGTGAGGTCCATCGAGAAGCTGCGGCCCCGCTCGGCCCGAAGCGGGCCGTCCACCGTGAGGCGGGTCAGGCCGGCCGCCTCCGCCTCCTCGGTGAGGGCCGTCGGCCCGAAGAACCCGGTCCCCGCCGACAGGCGGGTCGACCAGCCGCCCGACCGCAGCAAGGCGGACACCCGGGGGCTGAGGAACCAGCCGTAGGCGCTGTGGCGGTCGAGCCGGCCGCTCATCGACAGGGCCAGCCACGACCGCACGTCGATGTCGTCCTGTACGAACAGGCCGGGGGTGGTGAAGGCGTATCCGAAGCGGGGGACGTCGTCGGGACGGTAGGCATGGTGCTCGACCGCGGCCCCCGCGACCCACGTGTGCCGCCCCGCCGCGCGCCGCACCGCGATCTCGGCGAAGGTCGTATCGTGGCGGTCGCGCTCCAGGGTCTCCCCACGTCGATGCTCGTGCCACTGGCGCGCGAGGGCGGCGCGCGCGGTCACGACGGAGCGCCCGGCCAGGGTCTGCCACAGGACGCCGAGGTCCTGACGGCGCGTATCGAGGGTTTCCCGGTAGGGCGCTTCCACCGCGGGGAGCACGCGCCCCGGCTCGGTGCCGCCGCTGCGGGTCTCGCCGGTCGCGCCGGCCGTGAAGAAGAGCGACCGGCCCTCGCCGTCGTCCCAGAAGAGCCGCGGCCGCACGACGCCGCGGTCGTAGCCGGCCATGTCGGTCCACCCGTCGCCGTCGACGTCCGCCCGGCTCTGCCGGTGGCCGCCGCCGACCAGGGTCATGCCCCACGTCTCGGAGAGCGGCGTCGACAGCCACAGCACGCCGTCGGTGGCGCCGCGGGTCGACTGGTTGAGCAGGATCTCGCGCTCGGCCTCGTCGCCGGGCCGCCGCGACAGCAGGTTGACGACCCCGCCCATCGCCCCCGCCCCGTGGAGGGCCGACGCGACCCCCTTGACGACCTCCACCTGCCCCAGGTCCATCGGCGGGATCTGGAGCAGCCCCAGGCCGCCGGGCTGGCTGCCGTAGAGGGGCAGCCCGTCGGAGAGGACGCGGGTGTAGCGGCCCCGCATGCCCTGGATGCGGACGCTCGCGGCCCCGAGCGACGGCGACGTGGCCTGCACCCGCATGCCGCCGATCTCGTTGAGCATCATGACGATGTCGCCGGGCGTCATGAGCATCTTCTCCTCGATCTCCTCCCGGTCGAGGGCCTCGACCCGCATCGGCTGGTCCTCGATGCGGCGGCCGGAGCGGGTGGTGGCGACCACGGTGACCTCCTCCTCGACGGTCAGCTCGGGCTCGAGGGCGACCCGGACGACGCGCTCCTCGCCGGGGGCAACGGTCACGGGGACGGTCACGGGGACGAACCCCTCGCGCACGACGGTGACCTGCACCGTCCCGGCCGGCGCAGCCGCGAACGCGACCCCGGCGGCGTCGGTCACGTACGTGGTTCCCACCACGACGACCGTCGCTCCCGCCACGGGGTCCCCGCCCGCGCGCACCTCGACCCTGACGCGTACCGGCTCCTGGGCGGCGACGCCGATCGACGCCGCGAGCAGGACGAGGGGGACGAGGCGCTTCGACACGGCACTCGATTCGCGGACGGAGGGGTGGATCACTGGACCGCGCGGACCGCCCGCGGTCCGAAGGCGCACTGCCGGTCGTTCTTCACGATTCGCGAACGGCGGACGGATCGCCAGACCGGTGGCCGCGATTCCACCGGCGGTCGAATCCACTCAGTCTCGACCATCTTATGCGGGATTCCGCGTGGCGCGGACGTCTACTGGCGCCTGCATCCCCGGCGGGCCGCGCTTCGATGTACCGACCGACCCGGTAGCGCGGCTGGCGGCCGCACCGACGACCCCGGAATACGGGGTGAACCCCGGCCCGCTTTTGCCCTGCGGGAGCGCGACCGGCTACAATAGCCGCAGCCACATGAAGACAATATCGATCACCATAGACGAGCCGTTGCTCGGCCACGTGGACCGTGCGGCAAGGACCGCCGGCAAGACGCGTTCCGAGCTGTTCCGCCAGGCGCTGCAGGACTGGCTGAACGCTCAACGCCGGTGCCGGCAGGTCGCCGAAGACCGGGCCGGCTACGAGGCCCATCCGGTCGGTCCGGACGAGTTCGAGGGTCTGATCGCGGCTCAGGCGGTCGAGCCGCCCGCCCCCGAAGACGGGGACGACTGGTGAGGCGCGGCGAGATCTGGATGTTCAGGTTCGCGCCGCCGGACAAGCAACGCCCGGTGCTGCTGCTGACCCGTTCCGACATGATCCCGGTGCTGAACAGCGTCACCGTCGCCCCGCTCACCCGCACCGTCCGCGGCGTCGCCTCCGAAACGGTGGTGGGGGTCGAGAGCGGCCTGAAGAGCACGTCCGCCATCAACTTGCACCACGTCATCACCGTCCCCAAGGCCGGCCTTCGCCGCTTCGTCGGCTCCGTTTCTCCGGCGGTGCTGGCGAGGGTCCGCGCGGCGCTTCTGTTCGCTCTCGGCTTCGACTGACGCGGCGGCGGTTGCCGCACTGACCGCGTACGCCGGCGTTGCCCGTCGGTTCGCGCTGGATTACGATGGGGCCGTCCATGCCTGTCACGGGGGACTCCGGAGTGCTCTTCGAGCGCCGGAAGACGTCTGGCAGTCATGGACGCTTTTGCGCAGGAGGCCGCGCCGACACCGCCGCCCGCACCGCGGACCTCCCGACAGACGGCCATGAGCACCCGCTACGAAGAGCTCGTCGCCAGGCTGAACGGGACGGACTTCTACACGCACGTGCTGGCGCTGGCGCGCAGCGGCGTGGACGCACTCCCTGCCGTCCACGCGGCGATGAGCCACTCCGACTGGCGCATCCGCCGCGGGTGCGCGGCCGTGCTCGGCCACACCGACGACGTCGAGTCGCTGCGGCGGCTCGCGCTCCTGACCCGCGACCCCAAGAAGAAGGTGCGCAAGATGGCCGTCCTCTCGCTCGGCCTCGGCCGGATGCTGCGCAAAGACGACCGGGACCCCATCGACCCCGTGCCCCATCTCGCCCACAGCGCCCTGCACGACCCGTCGGTGCGGGTCCGCCGCGTCGCCGTCCTCACCCTCCTCCTCCAGCCGCCGGCGCGCCGCGTCGCGCGGCTCCTGCGGAAGGTGCTCGCGGCCGAGCAGGACGAGAAGGCGCGGCGGGTCGCGACGTGGGGACTCCGGCAGCAGGAGACGCGCGGCTAGCAGTGCCCCGATCGCAACCGCACCATGACCGTCTCGAGTTGGCGCTGGCTCGACGACCTGGGCCGGGACGTGCGGCACGCGTTGCGCGGGCTGCGCCGCGACGCCGCCTTCACGACCACCGTGGTGTGCGTCCTCGCGGCCGGCATCGGCGCCAACAGCGCGATGTTCGGCATCGTCCACGGCATGCTGATCCGGCCCCTGCCGTATCCCGACCCCGGCGCCATCGTGCGGGTCGGCGAGTCGTCGGGCGTGGTGCTGACCAACACCACGCTGCCGGCGCTCCAGGCCGCGGCCGGGTCGTTCGAGCAACTCGCCGCGTATCGGATGCGCTCGTTCGACTGGTCCGCTCCCGACGGCGCGACCGCCCTGACCGGCGCGTGGGTCTCGCCTTCGCTGTTCCCGCTGCTGCGGGCGACGCCGCGGCTCGGGCGCCTCTTCACCGAGGCGGACGCCCGCGCGGGGGCGGAGCGGATCGTGTTGCTGAGCCACGGCACGTGGACCGGCCGCTTCGGGGCGAATCCGGACGTCGTCGGGACGGTCCTGGTGCTCGACGACGCGCCGCACACCGTGGTCGGCGTGCTTGCCGAGGGCTTCCACTTTCCCAGCCCGGACGCGGAGGTCTGGACACCGTGGGCGATGCCGTCCATCCCGCCCGTCGGAAGCCAGCGGATCATGATTTCCTTCGCCGCGCTGGGACGGCTCCGCCCCGGCGTCTCGCCTGAGCAGGCCGCGGTCGAGGTCCGCACCATTCTTCAACGCGTCGACGATGACTTCCTGCGGGCCATCCGCAGAATGGACGGCGACGGCACGCGGGGAGACGCCCTCGAGGTCGACGCCAGGGTGATTCCCCTGCAGGAACAGATGGTCGGTGAGTACCGACCCGCGCTCCTGGCGTTGACCGCGGCGGTGGCGCTGGTGCTGCTCATCGCCTGCAGCAACGTGGCGGGGCTGCTGCTCGCTCGCGGCGTGACGCGCCGGCGGGAACTGGCCCTCCGCGCGGCCCTGGGCGCGGGGCGCGGGCGGGTCGCTCGCCAGTTGCTGACCGAGAGCGTCGTGCTGGGCGTGGGCGGCGGCTTGGTCGGGCTGGCGGTGGCGGCCGCGGTGCTCCGCGCCGTGCCGGCGCTGGTCCCGGGCGACGTCGCCCGGCTCGACGAGGTGGCCATCGGCGGCGCCGTGCTCGCGTTCACCCTCGGGTTGTCGATCCTGGTCGGGCTGGCGTTCGGCGTCGCGCCGGCGTTCCAGGGGTCGGGAAGAGGTCTCGTTGACGCCCTGAACGAGGGAAGCCGGCAGGCCACCGGCGGCTTTCGCCTGCTGCGCTCGAACCGGACCCGCGCGGCGCTGGCGACCGCCCAGGCGGCCCTTGCGATTGTCCTGTTGGTCGGCGCCGGGCTGCTCCTGCGCAGCTTCGTGGGACTCGTCACGCTCGATCGCGGCTACGACCCGGCCGGCGTGATCGCCGCCGAGACCCGCAATCCCGACTTGGCGCTGAGGTCGGACCGGCGGACCCCGGAAGCCCTGGCCGAGCGCCGGGCGGCGGGACGACGCTTCTGGGAGGCCCTGCTCGAGGAAGTCGACCGGATGACGCGTCTCCCCGGCGTGGATGCGGTGGGTCTGTCCTCGGGCCTGCCGCTCATGGGCGGCTTCCTGGGCACGCAGGTGCTCGCCGCCGACCGGCCGGCGGCGGGCGACTGGAGCGATTCGTGGATTCAGGTGGTCAGCCCGGGCTACTTCGAGGTGATGCGGATGCGCCTCCGCAGCGGACGCCTGTTCACCCGTCTCGACGGGGCGGGCGGACCGCGGGTCGTCGTGGTCAACGAAGCCTTCGCCCGCCAAGTCTTCGGCGACGCGCCGGCCGTCGGGCAGCGGGTCCGGCTCGGGCGTGGCACCGGCGACGAGCCGCTGGAGGTGATCGGCGTGGTGGCCGACATCCGGTACTCGGGCCTGGCGGCGGGCGAGTCCTGGGCCGAGGCGTTCCTGTCGATGCACCAGCTCGAGACCGGGCCGTTCGGGTCGACGTCCAGTCCGTTCATCTCCGTCCGGACCGCCGGCGACCCGTCCGCGGTCATCCCCTATCTCCGCGAGGCGGCGGTCGGCGCGCACCCGCGCGCGTCGATCGAGGACGTGACGACGATGGACGCGCGCCTGTCAGCCAGGGTCGCGCAGCCGCGCTTCTATGCCGTCTTCGCCGGCTTCTTCGCGGCCCTCGCGGTGTTCCTCGCCGCATCCGGCCTCTACGGCCTGCTCAGCTACACCGTCGCCCGGCACCGGCGCGAGATCGGCGTCCGGATGGCCCTGGGGGCGCAGGCCCGCAACATCCTCGCCCTCGTCGTCGGCCAGGGTGCCGCCCTCGTCGCCGCCGGTGCCGTAGCCGGCCTGCTCGCCGCGGCCGCCGCGAGCCGCATTCTCGAGAGCTTCCTCTTCGGGGTCACCCCGTACGACCACCTGACCTTCGTCGGGGCGCCCCTCTCGCTGGCCGCGGTCGCGCTCGTGGCGTGCTGGCTGCCCGCGCGCCGGGCGATGCGAATCGACCCGATGGACACGCTCCGCGCCGAGTAGCCGCGACCGGCAACGCGGGACCCCAGCTTGACGCACAACGATTCATCGCTTAAACGTAGTGCATGAAGACCATCGCTTCACGGACGCTGGCCGCGAGCCCCGGGCAGGTATGGGCCGCCCTCGAAAGAGAGGGCGCCCTGGTGGTCACCAAGGACGGCGTCCCGCGGAGCATCATGGTGCCGACCAGCGACGCCACGCTCGTCGAGGACATCCAGGAGATCGTGTTCGCGCGCGCCCGCAAGGCGGTCCGCGAGATTCGGACGCGCGCCGCCGAGACCGGTGCCGCCGAGCTGACACAAGCCGACATCGAGCAGGAAATCAAGGCGGCGAGGCAGGCGCGCAGGCAGAGGGTCCGGCGTGGATGACCCGCCCGTCTGGGTCGTGGACACCAACGTCCTGGTTTCCGGCCTTCTGTCACCCTTCGGGCCGCCCGGCCGGCTCGTCGACGCACTGCAGGCGGGCGGACTGAGGCTGGCGACCGACGACCGAATCGAGGCCGAGTACCGCGACGTCCTGGCGCGTCCCAAGTTCGGCATCGACCGCGCCCGGCGGGACGCATTCCTCGCCATCCTCCAGTTCCAGGAACACGTCGTCGCTCCGCCCTGGACGCACCGTCCGCCGCCGGACGAGGACGACGTCATGTTCCTCGAGGTCGCCATTCGTACCGCCGCGCGTACCCTGGTCACCGGAAACGCCAGGCACTTTCCACCCCGCTGTCGTGGACCCGTCACGGTGTGGTCGCCGCGAACCGCATGGGAGCACCTCGTCCGTCTGAGGCCCGCGTAGGCGGAGCGGGAGATCCCCTTCGCCGCAGCAGGCACGGCCCTGAACATTGCCGGGACGCGGTTCGTCCCTGGAATGGGAGGAGCACGTCACGCCGGAGACCCGCGAGCGCAACGACATGACCAGACCCTGGTTCGCAATCGGTTGGTTCCTCGCCTGGAGCCTCTTTCAGACCTTTGCTGTCGTCTCCGTCCTCAACGGTACCTGGGTGCAGCCGGAAGCGTTCCCGGCCGGCGCCGTCTACGACTCGCTGATCTGGCCCGAGGTGTTCTTCGTCCCCCTCTACGCAGCGGCGGCGGTGCTTCTCTGGCGTCGACACTGGCTCGGAAGCGTCCTGGCGTTCGTGGCCGGCGGCGGAATCATCTACGTCATGATCTATCTCCTGGCGCTGTCGGGGCTCTCCGGGACCGTCAACCTCGTCGCTGACGGCCTCTTCCTCGCCTGCACGCTCGTGTCCCTGTGGCAGGTCGGGATCCGGACCCGGCAGCGTGCCACGGTCTCCTGAAGAGATCGGCCACCGCCCGGGCCTCGGCCGCGCCGACGGCGTCGGGTCGTAGCGGCTACCACCACCACGAGATGCCGACGGCGAGACGGACCGACGCCGCGTCGAGGTCGAACCGGGCGCCGGGTCCCGCGCGCGCGCGGTGCGCCGGGACGACGCCCGCGGGAACGTCCTCGAACGTACCCCGACCCCACTTGACGTTCACATCGAGGGCACGCGCCTCGGACAGGTAGATGAGGAGTCCGCCGCCGACGCCGAGGATCGGCATGCTCCTGAAGTCGGCGGCCCGTTTGTCCTTCTCGATCACGTCGGTCACCGGCCAGAACGTCAGGGCGAGGTCGCCGTAGGGGACCCACCGGCGGCGGCCATCGCCCAAGTGCAGCCTCACACCGAGGTCGACGTAGCCGAAGGTCACGCTGTCGAACGCCTCGAGCCCGCGGCTCTCGATGGCCGCGTAGGCGACGCCCACGTACGGGGCGACGACGGGGTTGAGGCCATGACCGATCCGGGCGCCCACGAGCGCCGCGCCGTCGCTCGGATCGCCCCCGAACGAGACGGCCGCCGCGCCGGAATGCACACCCACCACCCATCCTTGCGTCCTGGGCTGGGCGCTGCCCTCGACGCACCCGAGGCAGAACAGGACCGGCAACAGGATGCGGCCGAGTCGCGGGCGGCTCGAAGGGAACATGCTCACCTTCCGTCCGGCGACCGGCGAGACCGCCTCACGAGCGGGGAGCCGCCGACAACGGCGTGGCGGCCCGAACCCCGCGTCGAGCAGGGTCTACGGATCGCCTCCAGCGACTCCGGATACTGCGTTTCCTGGCCATCCTCCAGCTTCAGTCGCGCTACCCTGTCGACATGCAGAACGGTAAGCTCGTGTTTCGAAAGGCCTCGACGCCCGCGCCGGCCCCGGATGCCGGACGGGAACCGTCCCCGGCGGAACGCAACGGTTCGCTCGATAACGTCTTCGGCGCGCTGAAGGACACCGTGACGATAGCACCCGGCACGAATCTGACGGACCCGATCGACGAAGACTGGAACGCGGCGCGCCCGGAGTCTGCACCGTAGCCATAGATCGGGTCGTTGGATGCTGACGCCGCGGCGGGCTTCCGGTCAGGGCGCTTTCGGTATCAGCTCGAACGGCACCGTCGCGTGGCGGATGCGCCGGCGGTTCCACGTATAGGTGATCTGCAGATCCCCGTCCGCGTCCCGGATCATCGCCGGGTACGAGAGCTCGCCGCGCCCGCCCTCGGCGAGGGCCTCGACGACGAGGAAGTCGCGCCACGTCACCCCGTCGTCGAACGACACCGCCAGCGAGAGCGGCGTGCGCCGGGAGGTCGACGGGTTGTAGATCAGGATCGACCGCCCGTCGTCGAGCCGGAGGGCGTCGATGCCGGCGCCGGGATGATCGAGGTCGGTGAGCCGCAGCGGCTCCCAGGTGCGGCCGCCGTCCCGCGAGAGCGACGTCGCGATCTTCCCCATGCGGTTCGTCCGGAAGAACCCGCGGACCACGCCGGGCGCGACCTCGAGCAGGGTGGGCTGGATGGTGCCGCGGCGGTCCCGCTCCGGGTCGCCGAACAGGATCGGGCCGTGCTTGCTCCACGACTCGCCGCCGTCGGGGCTGATCTCCATCCACGACGACCACGTCCGGTAGCTCTCGATCGACGTGCCCGCGAGGATGTCGCCGTTGGCGAGCCGGATCGGCTTCGCCCGCACCGGTCCCAGCATGCCGGCGGGCAGCCACGCCGGGTCGGACCAATCCTCGCCGGACGTGGTCGAGGTCATGTACGCCCCGCTCCACGACCGGGGGCTCGGGCCGATCTTGAAGTAGAGGTGGATGGCGTCGCCCGTGCCGCGGAAGAGCACGGGGTTCCAGGCCGGCTGCTCCGGCTCCTTGTAGAGCCGCCGCGGGGGCGACCACTCGCCGCCCTTCGGCCTGCGTGAGGACCACACGCCGACGTCGGGGCGCCCCTCGCCCGAGCCGCCGAACCAGGCCGCGACCAGCGACCCGTCGGGCGCCTCGACGATGGTCGAGGCGTGGGCGCGCGGAAAGGGCGCCTCGTCCCAGATGAAGCGCAGCGTGTGCCCGGGCGGCTGCGCCGCCGCGAGCGCCGCGAGCGCCAAGCCGGAAAGCACCAGGGTTACCCGCATCCGCATGATCTCACCCGTCCCCTTCTCAACTGGCCCGCCCGCCCGCGGTGGACGTCGCCGAGCCTTCCCGCCACCAGGACGAAACCGACGGGGTCAATCATAGTGAAGGCGCCGCGCCCCATCGATACCGCCGTCGCGCCTTGTCGAAGCCGCCGCGGTTCGCCGGGGCCGCCCCCGGCCGCCCGGGGGGTTCAACGCTTCCGCAGCTTGACACCACTGCACCACTGCACCACACTGATACCGTGAGACTGACCGTCAACCTCGATTCCGACCTGTACGCCGTGGCCGTGTCGCTCGCCAAGGCGGAGGACTGCAGCATCAGCGCCGCCGTCAACCGGTTGCTGCGCCGGGGGCTCCCGGGCGGCGCAGGGCATGACGTCGGGTCCGCCGGCGCCCCGAGGACCCGCAACGGTTTCGTCGTGTCGCGGGGCGCAGGGCCGATCACGGCCGAGACCGTGCGCCGGAGCGAACTCGAGGACGACGCCACGTGACTTGGCTGCTCGACGGCAACGTGCTCGTGGCCCTCGTCATCGATTCCCACGTCCATCACGAGCGGGTCCACAGGTGGTTCGCCCGGTTGCAGGACGACCGTTTCGCCACCTGTTGCCTGACCCAGGGGACGTTGCTGCGCATGCACATGCGATCGGCCGCAGACCGCAGCGCCGCCGCCGCGTGGCGGGCGTTGCGCGCGATGGCCGAGCACCCGCGCCACGACTGGTGGGACGACGGACTCGACTTCCTCGAGGTTCCGCACCGCCACCTGCAGGGCAGCGCTCAGGTGACCGACGCCTGGCTGGCCGAGCTCACCCGCCGGCGCGGGGCGCGCCTCGCGACCCTGGATTCCGGCCTCTCCACCCTGCACGGCGACGTGGCCGTGCTCATTCCCCGGTAGCCCCCCGGTAGCCCGATCGTCATCGCCCTTCGGCCTCCAGCGTTCGCCGGACACTCACGTGAGTCGAGGGGCCGCGCCGCGGGCGCCGGATCGCCCGAGCGCCATCAGCCGCCGAACCGAACCCGCACCGGCGGCGTCTTGCCTGGTGAGACCGGAATGGAGACGACAGCGGCGACCTTGACGGGCGGCACCGAGGTGGAACGAGACGAGCTGGCGCGCGAGTTCGAGACCTGCCTCGTCGAGTCGTCGACCCTCGCGTTCCGGGTGGCGTACAGCGTGCTGCGGCAGCGCGAGGACGCCGAGGACGTCGCCCAGGAGGCGTTCGCGAGGGCGTACCGCCGCTTCCGGCAGCTCCGCGACCGCGCCCGCTTCCGGGCGTGGCTCGTGCGCATGACGTGGCGGCTGGCCCTGGACCGGCAGCGCGGCGAGCGGCGCCGCGCGACCCGCGACACCGCTTGGGCGGAGGGCGCACCGGGTGCCGCGCCGGCCCCGCCGGGACCGGTCGAGCGGCTCCGGGCCCGGGAGCTGTGGCGCGCCATCGACGCCCTGCCCCCGAAGCTGCGGATGGTCGTGGTGCTGGCCAACATCGAGGGACACGGGACGAACGAGGTGGCGAGCCTGCTCGACGTGCCCGCGGGAACCGTCAAGTCGCGTCTCTTCGAGGCGCGGCGCCGTCTGAAGGAGATGCTGGCGTGACCGACGAACGACGTGGACGCGCGCCGATCCCGCGCGCGGGCGACGACGCGCTCGACGGGGAGATTCGGCGACTGCTCGCCGTCGACCCGGCGCCGTCGTTCGAGGCGCGGGTGCGGGAGCGGGTGGCGGCCGAGCCGGCGCCGAACGCGTGGCGGGCCGGCCGGCTCTGGATGGCGTTCGGGGCCTCGGCGGCGGCGCTGCTGCTCGCGATCGCCGTGTTCCGGCAGGAGCCGCCGGCGGACGCCGGCGCCGCGCCGGGGCCGGGACTGGCGCGGGCCGGCGAAACCTCGCCGCCGTCGTCTGGAACCGCGGCGCCACGGGAGGACGCCGCCGCCGATCGCCCGACCGCGGCGGTCACCGACGCCACCGCGGTGCCCGGGCCGGCGTTCCCCGGCGCACCGACGGAGCCCCGCGTCGCCGCCAACCCGCTTCGGGGGACTGCAACACCCCCCGGCCCGCCGCGGTTCACGCGCGTCGTGTTCTCGGAGAGCGAGCAGGAAGCGCTCCGACAGCTCCTCGCCCAGGCGCGCGACCGGCCGGTGGTCGTGCCGGTGACGGCGGAAGCGCACACGCCCGTCGCCGCCGGCGAGCCGCCGGCCGAGCTCGACATTCGCCCAGCCGCCCTCGGGGCGCCGGCCGCCCTCGAGATTCCCCCCATCGCCATCGAGCCGTTGAACCCGGCTCTTCTCGACACGGGAGCAGTCGAATGACAAGGAGAATCACGTTCGCCGCCGCCCTGGCCGCCATCCTGGCCTCGGGAGCCACCGTGCTTGCGCAGCCGTCCCCACAGCAACAGTCCGCGCAGCAGCAGCCCGTAGCGCCCCCGCTGCCGCCACCGCCGCCGCCACCGCCCCCTGGGACCCCACCGCCGCCGCCCCCGCCGCCGGGAACGCCGTCCTCGGAGGAGGGCGTGGACCTGAACGTCGAGGTGACCATCTCGCGGTATCAGGGAGACGAGCTGGTCAGCAGCCTGCCGTACGTGCTGGCGGTCACGGCTTCCACGGACGACAGACCCTTCGGCCCGAGCGGGTCCCCGAGCAGCCTGCGCATGGGGGCGGAGGTTCCCGTGCTGACCTTGTTGCAGCCGGCGAGCCCCGACGGCGCGTCGGGGCCGGTGGTGCACGGCGGACCGTTCACCTATCGGCCGGTGGGCACGCAGATCGACTGCTTTGCGTCCGGGGTGGGCGACGACCGCTACAGGGTCACCGTGATCGTCGAGGACTCTTCGGTCTACGGCGACGACGCGACGTCGATGGAGACGATCAGGGCGCCCGGGGCGCCGGTCTTCCGCTCGTTCGAGTCGAGCAACACGCTGGTGCTGCGGGACGGGCAGTCGCGCCAGTACACCGCGGCGGCGGACCGCGTCACGGGCGAGAGCATCCGGGTGGACGTGGCGTTGACTGTACTGGACTGAGCGCCCGGAACCGTGCGCTACGCCGAGACCGCCGAGGGCGTCGATGCGGGCAGGGCGCCGGCGCGAAGACGCGACGAATCGGCACTCGGCGGCGGTCACCGCCGGCTCGCTCCGGGGACCCACGACACGACAGATGGGGGCAGCCCACCTGATGGGCTGCCCCCCGGCAAGGTCCGACCCCCGGCTACTTCAGCGCCGAGAAGTCGCTGGCGCTCATCCAGAAGACCTCGATGCCCTCGAGCGGGGCGGGGGTACTTCCCGATCAGCTCGTCCCAGTCGGGGTCCTCGCGGAACGCGGCCCACACCTCGTCCCGGTGCGCGCGGTCGCGGTAGGCGAGCATCCAGACCAGGGTGTTCGGGTTGTCGAGCCGCTGCCACACCGCGACCACCTCGGCCCCGTGCTTCTCGAAGATGGCGACCTCGCCGTCGCGGAACCGCTGGTGCAGCTCGTCGATGCCGCCGCTGCCGTCTTCGGCCTGCGGACGGGCGGTGTACATGCGGACCTCGAAGCAGCGCGAGTCGGCCGCCACGTTGTTCGACAGATCGGCCGACAGGTCGCCCTTCGGGCCGCACGCGTCGGGCGGCCCCTGGGCGGCGGCCAGGCCGCTGACGCCGAAACCGATGACGACGGCGAGCACAACTGTTCGAATCACTGTTCTCCTCCTGGACTGGTTCGTTCCGCCGAGTGTCTGTCGTCGCGCAACGCGACCGGCCCACGGTACACCGTCCGTTCCCGTTTCGTCCACCGTCACGAGCGGGCGACGTCATCCGAGGCCGGCGAACGCCCCGAAACCGACCGGTCGCCCGTGCGCCAAGCCTCCGGCTTTCGAGGCCGGGCGGCACCTGTGGCATACTGAGTCGATGATGGTCGAAGACCGGACCAACCGGACTTGGCGACGGCGTTCGGCCCTGGCAGTGGCGGCCGCAACGGCGCTGGGAATCACCCTCCTGACGCCGACCCACGTACAGACGCAGGGCGGCGCGATCGTCGACCTGCCGCCGGGCGTGGACATCGAGACGGTCATCATCGATCCCACGCAGGTGACCACCGGCACGGGTTTCGGCAATGCCCTCGAATGTGCGTTCCAGCCCTTGGGCACCATCGAAGACTGCCGCCCCGTTGTCGTCGCAGCGCGGATCTTCCACTAGAGGCAGTGCGCTTGCGCGGTGGCTTCGCGCCAACTGACTCCCCACGACGCCACAGCCGGACCACGCCAGGAGCCTGCCGTGCAGGAGCTTCGCGTCGGCGAGACTCTCAACGCGACCCCCGGTCGCGCGGCTACCGCTTGCCGACCTGCCGCTCGTACTCCGGCTCGAGCAGGTCGGCGGTGTGGAGGTCGAAGGCCCCCGCCGTGCGCTCGTAGGCGCCGCGGAACTCGGCGTGGCACCGGTAGCAGACGGTGAGGTCGCTCAGCCGGCTGTAGATCGCGAGGTCGATCAGGGTGGCGGCGGCGAGGATGCCGTAGGCGATCAGATCGAGGCCGAAGTAGTAGAACCCGGCGCTGATCAACGCGCCGACGGCCACGATGGCCACCCCGAGCTTGGGGTCGAAGTCCTTCCGCAGGTAGAAGTCGCCCCCCCTGCAGACCGGGCACCGGTCCACCCGCCGGTCGGCGCGGACCGCGTCGGAGAAAGACAGCAGGAAGGCCTGGCCGCACCGGCCGCAGTCGATCTGCGCCGACTCGTCGTCGGGCCGAACCGGGAGGGCGCTGTCGCACTGGTGGCAGCGAACGGTGACTTCCATGGCGAATCAGACGGGTCCGATAATCGGACGGTCCTTGCCGATCCCGACCCCGCGGCGTGCCGTCACTTCCATGATGATCAGACCGGCACCGAAGTGGCCACGAGCAGGTACTTGGCCAGGACCTCGCCGACGATGACGGTGAAAAAGTCGACGTAGAGGATGCCGGTGGCCGACTGGGTGGACCGGATCTTGGCGGTCTCCCAGGTCATGTAGGCCAGCACCACCGGCCCCAGCAGGCCGAAGAGCACCCGCTGCCAGAAGAACACCCCGTCTATCGAGAAGATGTAGCGCTCGAAGGGGACCTCCGCCAGCGCGGTCGCGCCGATCCCCCACCACACCGCGGCGGCCACGACGACGATGCGCAGCGCCGTCGAGCCGATGTGGAACCGCACCACCGACTGCAGCAGCGACACGTCCATCGACGGCAGCACCAGGTACCAGTGGCCCAGGATCATCGCCGTCGACGTGCCGCCGAGCAGGGCCGCCGAGGTCAGGAAGCTCGCCGCGGTCAGCGCCGCCGGCGGCCCCCCGCCGCCGGCCGCGGCCACCGCCTGCGCCACCAGGGCGCCCCCGCCCGCGAGCACCGCCGTCCACGCCCACAGCGGCCGCAGCCGCGCGAGCACGCGTCCGATCGTCGCCCAGTAGACGAGCACGGCGGCCGTCGCGGTCAGCAGCAGCGCCAGGGCCGCGCCCTGGGCGTCCGTCCCCGGCCGCACCGCGTCGGGGCGCATGGCCAGCGCCACGAGCAGCAGCACCGCCGCGAAGCCGGCGTTGAATCGGAAGAACTTCACGCCGGCCTCTTTCCCCACCAGCACCAGGGTGAAGACGATGCCGATCCCGAGGTGGGCGAGGAACAGGAACAGGACGAAGGACAGGGTCATCGTGTGGCGCCGCGCGCGGTTGAAACGGAACGGGCCGACGGCCCGACCCACCGGCACCCGCCGGGGGCCGGGCGGAAACGGCGGCGGGCGTTGCGGCTTCGCAGCCCGCCCGGCCGATCCTCCAGGACGCTGCGCCCCCGCCGGAAGACCGCCGTTGTCGGCGGGAAGCGCCCGTTGTCAGCGGACGGGCCTCTCCCCGTCAGGTGGCGGAGGCGCCCGGGACGGCCGTCATCCCAGCCGGCGGTTGACCTCGTCCCAGTTCACGACGTTCCACCACGCCGCGATGTAGTCGGGGCGCCGGTTCTGGTAGTTCAGGTAGTAGGCGTGCTCCCACACGTCGAGCCCGAGCACGGGCACGCGGCCGCTCATGAGCGGCGTGTCCTGGTTCGGCGTGCTCTCGATGGAGACGCTGCCGCCGTCCTTGACGAGCCACGCCCAGCCGCTGCCGAAGCGGCCGACGGCGGCCGCCGCGAACTGCTCCTTGAAGGCGTCGAAGCCGCCGAAGGCGCCGTTGATGGCGTCGGCGGCGGCCCCGGTCGGCGCGCCGCCCGCGCCGGGGGCCATGACCTGCCAGAACAGGGTGTGGTTGGCGTGTCCGCCGCCGTTGTTGCGCACCGCGGTGCGGACGCCCTCGGGCACCGCGTCGAGATCGCCGACGAGCTCCTCCACGCTCCGGCCCTGGAGGTCGGGATGGCCCTCGAGGGCGCCGTTCAGCTTGGCGACGTAGGTCGCGTGGTGCTTGCCGTGGTGGATGCGCATCGTCTGCTCGTCGATGTGCGGGGCCAGCGCGTCGAAACCGTAGGGCAAACCGGGAAGCTCGTGCGCCATGCGGGAAATTCTCCTTCGGGTTCAGGGGGTTGAGAGAGGACCGTGTCCGGGCGGGGGCCGGGAGTCCGGCCGGCCGGAATCACGCCGAAACGACGTTGTAGAGCGTGTCGCGCTCGACCGGGTCGCGGCCCGCGACGCGGATCAGGCGGCTGATGTCGCCGGTGGTCATCGCCTCCGGCGTCCGGGCGCCGGCCATGTGGTAGATCTGCTCCTCCTGCACCGTCCCGTCGAGGTCGTCGACCCCGAACCACAGGGCCGTCTGCGCCGTCTCGACCCCCGTCGCGATCCAGAACGCCTTGATGTGGGGCACGTTGTCGAGCACGAGCCGCGCCACCGCGTGCACCCGCAGCGTGTCGGCCGCGGTCGGGGCCGGCAGCTTCCGCATCTGGTTGTTGTCGGGGTGGAACGCCAGGGGGATGAACGCCTGGAACCCGCCCGTCTCGTCCTGCAGCTCCCGCGCCCGCAGCATGTGGTCGACCCGCTCGTCGTCGGTCTCGATGTGCCCGTAGAGCATCGTCACGTTCGAGCGCATGCCGAGCCGGTGCGCGGTGCGGTGGATGTCGAGGTACCGCTCGGTGCCGCACTTGTCGTGGCAGATCTTGCGGCGGACGCGCTCGGCGAACACCTCGGCCCCGCCCCCCGGGCAGCGAGTCGAGCCCCGCCGCCATCAGCTCGCGCAGCACCTGCTCGTCGGTCCTGCCGTAGAGGTCCGCGAAGAACGCGATCTCCACCGCCGTGAAGCACTTCAGGTGCACGTCGGGGCGGATGCGCTTGAACCCCCGCAGCAGCTCCAGGTAGTAGTCGAACGGCAGGTCCGGGTGCAGGCCGTTGACGACGTGCACCTCGGTCAGGGCCTGGTCCTGCCGGGACCGCAGCTTGTCCCACACCTGCTCGAGGGTCAGGGTGTAGGCGCCGTCGTCGCCGGGCTGCAGCCGCGCGAACGCGCAGAACAGGCAGCTCGCCACGCAGACGTTGGTCGCCTCGATGCGGATGTTGTGGTTGAAGTACGTCCGCCCCGCGTGCCGCCGCTCGCGCTCGCGGTTGGCGAGCCACCCCAGGGCCAGCAGGTCGGGGCAGGCGAACAGCTTCACGCCGTCGTCGTGGCTCAGCCGCACCCCGGCGTCGAGCTTCCCGGCGATGTCGAGGAGCCCGGTCCGGGCGAGGCGCGACGGCGACGGCGGAGCGACGGCGGCGTCCTGCACCCGACTATCGTACGCCGGAGCGCCCGCCTCAGGCAACCGCCCGCACCGGCGCCGGAGCGGGCCGCCGCGCCGGCCGCCAACGTCGTCTCCGGCCGGCCGGGCCGCAGGGTCGCGGACGCGAACCGCCGAATTGTCGCCCCGCGGTCCAATTGGCCCGATTGGCGTCCACCAACCCGCCAAGGACCCGCGCCGTTCCACGCTACGGCGCAGACTCTCAGCCCAACGGCGCCGCCTCGCCGCGTCGGCGGGGAATCACGCACCGCCCGCGGCCGGCGACGCCGGCCCGCCCGGAGGCGTCGCCGGCGCCAGCGGCAGCGTGATGCGGAACAGGCTGCCGCGGCCGTCGAGGCGCTCGTAGGCGAGCTGGCCGCGGCTCGCCTCGACCGCCCACTTGGCGATGGACAGCCCCAGGCCGCTGCCCCCGGAGGAACCGCCCTGCGCGCCGCGGTAGAACCGGTCGAAGAGCCGCGACCGGTCGCGGTCGGGGATGCCGGGGCCGGTGTCGCCGACCTCGAGCACCGCGTTCCCCGACGAGACGGCCACGCGGAGGCGGATCCCGCCCTCGGCCGGCGTGTACCGGATGGCGTTGTCGACGAGGTTGATGACCGCCTGCCGCAAGGCGATGGGGTCGCCGAGGCACCGCGGCCGGGCCGCGTGCTCGACGGTCATCGACTGCCGCTTCTCCTCGGCCAGCACCCCGAGGTGCGCGGCCACGTCGTCGGCGAGGGCGCCGAGCTCGACCGGGCGGTGCGCCAGCGCGAGGTCGCCGCGGTCGGCGCGCGACACGAGCAGCAGCCGGTCGATGAGGCGCGTCAGCCGGTCGGTCTCCTCGAGCATGCTCTGGATGACCCGCTCGTAGGCGGCGGCGTCGCGGTGCTCGCGCAGGCCGACCTCGCCGACGCTGCGGATGGCCGTCAGCGGCGTCCGCAGCCCGTGCGAGACGTCGGACGTGAACCGCCGCATCTGATTGAACGAGGACTCGAGCCGGCCGAGGGTGTCGTTGAACACCGCCGCGAGCCGGCCGAGCTCGTCGCGCGGGCTGTCGATGGGCAGCCGCTCGTCGAGGTTCGCGGCGGTGATGGCGCGGGCCCGCTCGGCCATCCGTTGCAGCGGCGACAGCGCCCCCCGCGCCAGGGCATAGCCGCCGGCGCCGGCCACCGCCACCGTCAGGGGCAGCCCCAGCAGCAGCAGGACCGCGAGCTCGCGCACCTCGAGCCGCATGAACGCCTCGGAGCGGCCGACCTGGATGACCACCGGCCGTCCCGCGACGGTCGTGCGGGCGCCCAGGAGGCGGAAGGGCGCCGGATCGTCCGGCAGCGAGCGGATGCGGCCGTCCGCCGCGTCCACGAGGGCCTCGCTCGCGGGGACGGGCAGGCGCGCCGCGACCGACGTCCGGTAGATGAGATCGCCCCCGGGGCTCCAGACCTGGAGCCAGGGGCCGTCCGTCCACGGCTCCCCCTCGAACCACGACAGCGAGCCGTCGGGACCCTGCTCGGCCATCTCCGCCGCCCACCGGAAGTCGCTGCGCAGGCGGGCGTCGAGGGCCCCCGACAGGTTGCGGGCGACCAGGGCCAGCACCACCGAGACGTAGACCCCCAGCACCGCCACCATGACCGCCATGTACCAAAACGTCAGCCGCGCCCGCAGGGTGTGCGGCCCCCAGCGCCAGCTCATGGCCCGTCCCCCCGGCGCGCACGAGCGGACCGCCCGCGCCCCGGCCCGCCGTCCGCTTCTGGCCTTGGTCGTGTAGAGCGATCCCGTGCCGCATGAAGCCGCCCGCCGGCCCGCGGCCCCGGGGCGTGACGCCCGCGGCGCCGCGCATGGTCCGCCCGCCCCCGGCAGGAGGCGGACCCCCCGGATGGCGTGGACCGTCCACCGGCCGGCGGCCCCGCGACGCGCCGCCCGCGGCGCCGCTCATGGCCCGCCGGCCCCCAGCATGAAGCCGACCCCCCGGACGGTGTGGATCAGCTTGACCGGCTGGTCGAGGTCGATCTTGCGGCGCAGCCGGGAGATGTGGACGTCGATCACGTTGTCGAGGGTGGTGCTGAGCGCCGTCTCGCGCCAGACCTCGCGCGCCAGGGTGTCGCGCGAGACGACCTGCCGGGCGTTGCGGGTCAGGTAGTGCAGCAGGTCGAACTCCTTGGCGGTCAGCTCGACGGCCCGCCCGCCGCGCGTGACCCGCCGGGTCGCCCGGTCGATCTCGAGGGTGTCGACGGCCACGCGATCGGCGTCGCCCGCCCGTCCGCGGCGGCCGACGGCGCGGAGGCGGGCGAGCAGCTCGGCGAACGCGAACGGCTTCACCAGGTAGTCGTCGGCCCCGGCGTCGAGCCCCACGACCCGGTCCTCCAGGGTGTCCCGCGCCGTCAGCACGACCACCGGCGTGTCGAGCCCCTGCCGGCGCAGGGTGCCCAGGATCTCGAGGCCGTCGCGCCCCGGCAGCATCAGGTCGAGCAGGACGACGTCGAACCGCTCCCTCGCGAGGCGGAAGAAGGCGCCCTCGCCGGTGGTCTCGACGACGACCTCGTAGCCCTCGCCCTCGAGGCCTTCGCGCAGGGCCAGGGCGACCTTCTCCTCGTCCTCGACGACGAGGAGGCGGCCGGCCGGCGCGGGCCGCGGTTCCCCGGCGGTCCCGCTCTCCCGCGCGCCCGTGGTGATCGGCGGCATTCTCTGACGGCCTCCGAACCGCGTCCGACGGGTCCCGACACTTCAGGCGTGAACCGCGACGGGTCCCGCAGTATGATAGCGGGCGGGCCGCCGGAACCGCAGAACCCCCGCCGGCGGCTCCGAGGGAGGGGAACGATGTCACGCTACCTGGCCGTGCTGATCGTCGCGGGCGCCGGTCTGGCGGGCCCGCCGATTCTCGCCCACCACCCCGTCTCGGACGGCTACGGCGAGGAACGCGCCCTCGTCATCGAAGGCGGCGTGCCGTCCTTCCTCTCCGGCAACCCGCATCACCCGACCTCCGAGGTCTACGACGAGGAACGCACCATCGTTCTCGAAGGCGACGTGACGTCGTTGCTGTTCGGCAACCCGCACTCGATGGTGCACCTCCGCGTGGCGGACCGCGACGGCGAGCTCCACACCTGGGCCCTCGAGTGGCGCGCCGCGAGCCGGCTCCGGCGCCTGGGATGGACGGCGGGCACCCTCAGCGTGGGCGACCGCGTGAAGATATGCGGAAACCCGGGGCGCGACCCCGGCGTCTACCGGTTGTACCTCCTGAACCTGACCCGCATTCTCCCGGACGCGCCGCCGGACGCCGAAGACGACTTGTGCGAGCCGGCGGCGCCGGCGACGCGAACCACCGGTTCCCATGTCCGACTCGGGCCGCCCCGCACCCCCGGACGCTGATCGCCGGCCTCCGGCCGCGCCACCGGGCGGGGGAGCCGCGTTCTCGTCGGCGGCGGACGTCGCCGGCGGCGGTGGTCGCCGGCGGCCCGCCTCGGATCCTGCTGCTGAGCGATTTCGACGGCACGTTGTGCGAGTTCCGGAACGACCCGGAGTCGGTGCGGCTGGCCGACGCCCGCCGCGCCACCCTGTCCACCCTCGCGCGGCGGCCCGCGGTGTGCGTCGGGATCGTCAGCGGCCGCCGGGCCGCCGACATCCGCGACCGCGCCGGCCTGGACGGCCCGGTCTACTACGCCGGCCTCCACGGCATGGAGATCGACGGGCCCGACGGCGGGTTCACGGTGGACCGGCTCGCGGCCCGGCGCGACCGGCTGCGGGAGATCGCCGACTCCCTCTCGGCCGCCGTCGAGCCCCTCGACGGGGTCTTCCTCGAGGACAAGGACCTGTCGGTCGCCCTGCACGTCCGCGCCGCCGCCCCCGCCGACCGGGTCCGGGCGGAACAGACCTTCTGGGCCCTCGTGTCCCCCGCGCTCAACGCGGGGCTGGCGCGGGTGCAGCGCGGGCATCACGTGTTCGAGCTGCTCCCGGACATCGCCTGGAACAAGGGGAACGCGGTGCGCTGGATAGAGGCCGACGCCGCCCGGCGGTTCGGCACGCCCGTGCGGCCGGTCTACCTGGGCGACGACCGAACCGACGAGCACGCGTTCGAGGCCGTGGGCGGCCGCGGCGTGACCGTCATCGTCGGCCGCGCCCCGTCGGCCGCGGCCCACCGCCTGCCCGACCCCGCCGCGGTCGAACGGCTCCTCGACCGCCTCGTCGCCCTGACCGCGGACCGCTGAGCGCGCGACCGGGCGACCTTGCGGTCGCCTTGGGAGTTTCGCTGGCGCGAAACTCCAGCGCCAGGATTGCCGCCGGTCGCCTTGGGAGATTCGCTGGCGCGAAACTCCAGCGCCAGGATTGCCGCCGGTCGGTCCCGGGCGGCGCCGGGTGCTACACTGGCGGGCATGACCCCCGGCGATGTCCTGCGGCACCCCATGCGCGCCTACTACTTCCCCATCGGGGCCGGCCTGCTGCTCGGCGCCGGCGCGTTCATGCCCTGGATCGAGGTCGGCGAGCAGCGCTTCGGCGGCGTGCCGGACCTCGCCGGGCTGTGGGTCCTGGGGCTGGCCGCGGCGGCCGTCGGCCTCGCCGTGGCGAGCATCGTAACCCACAAGAACTCGCGGCATCCGCTGTTGCTCGTGGGGCTGCTCGCGTTCGGCATCCTGTTCCTCTCGGAACGGCTGATGGAGCGGACGGCGAGCCAGCAGGGCTGGGTCGCGTCGCAGGCCCGCGCCATCGTGGAGGGGGGCAGCGCCGCCCCCGTCGTCGCCCCCACCATGGGGCGGGGGGCCCGCCTGGGACTCGCCGCGTCCACCCTGATCGTGCTCTTCGGCCTGACCGTCGTGGTGAAGCGGGCGCCCCGGGTGTACGCCGAGGCGGAGGACGACGACGCCTGACCGGCGGTCAGCGCCGGCCGGGTAACCGCCCGGGGGCGGGGGGGAGCGAGCGGGGATCGAGGTTGTCGAGCTCTTCGAGGATCTCGGTGGCCCACCGGAAGACGTCGCGGCCCGCCACCACCCGCCGCAGGGCGCGCATGCGCCGCTGGCGCTCGTCGTGCTGCATGTCGAGCGCGAGCTGCAGCCCGTCGGCGAACCCCTCGACGTCGTAGGGATTGATGATGACGGCCTCCGTCAGCTCCTGCGCGGCCCCCGCGAGCTCGCTCAGCACCAGCACCCCGCCGAGGTCCTCGCGGGCGGCGACGAACTCCTTCGCGACGAGGTTCATCCCGTCGTGCAGCGAGCTGACGATGCAGAAGTCGGCGAGGCGGTACAGCGCGGCCAGCCGCCGCAGGCGCAGGGCCGACTTGCGGTAGCGGATCGGGCCGGAGCCGTCCGCGCGGGCGTGCTTCGCGTTGATGGCGGCCACCCGCCGGTCGATGTCGGTCTCGACCGCCGCGTAGCTGTCGAGCGTCGACCGCGACGGCACCGCGATCTGCACGAACGTCAACTGGCGGTTGAGCCCCGGCCACCGCGTGAACAACGCGTCGAGGGCGGCGAGGCGCTCGGGAATCCCCTTGGTGTAGTCGAGCCGGTCGACGCCCACCCCGACGAGGGCGGTGTCGATGCGCAGTTCGCGCCGCAGCCGGGTCTGCTCGGCCTCGAACGTCGGCGCCCGCGTCACCCGCTGGATGCGGTCGTAGTCGACCCCGATGGGCACCGCGCAGACCGCCATCGTGCGGTCCCGGACCTGGAGCCGGCTGCCGCTCGCCCTCGCCCCGAGCTCGGCCCGCGCCGCCGCCAGGAAGTTGCGCCGGTCGCGCTCGAGCTGGAACGCGAGGAGGTCGCAGGCGGCCAGCCCCTCGAGGATCTCGCGGCGGTACGGGCAGATGCGCAACTGGTCGGGATGCGGGAACGGGATGTGCCAGAACAGGGCGACCCGCGCGCCCGGACGGAGGTCGCGCAGGAACCGGGGGACGAGGGTGAGGTGGTAGTCCTGGACGAAGATCGGGGCGGCGACGTCGGGCAGCTCGGCGTGGACGGTGTGGGCGAAGCGCCGGTTGACGCTCTGGTAGACGCGCCAGTCATCGGTCCGGAACACCGGCTTGACGTGGGCGACGTGGCAGAGCGGCCACAGCCCCTCGTTGGCGAACCCCTCGTAGTAGTGGTGCTCCTCGGTCTCGGTCAGCCAGATGCGCCGCAGGTCGTAGGCGGGCGCGTCCGGGGGGACCCGCACGCGGTCCTGGTCGTCGACGGCCAGCCGGTCGGCGTCGCCGGCCCCGTGGGCGATCCAGACCCCCCCGCGCTCGCGCATCAGGGCGTCGAGGGCTACGGCGACGCCCCCGGTGGTCGGCGACCAGGTGACGCCGCCGTCCTCGGCGCGCGAGTGGATGTACGGCTCGCGGTTGGACACGACGACCAACGGGCGCGTGAGAGCCGGCTCGCCGCCGCGTCGGTCGGGCTGCGCCATACAGGTCTGGTTGGTGAGTGGTGCCGGTGCGTCCCGGGGGGCCTCGGCGCCGGCCCCGCCCCATCCGTTCGACGTGCTCCCGGCCCGGGGTCGCCGCCCCGCGGCTCGGATGGTCGCCCGCCCGGATG
>CAXXTG010000169.1:0-27969 GCA_963666855.2 Vicinamibacterales bacterium
CCGTCTCGCCGTGGGCGACCCCGGCATCGAGCCGACCACCGAGACCTACGTCCTGCCGTCGATGCGGTTCCAGGACCGCCGCATGAGCGAAGACCTGCCGTTCGGGTCGCGCGGGGGCGTCGCCATCCGGCACAACTTCCCCCTCGACGGCGAGTACGACGTCCGCATCCGGCTGCGGCGCCAGCTCTACGACTACGTGCGCGGCCTGCAGAACCGGCAGAAGCTGGAGGTGCGCCTGGACGGCGAGCGGGTGGCCGAGTTCACCATCGGCGGCGCGCCCGGGCACGCCGCCCCCGCGCACGTTCGCGGGCGCGGTGCTCGGCGACCGCGCGTGGGAGGAGTACGCGCTGCACGCCGACGACCACCTCGAGGTCCGCATCGCGGCCCGGGCGGGGCCGCGGGTGCTGGGGGTCTCGTTCGTGCAGGGCCGGTCCGAGCGCGACGGCGTCCTGCAGCCGCGGGCGACGGGCAAGGTCCTCGCCATCGCCGAGCGCTGGAGCTCGACGTCCGAGGCGCCCGAGGCGGCCGTCGACCAGGTCAGCATCGCCGGACCCTTCGACGCCGCCGGCCCCGGGGAGACGCCGAGCCGCGAGCGCATCCTCACGTGCCGGCCGGCCGGCGCAGCCGACGAGGAGCCGTGCGCGCGCGAGATCCTCTCGACCCTCGCGCGGCGGGCGTGGCGGCGCCCGGTGACCGGCCGCGACCTCGACATCCTGCTGGGCTTCTACGCGGCGGGGCACCGCGACGGCGGCTTCGAGGCCGGGATTCGGCGCAGCCTCGAGAGCATCCTCGTCGACCCCGAGTTCCTGTTCCGCGTCGAGCGCGAGCCGGCGGGGGCGCCGCCGGGGAGCGTCCACCCCGTCAGCGACCTCGAGCTCGCCTCGCGTCTCTCGTTCTTCCTGTGGAGCAGCATTCCCGACGACGAGATTCTCGACGCGGCCGCCGCCGGGAAGCTGCGCGACCCCGACGTGCTCGAGGGGCAGGTGCGGCGCATGCTCGCCGACCCCCGCGCCCACGCCCTCGTCGACGGGTTCGCCCTGCAGTGGCTGGCCCTCGGCACCCTGCCGAGCGTGGTCCCGACGCCCGAGCTGTACCCCGAGTGGGACGACAACCTGCGCGAGTCGTTCCGGCGCGAGACCGAGCTCTTCGTCGCCGACCAGATCCGCGGGAACCGCAGCGTCCTCGACCTCGTGCGGGCCGACCACACGTTCGTCGACGAGCGGCTCGCCGAGCACTACGGGATACCCAACGTCTACGGCAGCCGGTTCCGGCGGGTGACGTTCGACGACGGCGTGCGCGGCGGCCTCCTCGGCCAGGGCAGCATCCTCACCGTCACCTCGTATCCCACGCGGACCTCGCCGGTGCTCCGCGGCCACTGGCTGCTCGAGCACCTGCTCGGGGCCCCGCCGCCGCCCCCGCCCCCCGACGTGCCGGACCTGCCGGACCGCGGCGAGGGCGGCCGGCCCGCGTCGGTGCGCGAGCGGCTCGAGCAGCACCGCGAGAACCCCGTCTGCGCCGCCTGCCACGCCCCCATGGACCCGCTGGGCTTCGCCCTCGAGCACTTCGACGCCATCGGCAAGTGGCGTGCCACGGGCGAAGGGGGCGACCCCATCGACGCGTCGGGCGTCTTTCCCGACGGCACCGAGTTCGAGGGGCTGGCCGGGCTCAAGGCCATGCTCCTGAGCCGCGACGAGCAGTTCGTGCAGACCGTCCTCGAGAAGCTCGCGACCTACGCCCTCGGGCGGGGGCTCGAGCACTACGACATGCCGGCCGTCCGGCAGATCATGCGCGAGGCCGCGCCCGGCGGCTACCGCTGGTCCGACCTCGTGCTCGGCATCGTCGAGAGCACGCCGTTCCAACTGCGGAGATCGGAATCATGATGATCAGCAAGAAGGCCCTTCCCCGGCGTACCGTGCTCCGCGGCGTCGGCGCGACGCTCGCGCTGCCCCTGCTCGACGGCATGGTGCCGGCCCTGACCGCGATGAGCCGGACCGCGGCCGCGCCGGTCCGCCGGCTCGGCGTCGTCTACGTGCCGAACGGCATCGTCATGGAGCAGTGGACGCCGCTCGGCGACGGCGACGGCTTCGAGATCACGCCGATTCTCAAGCCGCTGGCGCGGTTCCGCGACCGCCTGCTCGTGGTGTCGGGGCTCAGCAACAAGGGGCCCGACAACATCCACGAGACCGGGGCCACCAGCTTCCTGACCGGCGTGCCCCCCAAGCGCACGCAGGGCTCGCAGCTCGGGGCCGGCGTCTCGATGGACCAGCTCGTGGCGCGGGAGGCGGGCCGGCACACCCAGCTCGCGTCGCTCGAGCTCGCGCTCGAGTCGGGCGACGACGTGGGCACTTGCGGGGGCGGCTACACCTGCGCCTACACCAACACCATCTGCTGGCGCAGCGCGACGACGCCGCTGCCCATGGAGACCAACCCGCGCACCGTCTTCGAGCGGCTGCTCGGCGACACCGGGGGCACCGACCCCGCGGCCCGGCTCGCCCGCATCGAGCAGAACCGCAGCCTCCTCGACGCGGTGACCGACAAGGTGGCGCAGCTTCGCCGCGACCTCGGCCCCCGCGACCGGCACAAGCTCGGCGAGTACCTCGACGCGGTGCGCGACATCGAGCGCCGCATCCAGAAGGCCGAGGCCCAGGTCGACCAGCCGCTGCCCGACATCGCGGCCCCCGCTGGGCGTGCCCGCCTCGTTCGACGAGCACGCGAAGCTGATGTTCGACCTGCAGGTGCTGGCGTGGCAGACGGACCTGACCCGCGTCGTCAGCTTCATGATCAGCCGGGAGTACAGCGGCCGCACCTATCCCGAGATCGGGGTGCCCGAGGCGCACCACCCGACGTCGCACCACCAGAACGACCCCGACAAGCTCGACAAGCTGACCCGCATCAACACGTACCACACGACGCTGCTCGGGCACTTCCTGGACCGGCTGGAGGCGACGCCCGACGGCGACGGCACCCTGCTCGACCACGCCGCGGTGCTCTACGGCGGCGGCCTCAGCGACGGCAACCGGCACTCGTCCGAGAACCTGCCCGTCCTGCTCGCGGGCGGCGGGGCCGGCGCCCTCGACGGCGGGCGCCACGTGCGGTGCCCCGACCCGACGCCGATGTCGAACCTGCACGTCACCCTGATGGACAAGCTGGGGGTGCCGGTGGAGCGCTTCGGGACGAGCAACGGGGAGATTGGGGAGCTGTCGGCGGTCTGACGGGAACGGGCCGCGCGCGGGAGGCGAGGATGGACGCCGGATACACGGGCCGGAGCGGCGCGGGCGCCCTGCGGTGGAGACGCCTGCTCGGAGCGTGCTTGGCCGCCGCCCTGTCGTCGCCCGCCCTCGCCGAAACGCCCGACCTCCGGCTCCTGAACGCGGTCCGCGAGACCGACCACGCCGCGCTGCGCGCGCTGCTGCAGGAAGGGGTCGACGTCGACGCGGCGCAGCCCGACGGGGCCGCCGCCCTGCACTGGGCCGCCTATCTCGACGACCTCGAGGCGGCGCGGCTGCTGATCGAGGCCGGCGCCTCGGCGGACATCGCGAACGAGCTCGGGGCCACCCCGCTCTACCTCGCCTGCGAGAACGGCAACCCCGCCCTGGTCCGGGCGCTGCTCGAGGCGGGCGCCTCGCCCGACGCCGCCCTGCCGAGCGGCGAGACGGCGCTGATGACCGCGGCCCGCACCGGCAGCGCCGGCGCGGTGGCGGCCCTGCTCGACCACGGCGCCGACGTGCACGCCCGCGAGGCCATGGAAGAGCAGACCGCCCTGATGTGGGCGGTGTCGCAGCGGCACCCGGGCGTGGTCGAGGTCCTGCTCGACGCCGGGGCCGACGTGCACGCGCGCTCGCGGGTCCGGCCGGTGGTGGTCGCCCACTCGCCCCGCACCGGCGCGCCCGGCGCGGTCGTCACCGTCGACGAGGGCGGCTACACGCCGCTGCTGTTCGCGGCCCGTAGCGGCGACCTCGCGTCGGCCCGGATGCTGCTGGCCGCCGGCGCCGACCCGAACGACACCGCGCCGGCCGGCACGAGCGCCCTCGTCGTGGCCGCGCACAGCGGCCACGGGGCGCTCGCCGCGGCCCTGCTCGACGCCGGTGCCGACGCGAACGCGTCCGGCGCCGGATACACGCCGCTGCACGCGGCGATCCTCCGGGGAAACGAGGCGCTGGTGCGGGCGCTGCTCGCCCACGGCGCGGATCCCGACGTCCCCCTCGAGCGCGGCACCCGCTACGCCCGCCAGGGCAAGCTCTTCTCGCTCGACACGGCCTGGGTCGGCGCGACGCCGTTCTTCCTCGCCGCCAAGTTCGGCGAGGGCGGCATCATGCGCCGCCTCGCCGAGAGCGGGGCCGATCCCCACGCCGCCCTCCACGGCGGCGTGACGCCCCTCATGGCCGCCGCCGGCATGCTCACCCGCGGCTTCGGCCGCGCCGGCAAGGACCGCCGGGGCCGCGAGATGGACTCGGCCGAGATGGAGGTCGCCCTCGCCCAGGACCCCGACCTCCGCCGCGTCATGGGCAGCGGCCTCGAGGCCGTGAAGGTCGCGGTCGAGCTGGGCGCCGACGTCAACGCCGCCGACGCCAACGGCGACACCGCCCTCCACCTCGCCGCGTTCCACGGCTTCGAGTCGGTCGTCCGTTTCCTCGTGAGCCGGGGGGCCAGGCTCGATGCGGAGAACTGGCGCGGCGAGACCCCGCTCGAGCGCGCGCTGAGTCCCCGCGCCCCGGCCCGCCTGACGCGGAGCCTGACGGACTACTCCGACACCAGCACGGCCGACCTGCTGGTCGCGCTGGCCGCGGCGGCGCGGTAGCCGAGGCGCCCCGCCGGAGCACTAACTAACTAACTAACTATAGAGTCTCCGTGCTCGCGCCGGCTGGTCCCGGATCGAGACTACACGCCCTGTGCCGACAAGTACGCTTCGAGCGCCTCCACCACGACCGCGTTCAGGCTCCGGTCCTTGACACGGGCAAGCGTGCTGGCCCGCCGGTGAGTCGTCGGGGAGAGTCGAACGACGAACTTTCCCGAGAACGGCTTCTCCGGTGCCTCACCGTCCTTCCTGCAGCCTTCAAGGTAGAAGTCGACGGAGTCTTGGAAGGCTTGGCGAACTTCGTCGACGGTCGAGCCACGGAAGTCCACATGGTCTCGATGGAGATTCACGACGATACCGTACAACTGGTCACCGTCGACGTCGACCTTGCCGAGGTAACCCTTGTACTCCATCATGGCTCGACTCCCATTCTCCTGAGCAGGTTCTTGACCGCACGCACGACCGCACGTCCCGTTTCGCCCGTGGGGTGCGGTACGTGGAACACCGCCCTCGTTCCGTCGGGGAAGCGAAACCGCGCGCGAGATCCTGCCTGCTCCCGCTTGTCGGCACCCAGCGCGGCGAACAGCGCCTCGATGTCTGACCAGTCGAGATTCGCCTGGACGTCGTAGACCGCCGCCAGGGTTCGACGGTGTTTCCGCTTCATGCAAGCCGGTTAGTACCGTATTCTAGTATCGCTTCCCGTTTCTCACCAACGGTCCTCTCACCGCGGGTCGGATAAGCTGCATCCCCCGATCGGGAACGAATGCCGGAGCACCCAGCCGTCGTCGTCGCCCTCCATCAGCCAAGCCTCGGTCGCTTCGGCCTCGATCGGCAGCGCCGGCGCGATGGCGGCGTCGAGCCGATCCATCGTCGCTTCCGTCACCCGGTCCGCGATGGTCAAGTGGGGGATCACACGGTCGAACTGCCCGCCGTACGGGCGAACGGACGGGAACCCCACGCAAAGGGTCTCGGTGAGGTCGCGGAACGGTTCGCAGGGCTCCGGGGCGAGCCACAGCGTCGCCGGGAACCGGTTCGTGCGCGTGAACCGGAACGGGAACGGCGCCGCGCCCCGGAAGAGCGCCGTCAACCGCTCCGTCGACTCGTCGTCCACCTGTTCCGGCGGTATGAACGGGTAGCAGAGCGTGACGTGGGCCGGGATGCCCTTCGCCCATCCGGGCTCGTACTGCCGCCGCCACCTGTCGACCACCGGATCGACCTGCGGGACCGGGATCAGCACAGCCGTCTCACGGGCGTTCATGGTGTCCCGGTCCGGCGCCTACGACGCCGCGAAAGAGGAACTCCTCGACCCAGGCCGCCTGCACGGCGGGCCGTCCTCCGCGTCAGGGGGAAGCGGAGGACACGGCCCGGCCAGCGCCCCCGCCACGCTTGGCCGGGCCCGCCGGCGGTCACGGGGCCGGCTCGATGCGCAGTAGCGCGCCGTCGTCGACGTGGTCGGTCAGCACGTAGAGCAGCTCGTCGGGCCCCTGGCGCACCTCGCGGATGCGCTGGCGGAAGGTCTGCAGCAGCGACTCGCGGCGCAGCTCCTCCAGTTGGTCGTTGAGGACGATGCGCTGCAGGTTGCCGGTGCCGGGGATGCCGCCCTCCTGCAGGGCGCCGACGAAGACGTTGCCCTTCCACGCCGGAAAGGCGTCGCCGGTGTAGACGGCGAGGCCCGCCGCCGCGATGGCCGGCAGCCACACCACGACCGGCGACTCGTAGCCGTCGCGCGTGGGGTGCTGCGAGACGCGCGCGCCGGGATAGAGGCGCCCGAAGCTCATCAGCGGCCAGCCGTAGTTGCGGCCGGGCAGCAGGATGTTGAGCTCGTCGCCGCCGTTGGGGCCGTTCTCGTGCTGCCAGATGTCCCCGGTGCCGGGGTGCAGCGCGAGGCCGAGGGTGTTGCGGTGGCCGATCGTGTAGATCTCCGGCCGGTGGCCGGGCTCGTCCACGAAGGGGTTGTCGTCGGGCACCGAGCCGTCGTCGTTGAGGCGCAGCATCTTGCCGCGCAGGCTCATGGGGTCCTGCGGGGCCATGAGGAGGTCGCCGTCCTGCGACCGGATGCGGCCGCCGGTCGACATGTAGACCTTGCCGTCGGTGCCGAAGGCGACGCGGCCGTTGAGCCCCGAGTTGGTGTAGAAGGGCTCGGTGACCACCAGGTCCTCGACGTCGTGGAGGGCGTGTCCCTCAAGCCGCCCTCGCGCGAGGGCCGGCGACCCGCGGCCGTCGGCGTGCCCCTTGGTGTAGGTCATGTAAACCAGCCCGTTGTCGGCGAAGTCGGGGTGGAGGGCCACGTCCATCAGGCCGCCGTTGCCGTCGGTCCGCACTTCGGGCAGCCCCGAGATGGACTGCGGGTCGAGCACGTCGTCCCGCACCACGCGCAGCCGGCCGTCCCGCTCGGTGACGAGCATGCCGCCGTCGGGCATGAACGCGATGGCCCACGGGTGCGACAGCCCCCGCGCCACCACGCTGACGCGGATCTTGTGCTGCTCGGCGGTGTCGATGACCCAGGGGCCGTCGCCGAGCGGCGGCACCGGCACGCCGATGGGCTCGTCCTGGGCGAAGCCGACCGTGACGAGGCAGAGCAGCAGTGGTGCCGCCAGAAGAAACGAACGTCTGAACCTTCATGCCAACCTCCCGGATGAGCCGATCCCGGCTCGATGAATGACTATCGCCGATCACCGCCGGCTCGCGTCAGAGCCGTGGCAAAGTTCCCACCCTCGACCCCGACGGGGGTCACCAAGGGCTCCTGGTCCGGCCCGTCACCGTGGCTCCGGTCGCCGCCAAATGAACCCCGTCCGGCAGTGCGTGCGGGTGCGGCGGCACAGCCGCTTGGTCGGATCATGCCTGTTTGCGGCTCCGATTGCCGCTCATCCAACCCGCCCGGCCGCCTGCTCCGTTCTGTGGGCGCAGTGCGTCTAGTCGAGCGGCAGCAACGGCTCCACCCCCGCCGGCAGGTGCTGGTCGAAGGCGGCCAGCACCGCCGCGTCGGCCGCGTGGGCCCCCATCAGGCCGACGATGTCCACCAGGTCCTGCACGCCGAACGCCTGCTCCGTGCGCGCGTAGGTCTCCGCGCCGACGTTGTGGACCTCGCCGAAGAGCTCGCGGCCGAACGCGATGAGGGCCGCGTCCTTCTCGTCGAGGCCCGTCAGCGGCCGGCCGTGCCGGATGACGTCGATCACCTCGGGCTCGACGCCGGCCTCGAGCGCCTTCGGCTCGTTCATCGTCCAGTCGACCTGCGAGTCGTGCATGCGCGCCGTCACCAGGACGGCGATCTGCATGGTTCGGCGTCCCACCCGCTCCTCCAGCGTGTCCTGCCCGGCGCCGTAGGCGCGGATGACTCCCGGCCCGATGCCCGACGGCGACAGCATCCGGCCGTACAGCTCGGCCACCGAGGTCCGGCTGGCCGGGCTGCGCAGCGGCAGCCGGCTCCGCGAGTCGGGGTGGATGTCGTCGGGATGCGTGAAGGGCAGGGGCAGCGACTGCCGCCAGCCGGCCGGCATGCGCTGGTTGAACGCGGTCAGGGTCGCCGCGGTGCTCGCGTAGCGGCCCATCACGTCGACGATGTCGACGAGGTTGGTCTTGCCGTGCAGGGCGAGCGCCCGCGCGTAGGTGTCGGCGCTCAGCTTCCGCGTGCCGAACAGCTCGCGGCCCAGCTCGACGATGATCGCCTCGCGGTCGCTCAGCCCCGTCAGCGGCTTGCGGTGCCGCACGACGTCGATGATGCCGTCGTCGAGCCCGACCGCGAGGGCCTCGAGCTCGTGCAGCGCCCACTCGTAGGGCTGGTCGTACTCGCGGGCCGTCGTCAGCACCGTCAGCTCGGTCAACTGCCGCCCCATCGGCGCCTCGAACCGCAGGCTCGCCCCCGACCCGTGCAGCCGCAGCGCCGCCGCCCCGGTGGGGGCCCCGGCCGGGCCCGCCACCGCCGCGTCGTAGGCGGCGCGGCGCGCCGGATCGAGCTCCTCCCGGTCGATGGGCGGGAGGCGGCTGCGCGACTCCGGGTTCACGTCGTCGGGAAGCTGGCCGGCCTGGGCGGCCGGTGCCCCGCCCGGGAGGAACGCTGCCCACGCGAGCACCGCCGCCGTCTGCACCCATCGCCTCATGCTCCGCCTCCTTGTCTCTCGAACGGTGTCGCGCCTCATTCTAGCCCGCAGCCCGATCAGGGCGCGACGACGGCGATGCCCTCGATCTCCAGCAGCGCGCCGTTCGCGAAGAGCGACTGGATGCCGAGCAGGGTCGCGGCCGGCGCCGTCTCGTCGGGGAAGCCGTGCGCCCGGCGGGCCGCGTCGACCGCCGCGAAATCGCCCTGCGTGTACTCCGGCATGTAGATGACGACCTTCAGCAGGTCCCCGGGCCCCGCGCCCGCCGCCTCGAGCCGGCGGCTGAGGTTGGTGAACACCTGGTCGGCCTGGTCCTCCAGCGGGTCGCCCGGCTGACCCACCTGGCCCGAGACCTGCACCACCGTCGGCCCGCCCGCGCCGCCCGCCGTCACCACCTGGGTGAAGCCGGTGGCGGGATCGATGAACGCGCGCTCGACGGGCCCGCCGTCGGCACCGACGACGGCGATGCCGTCGATCTCGACCAGGAACTGCTCGGAAGCGAGGGCGGGGATGCCGAGCAGGGTGCTCGCCGGCATGTCGTCGAGGGCCAGCGCCTCCTCGCGGCCGGCGCGGTACGCGGCGAGGTCCGTCTCGGGATCGAAGTCGACGATGTAGGTGGTGGCCTTGACGAGGTCGGCCAGCGACGCCCCCGCCGCCTCGAGCTGGCTTTGGACGCGTCCCCACACCGCCGCCGTCTGCGCCGCGACGCCGTCGCCGCCGCCCACCTGCCCCGCCACGTAGACCGTCTTGACGCCGTTGGCGGTCACCGCCACCGCCCCGCTGAAGCCGTTCGACGGGTTGAAGCGTTCGATCTCGAGGTCGGTTCCCGGCTCGGCCACCACCGCGATCGCCTCTATCTCGACCCGCAGCGGCTCGGCGAACAGCTCCCGCACGCCGATCATGGTGCTCGCCGGCCACGCGTCCTCGGGGAACGTCGCCAGCCGCACCTCGGCGACCACCGGGTACTGCTCGGGCTCGAAGTCCTTCACGAAGATGCGGATCTTCACCACGTCGGAGGGCGTGGCCCCCGCCTGATCGAGCCGCCGCACCACCCCCGCGAACGCCGACTCGACGTGCTCGCGCAGCGTCTCGCCCTGCCCGACCTGCCCGGACACGAAGACGGTCTTGACCCCGTCGTGCGTCGTGGTGACGACCTGCGTGAAGCCGCCCATGGGATCGATGTACTCGACCTGCGCCGCCGCGATGCCGGGCAGCAGGCACGCGATCAGGCCGGCGACGAGGGGAAGCCTTGTTCTGTACGCCATCGTCTGTTCTCCATGCCGGCCGCGGGTCCATTCCGCGCGCCGGATCCACGGGATGATACCGCGTCGCTGTCCATGCTGTCGGGTCGCTTCGAAGGGGGCTTTGCGGTCTGAAGCCGGCGGCCGGATCGATGCCTCACGTCTCCGGGTCCGGCTTCCCGTCGAGCCACTCGATGAACTGCCGCGGCGACACCAGTCGAATGCCTGCGTACTCGCGGAGCACGAGCAGATCCCGATCGCCCGTCACGATTCGTTCGGCCCCGGCGGAGAGCGCCGTGGCCAGAACGAGATCGTCATCCCGGTCACGGCAGACTGGCGCGGGCAGCGGCGCCGGGTCGACCAGTCTGGCTTGGTTGCGGAAAGTCTGCAGGAATGCTCTGGCTGATGGAGTGACGACGAACTTGCGGCGCAGCGTCGACTCGAGCTCGTCCAGCAGGGCCGGCGACGATGCCGGCAGACGCCGTCTGACCGCGCGCCGGAAACACTCGTGGCACAGTCCGTTCGTCAGCAGGGCGGCGACGATGACGTTCGTGTCGAAGACGACGATCACGACACGATCTCGAAGACGTCCTCATCGGTGTAGATTCCCTGCGTTCGAGCCTGCGGCATCAGATCGGTGCGCGCCGCCTCGAACGCCCCGAGCAGCTCCTCGGCGTCGAGCGCCCGGCGTACGTACTGACTGAGGGTGAGCTTCTCGGCGCGAGCCCGCGCCTCCAACCGGCGCCGCGAGCCCTTGGGCACGCGGATCGTGATGACCTCGTGCATGGTATTACCCTGTCATACAAGAGCCGGAACATCAAGTGCGGCCGGGCGGAATCTTGGGCCGACTGGTCGCCTGGGTGGGTCACGGGTCGGACGCCGACGCTAGAATCCGGCCGAGGTGACGTTGAGGGAGATGCTCGGTGCGGCGCTGTCCGTCGCGGGCCTGCTGGCGGTCGGCTGGCTCGCCCTCGTGGCGCTGCTCGCCTTGCAGGAGCGCCGCCTCATCTTCTTCCCGACCCCGACCCTGGCCGGCGCGCCGGCCGATCTCGGGCTGCGCGCCGACGAGCTGTCGATCACGGCGGCGGACGGCGTGACCCTTCACGGCTGGTGGATCGAGGGGCCGGGCGAACGGGTGCTGATCTGGTATCACGGCAACGCCGGCAACGTGGGCGACCGGCTGCACAACGCGCGGTGGTTCGTGGACCGGCTCGGGGTCGACGTCGTGCTGGTCGACTACCGCGGCTACGGGCGGAGCCGGGGGACGCCGGACGAGGCCGGCGTCTATCTCGACGGCCTGGCCGTCTACGACGCGGTGGCGGCGCGATCGGTGCGGGCGGAGGACATCGTCCTGTTCGGCCGGTCGCTCGGCGGCGCGGTCGCCATCGAGACCGCGCTGCGGCGTCCCGTGGGCGCCCTCGTGCTCGAATCGGTCTTCCGCTCGGTCCGGTCGCTGGCGCGCGAGCACTACTGGTTCGTCCCGAGCGCGGTGATCAGGACGCGGATGGACAACGAGTCGAAGATCGGGCGGGTCGAAGTGCCGACGCTCGTGCTGCACGGCGATCGCGACACCGTCGTCCCCCTGGCGCACGGCCGGCGCCTGTTCGAGCTGGCGGCACGCCCCGCGGGCTTCCATGTCATCGAGGGGGCCGGGCACAACGACACCTGGCTCGTCGGGGGCGAGCCGTACGCCGACGCGTGGAACGCGTTCTTGAGAGACCTCGGCGGCCGGTCCGGGTGACGGTTGCGCGGGTCGAATCAGGCCGTCGGCGGCGGGCAGACGCGGCGAGTCCGCGAACGAACATGCTCCTCCGACGGGCCCGCCGGCGCACCGTCGCGGGGGAGGCCGCCGGTCGGTCGTCTCCGGGTGTGCGGCGCCCGTTCGGCGGCGAGGCCGCCAGGGACAGTCTGCTACTCGGGCCGGTTCGTGGAGCCCGCCGGGTAGGTGGGCGGCGTCGCTATCGCGGTGCCGTCGCGGCCCGAGCCGTCGAGCGCCCCGGGCTGCAGCAGGCCCTCCTCGGCGTCGCGGTTGTTGTCGGTGCAGGCGTACTCCATGAGTTCCCAGTCCGGGGGCGCGAGGGGCATGACCCAGCCCGTGGTCCACGGCCCGGTGTAGAACTTGGGGTCGTCGATGGTCGCCTCGTACCACAGCTCGTTGGCGCTGATGCGGCGCCAGCGCTCGATGACGTGCAGCGCGTCGCTGTGGCGGTTGCCGTGCGAGTCGAGCCACGTGTCGCCCGACAGGTTGACGGTGTCGATGACCAGGGTGTCGCCGTCCCACCGGCCGACGGAGTCGCCCATCAGGGTGGTGGGCCAGGTCGGCCGGTGCTCCCGGCCGTCGGTCCAGATGACCCGGAAGTTGTGCATGTACTCGTAGAGGAACAGCACGCGGTCGGGCAACTGGATGATCTCCATCGGATAGGGCGAGCTGTTCATCCGCGGTATGCCCGGGAAGTGGCAGTAGCTCGTCGGGTCGATCAGGTTCGCCACGTCGTTGAACGCCTTCAGCCCCGCCTCGGTGAACGGGAGCGGCTCGATGGGCGCGGACGTGTTGGGGTGCGTCCCCTTGTTCCAGAAGCCCGAGAGGTCGGCGCGGCCGTCCGGCGCGCGCGGCACCGGGGTGCCGTCACCCGGCGGCTGCTCGGTCAGCACGGGCGTGCTCTGCCCGGCGGCGCTCCCAGCGGAAATGCCAAGCGCTCCCATCGCTAGCGTGGTGAAGAAGACGAACGAACCGGCTCTGCTATCCATGGGATGATCTCCCTCCGCCATCACCTTTACGCACGCGGTGCGTTGCGAACTCGACGGGACGTCGCCCTTCGGCTCCGATTTCCGACTGGCAGGTCGCTTCGCAGAAAACAGCGCCTCCGGTAGCCGCTGCTGACTCCCGGCCGGCCGGCGCGGCAGCAGCGCCCGGCAACGGAGCCGCAGGCGATCGCCCGACAGGAGTTAGCGCCGGCGGAAGACCCCATCGAGACCGCAAGGGTGCGCCGTGGCGCTAGCGCCCTTGCGGCGGGCCCGCGGCCGGGCCGCCGTCGTTGGCCGCGGCATAGACGGTCCGCCCGCCGAACACCCACGTCCGTCCGTTGCACACGGTGCGGCCGTTGCGGGCCTGGAAGCCGTAGATCGTGATGGGCCTGCCGACCTCGACCGAGTCCTTCGTCCAGCCCCGGCGCGTGAGGTTGTTCGGGTTGTCGCCCTCGCATTCCCAGGCCGCGACCTGCCCGTCGGGCCCGGCCACGTCCAGGTAGACCCAGATGTGCGGGTTCTGCCACTCCACCTTGGTGACGGTGCCTTCCAGGGTCACCGGCCGGTCGGCGTCGAACTGCGCGGCGAAGGAATGGTGCCCCGTCGCGGGCGGGGCCGCCGCGAGCAACGAGATGGTGACGGCGCTGGCGACGGCGAGAACCGACGGCGCTCGCATGACGACCTCCTTCACTGTTTCACGGCGGCGACGGCGGCGGCCGAGAGCTGCGCCGTCGTGCCGCCGGGGGTCCAGATGTTGGACGGAATCTGCCGGCCGGTGCGCACCCATACCAGATCGAGGCTCGGCACGACGACCGCGATCTGGCCGCGGCTGCCCCAGGCGGCCACCGCGTCGGGCGGCGTCCCCGGCAGCAGCCGCCGGCGCACGTAGTCCGACTCGCGGTAGGTGAGGTACCAGTCGCCCGAGTTGAGGTGCCAGAACAGGCCGTAGGACGGGTTCGCCTTCGGGGCCGGGGCGGTGGTGAGCTGTGCGATGTAGTCCGCCGCCAGGTAGCGCCGCCCGTTCCAAAGGCCGTCGTTCAGCAGCACCTGCCCGATCTTGGCGAGGTCGCGGGGGCGCATGCGGATGCTCTGGTACCCGAGCAGCCGCTCGTCGGTGCGGATCTCCACCCAGTAGGCGCCCTCCATGCCGAGCGGCTCGAAGAGTTCCCGGCGGGTCAGGTCGGGCAGGCTCAGGCCGGTGGCGCGCTCCAGCGCGGTGAAGAGCGCCCGGTAGGCGGCGTTGTGGTAGATGAAGTAGTCGTCGGGCGCGTGGGTCATGCCCCGCGCGAGCACCGCCTCGAGCTGGCTGCGCCCCGCCTCGCGGTCCCCGCGGTCGAGGGCCGGCCACTGGGCGAGCCCCGACGTCATCGCCATCACGTTGCGGAACGTCATGAGGTCGCGGGTCTGTCCGGCCAGCTCCGGCACGAAGTCGACGAGGGGCTGGTCGAGCGACTCGATGTCGCCGCGCTCGAGCACCCGGCCCACGAGGAGCGCGAACGCCCCCTTCGTCCCCGAGTAGGTCTGCTGCACGTCGTCGGGGCCCCGGCCGTTCCAGTAGCGCTCGTAGACGAGGCGGCCATGGCGGATGACGAGGAGGGAGTCGGCGTGCGTCGTCTCCGCGACATGGGCGAGCCGTTCGAGGCCGGCGGGGTCGAAGCCTGCCTCCGCGGCGGCGCCGGTCGGCCACGGGATGTCGGGTCCGGCCCACGGCTCGGTGCCGACCTGCCGGCTCCGGGGCTGGGCGCCGGCAGTGCTGGCCGCCGCCGCGACCACCGCTGCCGCGACGACCGCGGCCAACGCCAGCCCCGGGAGCCCGCGGGCAAGGCCCCGCTGCCCTCGACCGGTGCTGCGCCGCGCGTGGGTCGCGTTGCTCTTCGGGCTCGTGGTCTGCATGATTCAATGTAGAGTAGCACCGATCGGGCGCACTGGGACGCGCCGCCCCCCGCGCTGGTCCTGACCGGGATGCGACGGGATGTCTCCGGGCGCGGCCGGCGGCGGAGGCGTGACGACCGGGTCTGTCTCGACTCGTGCCGTCTGCGCGCGCAGGCAGGCGTTCGGGGGAACAGCGCGGCGAGGCGCGATGCCGTGATGGTCGAATGCAGCGGGCCGCGATGGCGCGCACGGGGCCGGAAAGCGAAGGGAGAACGGCAATGGCGGACGCACGGTTCACGATGACCCGGCGGGAGTGCCTGGGCGCGCTCGCCGCCACCGCGGCGTTTCCGGCCCTGCGCGGCGGGGCGGCCGAGGGCAAGCCGATGCGCGGCGCCTTCATGATCCTCAGCACGCCGTACACCGCCGCGGACGAGGTCGACTACGAGGATCTCGCCGGCGAGGTCGACTTCTGCGACCGCTGCGGCATCGAGGCCCTGGTGTGGCCGCAGAACTCGAGCGAGCAGCGCTACCTGAGCCAGGCCGAGCGCCTGCGCGGGTTCGACGTGCTGGCCGAAGCCAACCACGGCCGGGCCCCGGCCCTCGTGCTCGGCGTGCAGGCCGACGACACCGCCGGCATGCTCGAGTACGCCCGCTACGCCGAGGCCCTCGCGCCCGACGCCATGATCGCCATCCCGCCCCGCACCGCGTCGTCGCTGGCCGACTTCCGCGACTACTACGCGGCCCTGTGCGACGTCACCGACCGGCCCGTCTTCGTACAGACGAGCGGCGGGGCGCCGGACATCGAGCCGACGGTCGACTTCCTGGTGTCGCTGGCGCGGGAGTTCCCGCAGTGCGGCTACGTCAAGGAGGAGCACCCGCCGGTGCAGGAGCGGATGCTCGCGCTGATGAAGCACCGGCCCGACCCCATCAAGAGCATCCTCGGCGCCAACTTCGGCCGGGCCTGGGCCTACGAGATGCGCCTCGGCACCGACGGGGTGATGACCGGCGGGGTGATGTACGCCGACATCTACGCGGGGCTGTGGGACCTGCACGAGGCGGGCCGGCGCGACGAGATGCGCGACCTCTTCGGCAAGCTGCTGCTGATGCTCAACCTCGACCGGCTGATCCCCGGGGTGCGGCTCCACGTGCTGCGGAAACGCGGCCTGTTCAAGACGACGAAGTCGCGGCGCGGCGACTACAGCTTCACCCGGGCCCAGATCGACGAGATCGAGCATCGGTTCGCGGCCCTGGAGCCGCACCTCCGGGCGTAGTCCCGGCGGGCGCGCCTCGTGCGGTGCGGCACCGCCGGCCGCGCGAACCGCCCCGGCCGGGTGTCGGCATTCGCGCGGAAGCCCTGCGGAACCACTTGGCTCCGATTGCCACCCGACGGACCCTCGGCGGCCGGCGCTGTCCTGCGGGTCGAGATTCGTGGCGTGCGTAGGGCTCAGGTGCCGGCGAGGGGCCGCCCGGCGAGATTCCTGGCGCGCGTGGGACTCAGGTCTTGGCGCGGGGCCGACCGCGGGCCGGTCGGGACGCGTGGGGCTCGGGCGTCGGCGCGGGGCCGACCGCGGGGCGGCCGGCGCGCGTGGGGCTCGGTATCGGCGAGGGCCGCCGCCGACATTCCCGTTGCGCGTGGGGCTCAGCGTCCGTCGTCGAGCATGATGGTGTCGAGGCGCTGATTCACCGAATGGAAGCGCTGGTTCACGGATTCGTTCAACGTGTCGAAGCGCTGGTTCACGGATTCGTTCAACGTGTCGAAGCGCTGGTTCACGGATTCGTTCAACGTGTCGAAGCGCTGGTTCACGGATTCGTTCAACGTGTCGAAGCGCTGGTCGATGCGTTCGTTCACGATACGGATCCCGTCTTGGATTTCAGTGCGCAATCGCGCCTCGGATTCCGCGATGGTCCGACTCACGATCCACGCCGCACTGCTCGACGTCGCCATCAACGCCAACGCCGAGCCGACGACCGTCCACACGACCTGCGCTCTCGTCATCGCTCTCTCCCGCCGAACTGCGCCCACGGATCATCGGCGCCTCGACGAAACCGGGCGGTTATACGCCCATGATACACCCGAGCGGACGCGGGGTCCCCGACTGCCCCCGACTGCTCCGACTGCTCCTGACTGCCGTGCCCCCCCGCATGGCCGGCCCGTCGCGCCGAAGCCCGCGCACTCCCGAGTTGCACCTCGTCGACCTCCGCCCGGCGTTGTGGTGCGGCTGTGCCGCGCCAGCGCCCGCGCACTTCCCGAGTTGCAACTCGTGGACCTCCGCTAGGAGTCTGCGCCGTAGAACGGTGCAGACTTCTAGCAGGGTTGGTTGGGCGGCGAGCGGAGCCGTAGGCGACGCTCTCCGGGCTAGGCGTCGTGGTGCGGCCCTGTCGCGCCGCCGCCCGCACACGCCCCGCGTTGGACCAAAGCAAGTTCCGCGCCAGCGGAGCTTCCAACGCCGCCGCGGGGGTGGGCCCGGTCGCCGTCGTCAAAATGGCAACGGCCATGTCCACGATTGATCGCCGATACTGCAATGCCGCCGACCTCGTTCTACGAACCTGACGGCTCCGCCGGCCGCTTCCGGGCCACGGCCTGGACCCGCGGGCCGTGGAGCCGGGACCACCAGCACGGCGGCCCCCCGGCGGCGCTGCTCGCGCGCGCGGTCGAGGCGGCGCTGTCCGGCCGCGACCGCGCCATCGTCCGCTTCACGGTCGAGTTCCTGCGGCCGGTCCCCATCGGACCGCTGCGGGTCGAGACCGAGGCGTTGAAGCGCGGCCGGCTGGTGGAGCGGCACGCGGCGCGGCTCTGGTCCGGCGACGATCTGGCGGTGACCGCGATGGCCCTGTGTCTGCATCGGCGGCGACTGACGCTGCCGCCGACGGAAGCGGAGCCCGCGCCGCCCCCGCCGCCCGAGGCCGCCGAGCCGTACACGTTCCCGTTCTTCCTCGACCCCGTCGGCTACCAGGCGGCGATGGACGTACGCTACGTCCGGGGCGCGTGGGGGCGGCCGGACGTCACGTGCTGGATGCGGCAGCGGTGCCCCCTCGTGCCCGGCGAGGCGCCGACCGGGTGGCAGCGCGCCCTCGTCGCGGCGGACGCCGGCCACGGGGTCGCGGTGCCGGTTCCCCTGGCGGATTACACCTTCATCAACGCCGACCTGTCGGTGCACCTCGTGCGCCCGCTGCGCGGCGAGTGGGTCGGCCTCGAGTCGCGCAGCGTGGCCGAGCCGTCGGGCATCGGCCTCTGCCGGACCCGCCTGTGGGATGCGGACGGAGTCGCGGGGCGCGGCGCGCAGAGCTTGGTCATCGCCGCCCGCGCGTGAGGCCGCGCGTGTCCGGGACCAAGGGCGTCACGGCCGTCCGGTCCGGCCGGACGTCGGCGGCGTGGCCCGGGGTCCCGCGGACGCGGTTCGCCGGCCGCACCCCGCATTCCACGTCAGGCCGCAGCCCTGTTGCGGACCGGCCACGATATGATGGGCCGTCGTCGCCGACCGGACCGCGGTCGTCCCACAGGAGGAGTTGCAGATGAGCCGCCATCCCCTCTCGCGCCGCCGCTTCCTCGGCGGGCTCTCGGCCGCCGCGTCGCTGATGATCGTGCCGCGCCGCGTGCTCGGCGGGCGCGGCTTCCAGGCGCCGAGCGACACCCTGAACATCGCCGGCATCGGCGTGGGGGGGCGCGGCCGGGCCGATGTGCGGGGCTGCGACGGCGAGAACATCGCCGCGCTCTGCGACGTCGATTTCGGGCACGCCGCGCGCACGTTCAACCTCTATCCCGAGGCGCGCACCTACGCCGACTACCGGCGCATGTTCGACGCCGAGCCCGACCTCGACGCGGTGATCATCGCCACCCCCGACCACACCCACGCGGTGATCGCGATGGAGGCCATGCGCCGCGGCAAGCACGTGTACTGCGAGAAGCCCCTCACCCGCACCGTGGCCGAGGCGCGCGCGCTGGCCACGATGGCGCGCGAAACGGGCGTGGCCACCCAGATGGGCAACCAGGGCCACGCGAACGACGGCACCCGGCTCGTCCGCGAGTGGATAGAGGCGGGGGTCATCGGCCCCGTGCGCGAGGTCCATTACTGGACCAACCGCCCCATCTGGCCGCAGGCGATCGAGCGGCCCACCGACGCCCATCACCCGCCGCCGGGGCTCGACTGGGACCTGTTCCTGGGGCCGGCCCCCGAGCGGCCGTACCATCCCGCCTATCACCCGTTCCGCTGGCGCGGCTGGTGGGACTACGGCACCGGGGCCCTCGGCGACATCGCCTGCCACGCCATGGACGCCGCGTTCTGGGCCCTGCGGCTCGACCAGCCGACCCGCATCGCGGCCGAGACGACCCCCCTGTTCGCGGAGACCGCGCCGGCGGTGTCGCGCATCACCTACGACTTCCCGGCCCGCGGCGGCCGGCCGCCGGTGCGCTTCGTGTGGCGCGACGGCGCGCTCGCCCCGCCCCGGCCCGCGCAGCTCGCCCCCGGCGAGCAGTTGCCGGGCGGCAGCAGCGGCCAGCTCTTCGTCGGCGACGACGGCCTGATCGCGGCCGGCATGTACGCCCGCGCGCCGCGGCTCTTCCCGACCGCGCTGCACGAGGACGTCATGGCGAGCCCGCCCCCGCCGAAGTACCCGCGGTCGCCGGGCGTCTACCGCGAGTGGCTGGACGCGTGCAAGGGCAACGGCGCGGCCGGGTCGGGCTTCGCCGAGCATTCCGGCCCGCTGACCGAGGTCTGCCTGCTGGGCAACCTGGCGGTGCGCACCGGCAAGGCCATCGACTGGGACGCCGCCAAGATGCAGGCGACGAACGTGCCCGAGGCCAACGCCTATCTCGACGAGCCTTACCGCGAGGGGTGGAGCCTCTGATGCCGTCCATGCACCACCGCCTACCTCGACGAGCCCTGCCGCGGGGGAAGGAGCCGTTGACGCCGTCGATGCACGATGCGGGCGGGCTCCGCCCCGGCAGGGCTGACAGCCCGGGCACCGCGGCCCGGGTCGCCGCCGGAACACGCCGGCGGCCCCGCCCGACTGCGGCCCCGGGGGAGGCGACCCGGCCCCGGACGCGCGGGATCGGCGAGGCCCGGGCGGCGCGTGCCGCCGGGATCCAGGCGGCGGCGCCGACGGCCCCGGCGGCGGTGCGAACCCGACCCGGGCCGCGCCTGACCGAAGAGCGGCGGGCGGTGCGTCCTGCCGGCGTCGTGGTCGCGTTGGCGGCGTTGGCGGCCGCCCTCCCCGCGGCGGCGCAGCCGGTGGACGAGGCGGTGCTGGCGGCCATCCGCGAGGAGGGGCTGCGGCGCTCGCAGGTCATGGATCACGTCGTCCGGCTGAGCGACGTCTACGGCCCCCGGTTCACCGGCACCCCCGCCATCGAGGAGGCGGGGGCGTGGACGATGGACACCCTGCGCGGGTGGGGGCTCTCGAACGTCCACGCCGAGCGGTTCGCGTTCGGGACGGGGTGGGCCCTCGAGCGGTTCCACGCCCACCTCGTCGAGCCGCAGGTGATGCCCGTCATCGGCTATCCCAAGTCGTGGTCGTCGGGCACCGACGGCACGGTGACGGCCGAGGTGGTCCGGGTCGATCTGCGGTCCGTGGCCGACCTCGCGCGCTACCGGGGGCTGCTGCGCGGCAAGATCGTGCTGACCCAGCCGGCGCGCGACGTGCCGATGCTGACCGGGGACGTCGTGCTGCGGATGGACGACGAGCTGCTCGCCGAGGCGGCGCGGCCCTTCCCGCCGCCGGCGGCGCGCCGGGCGCCGCGCCCGCCGGGCCGCGGGGTCGGTTTCGCGCGGCTCCGGCAGTTCTACCTCGACGAGGGGGTCGTGGCGGAGGTGGACCGCGGCAGCGACTTCGTCCACGTGGAGGGCGGCAGCGGGCTCTCCCACCGGACGCAGCGCACCGACGGGGGCACGATATTCGTGGGCCGCGGCGCCCCGTGGACCGCGGAGCCCCCCGGGACGGGGGTGCCCCGGCTCACGTTCGCGGTCGAGCACTACAACCGGATGGTCCGGCTGCTCGACCTGGGGGTGCGGGTTCGCATGGAGCTGCGCGTCGAGACCCGCTTCTACCCCGAGGCGGAGGCCGACGGGGGGCTGAACGCGTTCAACATCCTCGCCGAGCTTCCCGGCGCCGACCTCGCCGACGAGGTCGTCATCATCGGCGCCCACTTCGACACCACCCACGCCTCGACCGGGGCCACCGACAACGCGGTCGGGGTGGCCGCGATGATGGAGGCGCTGCGGATTCTGAAGACCGTCGGCGCCCGCCCGCGGCGGACCATCCGCCTCGCCCTGTGGGGCGCCGAGGAGCAGGGTCTGCTGGGGGCGCGCGAGTACGTGCGCCGGCACTACGGCGACGCCGCGACGATGGCCCTGCGGCCGGACCACGCGAAGCTCTCGGCCTACTACAACATCGACAACGGGACGGGCCGGCTGCGCGGCATCTGGACCCAGGGGAACGCGGCGGCGGCGGCGGTCTTCGAGTCGTGGGCGGCCCCCCTCGCCGACCTCGGCTTCACCACGGTGTCGCCGTGGTCGGTCGGCGGCACGGACCACTTCGCCTTCGAGACGGTGGGGCTGCCGGGGTTCCAGTTCATCCAGGACCGCCTGGAGTACAACTCGCGCACGCACCACTCGAACATGGACGTCGTCGACCGCGTGCAGCCCGACGACGTCCGGCAGATGGCGGTGGTCGCGGCCGTCTTCGCCTACAACACCGCGATGCTCGACGAGCGCCTGCCCCGCAAGCCGCTCCCGCGTCCCCGACGGTGACTCCCCGCTTCTTCTACGGCTGGGTCATCCTGCTCGTGGCGGGCCTGTGCTACGGGTTCGGGATGCCGCCGGTGTACTACAGTTGGGGCATCTTCGCGCCCCGCATCACCGCCGAGCTGGGCATCGACCGCGCCGCCGTCGGCGGGGTGTTCGGGCTGTTCAACACCCTGCACCAGTGCGTGGGCCTGCTCGTGGGGCTGGCCATCGCCCGCTTCGGGCTGCGGCGGGTCATGCCGGCCGGCTTCTGCGTCACCGCGGCGGGGCTCCTCGTGCTCGCCGGGGCGGACACCGCGCGGGCCTGCTACGTCGGCTTCTCCGTGCTGGGGGGCATCGGCGTCGGCTTCTCGACCACGGTGCCGGCGCAGACGCTGGGGCAGAACTGGTTCCTCCGGCGCCGGGCACGCGTCATCGGGGCCATCTTCACGGTGGGCGGCCTCGTGGGCTGGCTCGTCTCGCGCTCCGACACGTGGGTCCTCGAGCGCTACGACTGGCGGACGGGCTGGGTCCTCATCGCCGGGCTGTCGGTGATTCTCGGGATCGTCGCGGCGTCGCTCGTGCGGGAGGGCCCCGAGGCGGTGGGCCAGCGCCTCGACGGCGCGGCCCCGGCGACGGGGGACGGGGCGGACGACGGCGAGGCGGAGCCGGCGGACCGCTGGACGGCGTGGCAGGCGGCGCGGACGCCGCAGTTCGCCCTGATGCTGGTCTGCGGCGTCGCCTACGCGGTGCCCTGGAACACCGCGGTGGCCCACCTCACCCTGCACCTGATCGATCGCGGCCACGCCGAGACGATGGCCATCGGGTTCGTGGGCACGATGGCCCTCGTCAGCATCGCGGGGCGGCTCGCGGGGGCGGTGGGCGACTGGATCGCCCCGCAACGCGCCCTCGCCGTGGCCCTCGTGCTCGAGGGGCTCGGGGCGGGGGCGCTGATCTTCGCCGGCAGCACCGTCGTCGCCTGGGCGGCCGTCTCCCTGCTCGGCATCGGCTTCGGGATGGCCTTCGTGTGCATCCCCGTCGTCTTCTCCCACTTCTTCGGCCGCCGCGCGTTCGCGGTGACGAGCGGCATCCGCACCACCTGCACCGGCATCTTCGGCGGCCTGGGACCCTGGCTGGCGGGGGTCGCGTTCGACGCGACGGGCAGCTATGCGGTACCGTTCCTCGGCCTGCTCGTGCTCGGCCTCGCGGGGGGGGCGGCGGCCGGCGCGCTGCGGCGGCCGGCTGCCCCCGACGCAGGCGGCCATCAGGTCCGCGGGTCAGTGGACGGATGACCTACCCTCATGAGTGCGTGCCTTCAAGTCGTCGTGTCGGAAGAGGAGATGATGGGGTTACGCCGAGCGGCGCGGCACGCCGGGTTGACCGTGAGCGAGTGGGCGAGGCGGGCGCTGCGACGCGCTCGGGACGAACCGGCCGGCCGCGGCCCGGAAACCGTCGCCTGCGGCTCCGATCGCCGCCCAACCGACCCTGCTCGGAGTCTGCACCGTTCTACGGTGCAGACCCCCTGTGCCGAGAGCCGGCTGCGCGCGCTCGAACGCGCCCTCGCGTGCAACCACCCGACCGGCGACATCGACCAGATGCTCGCCGACATCGATCGCGGCCGTGATCTTCGTTGATCCCGGTGGTCCGCGGCGGCGGGAGCGACAGATGACCGACAACACCCGACTCGACGAGCGAACATCACGCCCCCCGCATGCCGGAGACGGACTGTCCCGGCGGGACTTTCTTCGCGCGTCGGGGGTCGCCGGCGCGCTCGCGGTCACCGAATCGGCGTGCGCCGAGGGGGCGACGGTTCCCGCTTCGGCGCGGCAGGAAACCGCGGCGGGAACAGACGACTTCCCGCTTGCGGAGGCGACGATCGCGGAGCTGCAGGCAGGTCTGGCCGACGGCGAATGGACGACCCGCGCAATCGCCGAGGCCTATCTGACCCGCATCGACGAGATCGACGGGCGGGGACCGGCGTTGCGGTCCGTGCTCGAGACCAACCCCGAAGCCCTCGCCATCGCCGACCGCCTCGACCGCGAGCGGCGGGAGGGCCGGTTGCGCGGCCCCCTGCACGGGATTCCCGTCCTGCTCAAGGACAACATCGACACCGCCGACGGCATGACGACGACGGCCGGCTCGCTCGCCCTGGCCGGCTGGATCCCGGCGGAGGACTCCGCGGTGGCGGCCCGGCTGCGCGGGGCGGGGGCGCTGCTGCTCGGCAAGGCCAACCTCAGCGAGTGGGCCAACTTCCGGTCGACGCGGTCGTCGAGCGGGTGGAGCGGGCGGGGCGGCCAGTGCCGCAACCCCTACGTTCTCGACCGGAACCCGTGCGGGTCGAGCTCGGGCTCGGGGGCGGCGGTGTCCGCCAACCTCGCCGCCGCAGCCATCGGCACCGAGACCGACGGCTCCATCGTCTGCCCCTCGTCCGCCAACGGCATCGTGGGCATCAAGCCCACGGTGGGGCTGGTCAGCCGGGCGGGGATCATCCCCATCTCGCACACCCAGGACACCGCCGGCCCCATGGCCCGCACCGTGCGCGACGCCGCGGTGGTGCTGGGGGTGCTCGCCGGTGCGGACCCGCGCGACCCCGCCTCGGCCGACAGCGGGCTGCGCGGCCTCGACGACTACACCCCGTTCCTCGACCCGGCGGGGCTGCGGGACGCGCGCATCGGGGTGGCGCGGCACCTCCTCGGGTTCCACGACGGGGTCGACCGCCTCGTCGAAGAGGCCGTCGACGCCATGCGGGCGGCCGGCGCGGTCGTCGTCGACCCCGTCGAGCTGGGGACCGGCCCCGGCCGGGGCGCCCTGCAGATGGCCGAGGCCGAGGTGCTGTTCTACGAGTTCAAGGCGGGGCTGAACGCCTATCTCGCGGCCCGCCGCCCCGGGGCGGAGGTGCGCTCGCTGGCCGACCTCATCGCCTTCAACGAACGCAACGCCGAGGCCGAGATGCCGTACTTCGGACAGGAGCGGCTGATCGCGGCCGAGGCGAAGGGGCCGCTGTCGGAGCCCGCGTACCTCGCCGCCCTCGCCGCCGCCCGCCGCCTCTCGCGCGCGGAGGGCATCGACCGCACCATGGACGGGCACCGGCTCGACGCCGTCGTCGCCCCCACCGGCGGGCCGGCCTGGGTGACCGACCTCGTGAACGGCGACCACTTCGGCGGCAGCAGCTCCGGCTACCCCGCCGCGGCCGGCTATCCCAACGTCACGGTGCCCGCGGGCGCCGTCCACGGCCTGCCGGTGGGGGTGTCGTTCTTCGGCCGGGCGTGGAGCGAGCCCACCCTCGTCCGCATCGCCTACGCCTTCGAGCAAACCGTGCGGGCGCGGCTCGTTCCGAGCTTCCGACCGACCATCGGGTGACGGCGGCAGGCGCGGGTCATGCGGCCGCGACATCGAAGGCGGTCAGGCCGCGCGTCCACGCCGGCCCGCCGTTCGGCCCCCGCAAGCTGGTCCTCGACGTTCGCCGACAGCCCGTCGGGGACGGTGAAGTTGCCGCCGCTGAAATCGAGGCGCAGCACGGGATGGCGGACCGACCAGTCCCACCGATCGTCGGCGGCCAGCCCCGAGAACAGCGGCCGGTTGCCCTCGAACAGCTCCTTCAGCGTATCGACGAGCAGGCTCTTGCCGAAACGGCGCGGGCGCGACAGGAAGTAGTGCTTGCCCCCGTCGACGAGCCGCCCCAGCGCCGCGGTCTTGTCGACGTAGTAGTAGCCGCCCTCGCGGATCTCGCGGAAGGTCTGGATGCCGATGGGCAGCCGTCGCCGGTCGCTCGGGGCGGTGAGAGTGTTCGCGTCGCCTGGAGTCTTGGCCATGGCGGTCCGGGCGGAAGTGGACGCCCGGAACGGTACACCGTGGCCGCCGCGGCGGCCACGGTCTCGAAGGACGCCGGCCGGCCGAAGGCCGGGCGTCCGCCCCCGCGGCAGGAGGGCGGGACGCCCGGCTGGTCGGTGGACGAGGGCGGGAGCCGCCTCTACTGGCCGCCTTCCGCCGCCGCGCGCTCGTCGGCCCGCGCGCCGCCGAGCATCGCGTCCATCGAGTAGTTCCCCTCGTGGCAGGCGTATTCGAACATCGGCAGGTCGTTCCGCTGCATCGGCAGGTTCACCGTCCACGGCTCGACCCAGGTGTTGGGGTCGTCCACGGTGTACTCGTACTCGAGCGTGTCCGCGTCGACGCGCGTGAATCGCTCGACCAGGCGCATCCCGGTGCTCGATCCCCGCCAGTTGCGGTCGGTGTCGAAGTTGCTGGTCTCGACGACGAGGGTGTCGCCCTCCCAGCGCCCGACCGAGTTGCCCGACCACTGGGCGAGCCGCTCGTCCGTGATCGCGTCACGGCCGTCGATGGGGATGCTGCGCACGGTGTGCACCATCTCGGTCATCATCACGAGGTGGTCGGGGGTCTGGAAGATCTGCACGTTCTGGTTGTAGCCGCCCGGGGTGATGGGGGGGCCGGCGTTGAAGCCCGTCAGGCAGCGGTCGGCGTTGCTCAGGTCGGTGTACGACGCGGGGAGCGTGTCGCTGAACGAGCCGCGGCCGGCCGCGGCCCGCGCCCGCCCCTCGTCGGTCGCCTCCGGCATGCGGCCGTTCGGCGGGTCGATGATGAGCGACGTGCGCCGGGTGCCGATGACGTTCGTGCCCCGGTCCATCCAGAAGTTGTTGTAGCCGCCCACGTTGCCGCCGGCCTCGGTGCGCCGGGCGTCGGCGTTCCACGCGTCGATGTCGCGCTGGACGGCGGCCTGCTCGCGGGCCACCGCCTCTTCCTCGGTCAGGAACGCCTTGTCGCCCAGGTCCTCGGGCCGCTGGAGCGGGGTGATGGTCCGGAAGTCCCAGACCCCCTGCAGATCCGGCGCGCCCCACCCGGTCCTCGGCGCCTCCTCCTGGGCCAGGGCCGGCGACGGCATCGCCACCAGCGCCGCCAACGCCACGATCAACGCCGCCGCCGTCAAACGTCCAACTCTCATTGCAAGACCTCCAAGATCGGGAATCACGTGTTCCCGCCTACGATAGCACGAGCCGCCAAGGGTCGGGCGCTTCCGGGCGCTTCCGGACGCCCCCGGGCGGGATCGAGACCGTACGCCGTCGCCGCCCCGCCGTGTTCGGGTCAGCCGCCCGGGGGGCGCGTACTCCCGGATGCGGTCGCAAGGCCGGTTCGCAGCCCCGTGACCTCGCCGCTGAGGGCAATGGCGGAGTGTGCCGACCGGTGTTCGGCCGGGCCGCCCGGCGGGGGCCTGGATCCTCCACACGACCACACGCCGGTTCAGACCGGGTGAATGGGCATGATGACTTTGCCGTCAAGGATGCTACCCATGGGAATGTTACTCATGAGACGGCTAGCGCTACAATGCAGCCCGATCTCGACACGTTCATGGGCGCGCCGTACGAGGAGATCTGCCGTCAGCACCTGCTCGCCGAGGGGCGGCGCCTGCTCGGTTGGCGGCCCCTGCGGATCGGCCGCTACTGGGATCACCGGACCGAGATCGATCTGATCGCCGTCGACGCGGCCGGCGCACGCGTCGCGTTCGTCGAGTGCAAGTGGGGACGCACCGTCGACGTGCCGCGGATCGTCCGCCGCCTGCGCGAGAAGGCCCGCGCGATCGGGCGGTTCTCGGCCGCGTCCCACCGCTACCTCGTCATCAGCCGGACCGACGTCGAAGACGAGCACCACGTCCGGCTGGCTTGACGGCCGCCGTCACGCCTCCGGGCGGCGCTGCGCCGGCTCCTCGGTCGTCCTGCCGGCTGGGAATCCAACCTTCACCCTTGCACTTCGACAAGAAAGCGTTTAAGCTCGGTTCGTGTCGAAGTGCAAAGGGAGCTGCCCACGGGCCTTCGACCGGCGGCGTCGGGGGGTGGACAAGGGACGGTGGAGATGAAGAGGAAGGTGTCATGGCTCTGAACCGAGGATGGCCCTGGGTCGGTTCCCTGGCGTTCACGGGTTGCATCACGGTGGTCGAGAACGCCCCGCCCGGCGGCGGCAGTCCCCGTGGGGACCGGCTCGACCTGCCGCAGGGCACGCTCGAGTTGCTGATCCTCCGCACGCTGGCGCTCGAGCCCCAGCACGGATGGGCCATCTCGGAGCGGATTCGGCAGGTGTCGAGCGACGTGTTGCAGGTCCGGCAGGGGTCGCTCTATCCCGCGCTGCACCGGCTTGAACGCCGCGGCTGGATCAGCGCGTCGTGGGGGACTTCCGAGCACAACCGGCGGGCCAAGTACTACGCGTTGACGCCCGAGGGAACCCGGCAGCTCGAGTCCGACGTCGAGGCGTGGCGGGCGCTCACGGCGGCGGTCGGGCGCGTGCTCGACGCGGGATAGCCGGCAAGTCGCCGCCTGCGGCTCCGGTCGCCGCCCAAGCCGCCCTGGAAGTCCATCCCGTCCGCGGCTCGTCCCGCGGCTACGGTCGCTGCCCAAGCAGCTCGGGGAGTCTGTCTCGTTCCGCGGCACAGATTCCTGGAGGAGTACGCCGATGTTGAAGGACATCCGCTTCCGTTTGCGGGCGCTCGTCCGGCGCCG
>CAXXTG010000170.1:0-13943 GCA_963666855.2 Vicinamibacterales bacterium
CGGACGCCGCCTTCAGCACCGCGGCCTCGTCGCCGGGGCCGGCCCAGAACATCATGCTGATGGGCAGCGGGGTGTCCAGCCGCGAGGGCTCGTAGCCGGGGACGGCGTCGTAGCCGTCCCCGGCCGCGTTCAGGACGTAGCGGGGCTCGTAGACGACGTCGTTGAACCCGGCCGGGACGACGATCTCGGGCGCGCCGATGAGCGCGGTGATGGTCTGGGTCGACCCCGACGCGCCGCGGCCGTTGACGGTGGGCTCGCTCGGCCCGCCCACCTTCTGGTGGGGCAGGGTGTTCTCGGGGTTCACGAGCACGTCGAGGCGGTTCCCGCGCATCACCTTGGCCAGCACCAACTGCATGACCGCGCGCAGTTGCATCCGCTCGGTGTTGCCGGCCGAGCGCACGTCGTCGAGCGCGGCCCAGTTCGCCGAACCCGCCTCGGCCGCGGCCGAGAAGTACTTCGTGTTGGCGTCGAGGCTCGCCATGTCGGTGACCCGCCCGTCGCCGCGGCGGGCGAGGTACTGGTCGACGTGGAAGCCGAAGGCCCGCGTCGCGGGCGAGAGGGTGACGCGGCGCAGGTTCAGGTTGGCCGCGAGCGGCGCGCGGCCTTCCGCGAGCTCGACGAGGTAGCGCTTCGACGTGACGTCGTGGCCCGGCACCGCGAACTCGAGGGCGCCGTCGCGGGTTTTGGAGAAGTACTCGGGCATGTGGATCGGCAGGATCTCGGCCAGCGCGTCCTGGAACGTGTAGTCCATGTCGGGCACGTCGGGGTCGTCGGGGTGGAGCGCATCCCGCGACTCGACGAGGGCCGCCCCGAGCCGGTCGCGGAGGACGGCCTTGATCTCGTCGTCGATCCGGTCGCTGATCGCCGCGTCGTTCAGCGTGTGCTTGACCATGTACTCGCGGACGATGCCGATGCGCATGCCGGCCAGCGGCCGCCCTCCCCCGTCGCCGGGGACCTCCTCGACGACGAAGCCGGCGTAGGGCTCGTCGGAGACCAGCGCCTCCGGCACCGCCGTGTAGATGTCCCGCGGATCGAAGTAGCCGAGGGCGGGGTCCGCGAGGGCGTCGAGCACGAGGGCGGCGTCGCGGACGGTGCGGCAGTTGATGCCCGCGCGGTCCACCAGGGGGTTCGACCCGACGGCGCCGCCGTAGGGGATCAGCCCCTTGGTCGTCAGCAGGCTGACGGTGGCGTTGCGCGACGCCGGCCCCTTGCACGACCCTCCCGTCTGCTCGCAGAAGGCGCAGGTGACGAGGTTCGCGGAGACCGCGACGCCCGACCCGGAGCTCGAGCCCCGCGGCGAGCGCTCGGTGTCGTAGGGGTTGCAGGCCTGACCGCCCCACGTGCTCCGCTCCGCGTAGCCCAGGTACCGGGCGGTCGGCGCGGCGGGCCCGCCGGGGTTGCCGATGCCGCCGTTGAACTCGGTCGCGTTGGCTTTGGCGTAGATGACGGCGCCCTTCGACCGCAGCCGCTCGACGATGGTCGCGTCGGCGGGGGGCGCGTCCATCGCGAAGTCGATGTCGGCCGCCGTCGTCGTCCGCATGTCCTTCGTGTCGAAGACGTCCTTGAAGGCGAGGGGGATGCAGTACATCGGCAGCGCCGCGAGATCGGGGTTGTCGCCGTACTCGGCGTCCAGCTCCGCCGCCCGCTCGAGGGCGTCCGGCTGCCGCCGGAACGCGTCGCAGGCGGCGGGGCAGTCGGCGGGAATCTCCCCCGTCTCGGGATGCGCGTCGCACGCGCCCGGGCAGCTCACGGATCGCTCGCCGCGCAGGTTGAGCGTGCTCAGCGCGTTGACCTGACCCGCGTTGGGGACGCCCGCGACCATGCCGTACTGCGCCTGCACGGTGGGGTCCGACAGGGTGGGCTCCATTCTCCCGAGGTCGAGCGGGATGCCCGCATACCGGTCGAGGTCGGGCAGGATGCTCGAGACGGGGACGGTGGACGTGGGGAACTGCACCGCCGCGCCGGCGCGGACCGGGCCGCTCGTCGGTGCCACGGGCGCCCCGTCGAGGGTGACGAGCCGCGTGCAGGCGCCGTTGTAGGCGCGGGCCCGCTCCACGAAAGCCTGCACCAGCCCCCGGCAACTGATCCTGCCGTCCTGGATGGCCTGGTGAATGCTCTGGATGGTCGCCTCCTCGACCTGGAACCGGTCCGCTTGGCCCGTCTCGGGCTGCGCCGCCGCCATTCCGGCCGTCAGCAGCAACCAAGCTCCAACGGCCATCGCTCCGGCCGACACCCGGCGCGATGGTGTCCGAGTCGTCGTCGATGCGTTCATGCCAACCTCCCGAAGCGCAGGAGCCACGGTCAAAGGGCCCTGACGGGGCCATGTGATTCGATGATGTCGTCGGATTATACGGGCAGGCGACGTATTCCGGCGGCCCGCGGCGGCTTCCGGTCGCGGCGCCGGAGAACGCGCCGGCCGGGCTCTGCGGGGGATGCCGCGGCCTTGCCTCCCCGCCGGTGTCGCAAGGGCGGGAAACCTACTGCCGCGGCCGGACCACGATGTGCGCGAGACCGCGCGCATCGGGCGGGAGCTCGTCCCCCCCGGCCGGCATCCTGCTCATCGAGAGCATGTAGGCGACGACGTCGACGTACTCCTGGTCGGTGAGGGACGCGGGGTTGTCCTCGGGCATCGTCAGCCGGGTGTACGCGAGTAGGGTGGCCAGCGATCGTCCTTCCCAGACGCGCAGGAAGCGCGCCCGCGCCAGCGGCGGCGTGGACAGCATGTCGGGATCGTCGGGGGCGCCGTTCAACCGCCGCCCGTGGCACAGGCCGCACGCGCCGAAGTAGATCTGCCGCCCCCGCGCCGCCTGGGCCTCGGTGTAGACGCCGTCCCAGACCGACGCCGCCGGTTGCCCGTCCGCGAGCCGGTCCAGCACCGCCGCCGCCGCGTCGGGCGACACCGTCCCGAGGCCGTTCGTCCAGGCGCCGCGGACGTAGCTCGCGACGGCGGCGGTCTCGGCCGCGCTCAGGGCCGGGAACGCCGGCATGTTCCCGATGCCCTCGCGGACGGCGCGGACGACGCGGGCCGCGTTCCCGAGCCGCTCGTTGCCGTCGAGGGCGGGGAACGCCCCCGAGCGGCCCGCGCCCGAGTCTCCGTGGCACAGCGCGCAGTGCTGCTCGTAGAGCCGCCGCCCCTCGACCACGTTCTCGTCGACCTGCGCGGCGACCGCGCCGGGAACGAGGAGGCAGGCGAGAAGACCATGCACGAGGACCGGCAGAATCCGGCGCGTGCAACGCGCGGCCTCGCCGCAGGCCCGCGGACTCGGACGACCAACCAGGATCTCTTCCATCAGACAAGCCCCCACAACATCGTGCCGCCCCCCACCCGCACCAGCGCCCGCCGGAGGCGCTCCGCCGGCCGGGCGAATCGGCCCCCCGGAGCGATCAGGACCAGATATCGGCCTCCGAGAGCTCCCGATCCTGCTCCAGCTCCGCCCGGATGGTCGTGTCGGCCGTCACCGCCCCGTCGAAGCGGAAGGGGATGCAGCCCCTTCCCGAGACGAAGAGCCGGTACTCGCCGGCCGGGACCTGCAGCTCCGCCGTCCCGCGCTCGTCGGTGACGGCGCGGTACGGGTGCGCCACCACCCGCGCCCCCTCGACCGGGGTCCGGCTCTCGGCGTCCAGCGCGACGACCGTTACGCGGCAGTCGGGCGCCGGCACGACCCGCACGCCGAAGCGGACGCGGCCACCGGTGTGCGCGTCCGCCGCCCCGCCCGGCTCCGCCGTCCCGTCCGGCTCGGCCGCACCGCTGGGCTCTGGCGCGCCGCCGGTCGCCGCCACCCTCCCCGGTTCCACCGCGCCGCCGGACGCCGCCGCCCCGCCGGACGCCGCCACCCCGCTCGGCTCCACCGCGCCGCCGGTCGCCGACCCGTCGCCGATCGCGGCGACCGCGCCCGTCACCGCCGCGGCCTCCCAGGTGTAGAGGCCCTCGGCTTCCGGGGCGACGAGGGCGACCTCGGCCTGGTAGAGCGCGTCGGTACCGGGCCACGGATCCTCACCGACGGTCGCCGCCGCCCGGCTTACGCCCTCGTGGTCGCGCACCTCGACCCGCCAGCCGTCGATCCCGCGCGCGGTGGAGCCGGTGACCCCGATCTTGAGGGTGAAGCGCCTCCCGCGCTCGATGACCGCGGGCACGTCCCAGACGACGACGCGCACGGCATCCGGCACGTCGGCACCGGCATCCGCCGCGCGGGGCGACGCTGCGGCGTCGGACGCGGCAATCGCAGACTGCGGATCGTCGTGACGGTCCATGGTCGGTCAGCGCGCCAGACGGGATCGATCCTCGCTAAGCGCCGGAGGCCCACCGCGAGAGCGCCGACATCGATCTGACGGTGCCCGCGGGCAGCCGAATACTCGAGCGCGACAAGCGCTTCGGCGGCACCCCGGAAGCCGACATGTACGCCCTCGGCACTCTGGGGCGCCGGCCATCCGGTGACGTCCGCCCCCGGGCGTGTCGACGCCCACCGGCGAAGTCCGCTACGGCCGTCCTCTACGCCGACACCATGGAACAGGCGTGGGCCATCCGCTCCTGTGGATCGGCGAAGTCCACCGGCGAAGTCCGCGGCGCCCGTCCTCCTCTACGCCGACGGATCCTCCGCGGCGTGCGTGCCCGCGATGTAGCCGTGCACGTGGCCCTTGCCGAGGCCGTGCTTGTTGAACCCGCCCACCGCCTCGCCGCCCGCGTAGAGGCCGGGGATGGCCTGGCCCTGCATGTCCACGACCTGCTGGCGGCCGTTGACCCGCAGGCCGCCGTAGGAGTCGTGCCAGACCACCATGATCGACAGCGCGTAGAACGGCGGCCGGTCGATGCGGTACATCGGGGCGTCGGCCTCGCGCTCGAAGTCGGGGTCGGCGCCCGCGTCGACGTGGCCGTTCCACTTCGCCACGGTCTCGGCGAGGTGGCGCAGCGGCACCCGCTGGAACTCGTGGCCGGCCTTTATCTTCTCGGCCAGCTCCTCGATGGTGTCGGCCTTGAAGAAGTAGCCGTTGTCGGCCACGTAGGGGAAGTAGAGCTCCCAGCCGGTGCGGTCGACGGCCTCCTCGTCGAAGATGGCCCACAGCGGCCCCGAGTGGTAGTCGGGAGCCTCCGACCCCTCGTTGATGGCCAGCGCGGCGTCGAGGCCGTGCTCGTAGCTGTACATCTCGCGCACCCACTTCGCCTCGCAGTTGCGCCAGTCGAGGGGCTTGTGGTCGAGCCCCCGGCCGGGGGTGGCGCCGTCGCCGGGGTACCGGCTGCCGGCCGGCCGGGACGGCAGGCGGACCTCGTTGAAGAACCGCTTCCCGACCTGGTTCACCGCGATGAACTCCTCGAAGCCGGCGCTGCCCACGTTGACCCCGGCCGAGCCGCGGAAGCCGAACGTCGGGTGCCCCGGCATCATCGTCGTGTACGCGTCCCGGGTGCCGAGGCGGGTCGAGATGTGGAACGTCGTGGGGTACGACAGGTTCTGCTGCATCCCCGCGAGGTTGGCGCCCACCCGCAGGCCGGCGACGAGCGCGCTCGCGTCCTGGCCGTGGGGGCCCTGCAGGGCGACCCCGCTCGTCGGGAACGCGGGCTCGCGCATGGCCGGGTAGAACATGCTGCGGACCTGGGGGTTGCCGGCGTGGCCGCCGCTGGCGAGGATGACGCCCCGGCGCGCGCGGATGGTCACCGTCTCGCGCCGCTCGTCGACGTTGCCGTTCCGCCAGTAGCTCTGCATGAGCTCGCCGGTCTCGGGGTGGTGCCGCGGCGAGTAGTGGGCGCGGATGCCCACCACCCGGCCCGCGAACGGCTTCTCGCGGATCAGATCCGCGAAAGCGCGGTGCAGCATGAACTCGACGCCCTTCTCGCGCGCCGAGAACTCGAGGGGCCGGGCGAGGGCCACGCCGTTGCTGACGGCGCCGGGCGCGACCGAGCGGCTCGCGTTGTTCATCTGCACCGGCGCGAACGCGCTCGTGCGCTCGGGGTCGGCGACGCCCGGCGTCCTCGGCCGTGATCGTGCCCGCCTTGATGTCGGTCTTGTCGCCGAGCATGAGGAAGGCGCGCGCCCCCCGCGCGCGCGACAGGCCGCCGCCGCCGTGGGTGCCGCCGGCGCGCGCGAACCGGACGTAGTTGTCGATGAGCAACTGCCGCGTGGCCGGGCAGTTCTCGGCCCACGCGCGCGAGAGCTCGCGCTCGTTGTAGCGGTACGGGCTCTGGCCCTTGCGGTCGAGGACCGACCAGTCGGTGAGGTCGGTGAACAGCAGGTCGACGCTGTCGTCGAGCTCCTCCGGCGCCTCGGTGGGTTCGACGGTGATGAACCCCTCCTTGTCCTTCTCGCCCTTCATGTCGCGGACCTGGACGGGGTCGCCGCCTCCGAGGGACACGAACGACCCGCTGTGCAGCATGCGGCCGCCGACGTCGTAGTTCGCGTCGACCACCAGCACGCTGGCCCCGAGGTCGCGCGCGCGGATGGCCGCGGTGAGGCCGGCGCACCCGCCGCCCGCGATGACCACGTCGACCTCGTAGTCCCAGGCGACGTCCTCGGCCGGGGTCTGCGCCTCGGCCGAACCCGGCGCCAGCAGCGCGCCCGCCCCCAGGCCGGCCGCCGCCCCCGTCTTGACGAAGTCCCGCCGGCTGACGCCCGCCTCGTTCTCGAGCCGCGGATCGTCGTGGTCGTTGTCGCGCTTCTTCGCCATCTCGAGCCTCCCTCGCGTCACCCCCGCGGGTTGCCGGCCGCCGTGGCCGGCGGTCGCGACCCCACCGCGACGCCCGATGAGACAGTCGGCGGTGGTGCATCAGCCGATCCGAGCCGTCGGCGGGCCCAGCCCTCCGACCAGATCGGGCATGTTCAGCAGGCCGATTATGCCATCCCGAGGGTCCGGCGGGCGAACCGCACAGGCCCGATGGCGTTCCTGCCGGGGCTGGGGGCGGCAATCGGCGCGTTCCGGCACACCATCCGGTCGAGCTCCCGGGCGCGCGGGTCCGGGGAGGTGTTCGCGGACGGCGGCAAGCTGATGCGAATCCTGCGGTGCCGGCCGGATCGTGGAAGATGCGCCGGACGATGACGGTCGGCGACTCCTGCGGTGCCGGCCGGATCGTGGAAGATGCGCCGGACGATGACGGTCGGCGACCCGACGGCCAGTCAGGTGAGGGCTCGTGGCCGCGTCACGGAAACGACGCGTGCGTGAACGCCTCGAGCATCGCCGACTCCGACGGTGACGCCAGGACGTGCTGCGCCGCAAAGTCGTCGGCTTGCGGATAGCCCGTCTCTCGCACCCGTGCCGCCGCCGCATCGAGGTCGAACTCCGTGTGGCGGAGCTCCACCCCCGGCCCGAGCAGGAGCCAATCCGCCCCGGTACGCCCGAACGGCATTCCCACGCTCCCGGCGTTGACGACGCGGACGCGGCCGAGCGGGCGGTCGAACTGCATGTGGGTGTGACCGCAGACGACGAGCGGGGCCGTCACGCCTTCGAACGCCTCCAGCAGACCATGCTCGGGCGTCAAGCGGGTGAAGCACTCGCACTCGCTTCGCGGCGTCCCGTGGCAGAACAGGACCCGCCCCATTCCGCCGACCTCGAGCTCCCGCGTCCCGGGCCATCCCGCGAGCAGCGCAAGGTGCTCGGCGGGCAGCTCGCCCGCGGTCCAGCGCAACACCTCCCGTTGCGGTTCCGGGAGCGGCTCGCCGGATGCGGTGCCCCAGTACGTCACCGCGGCGGGGTGGCCCGCCTCGGCCTGCGCCAGCACCGCCAACTCTCCGTTGCCATAGATGAAGTGCGTCGGCGTGTCGAGCCCGAGGAGCAGGTCGAGGGTCTCGCGGGGCATCGGGCCGGGAACGACGTCGCCCCCGACCAGCACGCGGTCGACCTTCGCGTTGCGGACCTCCCTGAGCACCGCTTCGAGAGCCGGCAGGTTCGCGTGAATGTCATAGAGCGCCGCTACCCGCATCGTGCAATCCCTCGCCTGTCCTGCCCCGGTCCGTCCACGGAACGAGCGGCGTGGGTCGACCCGCCGGCCGCGCTTCGACGCGAAGCAACAGGACCGCTGCGCCCCCTCCATTCGCTCACGCGTCCGGCGGACGTAGGCGCTCCCTGCTCTCATAGCCGCCCGAGATAGATGGAGGACGCAAGGAAACTCATCGAAAGCAGAATCATGTTTCCGCCGCTCATCCACAACACCGTCCGGCTCAGCGACCATTCCGGAAAGAACCACCACAGAGCCAGGTTGAAGCAGATTGACAGGACCGCGGCGGCAAGCATGAACCACCCTGCCGCCCGGTTGGCCGGATACCAGACCTCCTCGGACTCGAGGGTCTTGGGCGTCCTGAAGCCGTACGCGCCGTTGGGAGGAACCTTGTCCAGAATCATGGGTATGGACAGCGCCAGGATCAGTAACGGAACGACGTAGCCGATCAGGTGTTTGACCATGTCTGCTCCAGGCCGACTGCCTTACAAGCAAGCTCGACGTGTTCGGCCAGTCACTTCGCCGCGTCGTCGCTATCGGAGATCGGCACGCCGCAAGGCGCCGTGAACTCGTTCGGCGGGAGATTCCCGGTGTTCACGGTCCCGGCCGGCTCGAAGCACAGCACGTACGCATCCTCCGCGGCCGACGTGCGGTGCTCCACGCCGCGCGGAACCAGCACGCCCTCTCCTTCTCCCAGGTCTACCCGCCGGTCGCGAAACTCCACCGAGAACCGTCCCTTCCACACCAGGAAGAACTCGTCGGCGTCATCGTGACGGTGCCAGGGGAAGACGCCCTTCGCCCTGATGAGCTTCACCTCCTGCCCGTTGAGGGCGGCGATGACGCGTGGGCTCCACACGTCCTGGAGAACACTGCAGCACTCGTCCACGTCGATCTTGGCCGTCATCACCGTCCTCACGAGGGCCGCCTCGCCGGCCGTTGCGTTCGGCGGCGGGGTCTCTCCTCCTCTTGCTCGGACGTCAGGTAAGCCGCGACTTCGGAGCCCGTCATCATCTCGCGGCCGAAGCACTCGTAGCCGGCGGACCTTGACAGCGCGTCGGCTATGTCTGCGAACTTCCGGAGACACGACCGGAAGATGAAGGGTCCGAAACTGACGCGGTCGATCCCGATCGCGGCCATCCTTCCCAGCGGCGTGGCGTCCGGGGTCGCGAGAACGTTCAACGGCAGCGTGATCCCTGACCGGAGCACGGTGAGCGTCTCGGCGTCACCCGGACCGATCGGGTAGATGCAGTCCGCGCCGGCCCGGCGGTAGACCTCGGCGCGCACCACGGCCTCCTCGATTCGCTCCTCCGCAGTGCCGAAGCTGTCCGACAGGAAGGAGTCCACGCGTGCGTTGATGACGAGGTCCAGCCCCTGCGCGGCGGCGGTGTCCCTGACCGTCGCAATCCGCTCGGCCTGTTCATCCACGGGCCGGAGGGGCCCTCCTTCTTCGAGGCTGTCCTCGATGTTGAGCCCGACGGCTCCCGTATCGAGCAGGCACCGTATGGTGTCCTCCAGTTCGGCGAGCGACGCCCCGTACCCGGATTCCATGTCGGCCGTCACCGGAACGGCGACGGCGCGACTGATTCGCGCGACGATCTCCAGCATCGTCCGCCGCCTGATCTTCTCGCCGTCTTCGAAGCCCAGCGTCGAGGCGATCGCGGCGCTGGCGGTCGCGACGGCAGGGTACCCCTTGGATGCCAGCACGCGGGCCCCGATCGGATCCCAGGCGTTCGGGAGCACGAGGACTGCGGGGTCCGAATGGAGATCGCGCAGGATGCCTGCCTTGCGGCCTTGCTCGGCGGTCGTCATCTGTCTCCGGGTACCGTCCGTGGGTGGATTCGGAGGGCGTTGAGTGATGGTAGCATGCTCCTGGTGGCCACGACGTCATGGCGCGCGCCACTGACTGACGGGCCGATTCTGGCCCACCGGGAGATTGCCGTGCCAGACTCCAGCGATACGAGACCACCCGAAGCCCGAGACATCCCGATCGATCCCACCGACCTCGCCCAGTTCCGGAACGCGGCGGGGCGCTCCCTGAGGAAGCACCTCGACTACTCGTTCATCCGAACGTACCGACCCGTGCTCGACGACGGACCAGGCCGATCGTTCGACTCCATGGCCGACTACCGCAGATGGTGCAACCGCAACCTCCCCCGGTGGCTGGGCTATGCAAGCGATTAGCGCCAGATTCCTCGAGGACCTCCGCGACGCCCTCCGAGAGCACGAGGTCCGGTACCTGTTCATCGGCAAGGGCGCCGCGATCATCCAGGGATTCGTCGACACCACCCAGGATGCGGACCTGTTCGTCGACAAGAGCCCCGAGAACGCCGAACGACTCATCTCGGCACTGAGACAGGCGGGGGCGGCGATCTCGGACGAAGAAGCGGACGCGCTCCGCAGGGGCAGGGACTTCGTGCAGCTCGGCGGCGAGATCAGCATCGACGTCGTGCACGCTCCCGACGGCATCGAGAGCTTCGAGACAGCCTGGAGCCACGGCCGCAACGTCGACGGCTACCTGGTCTGCCACATCGATGACGTCATCGCGAGCAAGCGGAGCGCCAACCGCGAGAAGGACCGCGAGAGCCTGTCCCGCCTCGAGAACTTCCGGCGGTATCTGGCTCTGGAACGCATAACGCCTGGCGAGCCGCTGCCTGTCAGGCGCGAAACCGCCGCGGACGGCGACGACGGGCCGTGACGGCGCCTCCATGCCGTGCCGGCGGTCACCCGTCGAGCGAGCCCCTGCGGCTTTCTGGGAGGCAACCGTCTGGCGGCGAACTACACGCCCACGATCTCGTCAGGAGGTGAATCGTACCGGATCTCGGACCGGCAAGCCCGGCAACGCCGGACGTGTCACAATGCACGGTCAGGAGTCTGCGCCGCAGAATAGCGCGGACTCCTGGACGGTTGGTTGGGCGCCCAGCGGAGCCGGAGGCGACGATGGGCCGGCGAGGGCGCCGTCGAACGTCGGATGCCGTCCCCGGCGCCCCCGTCGATTGCCACTCGTCGACGAGGCACCCGTGAACGGAGAAACCGAGGCGACCACCGATCCGGGCCTGCGCGTGGCGGAGGAGCTGGAACGGCGCCGGAGAGCGGAGACGTTGCCGCGACGGTGCGCGCTGAGCCCCCCCGAAGCCTTCAGCGCGGACCCCGCGCCGCCCGAGGCGCTCGAGAGGCTGTGCCCCGGAATCGACCCGGCCGAAACGGGACGGAACGCGCGGGCCGTCGCGGGGCGAATCGGCTCGAGCTGCGCCGGTTGGGCGAAACCCCCGACGCCGGCGGAGTTCTACGAAGCGGTGCGTGCGGAGCGGCCGAGCGAACGGCAGAAGGCCGTCGTGCTGATGTGGGTCACCGAAGCGACCACCCACGAGATCATGGCCGCGTGGGCGCAGCACGCCTACACGTTCCGTCAACTCGCGCGGGCGGCCGCGGCCGCCGGCCTCACCTACCCGGGGCCCATTCAACAGTTGAACTACATCGCCGCACCGCTCCACGAGCGGGACGGGCCGCGACGCGGATGACACTACCGGAACCGGCCCGGCGGCTATGGCTCCTCGCCTACGGCACCATTGAGGAACACGTCAACGCCCTGTCCAGGAGCCCGCACGAGATACGCCTCGGCGGCGGCACGGTGCTCTCCGCGCGCTGGAAGCACCGGACCAGCTACGACATCGACGTGACGTTGAGCCCGGAGGCCAAGACCACGCGGTTGACGGCGGAGAACAACCCGGCCCTCGACGCCGCGCTCCGGGCACTCGGCGGAACGCCGGAACACGAGCCCCCGAACTAACGAACACACGGCTGGTTGGAGACCGACCCGCGATGCCGCCCGACGGAACCGACGCCGGCCCTCGACTGGCGGAAGCGGTCGCGAGGCACTATCGCCGGGACGTGCGCTCCGTCGCTCGAATCCCGAAGGGCATGGGCGCGATCAACTGGCTCGTGCGGACATCGGAGGGGGACTGCTTCCTGAAGCAGTACCCGCCGAACGCCGACCTCGCCGCGGAGGCGGCGGGGCTGGCGCTGTCGCAGGAGGCGCGGGCCGCGGGCGTGCCGGCGCCGCTGGTCATCCCGTCCGGCGCGGGCGACCTCCTCTGGTCGAACGGCGGTCTGGCTCTTGCGCTCTTCGAGTACTTCCCCGGCACCACCTCCGGCGTCCCGCTCTCGTGCCCGGAGATGGCGCAGGCCGGGCGCACGCTCGGCCGGCTGCACGCCGGCCTGCGGGACCGGTCGGGACTCCGTGACGCCGCAGCCGAGTGGCTCGCGCTCGATGCGCGCCGGAAGGGGGCCGCGTTCGAACGCTACCTGGCGGCCATCGAGAGCAGGAAAGAGCCGGACGAGTTCGACCGGCGGACGGCGCCCTTCCTGCACCGCCGACTCGCGCTGCTGCCGAAGGCCGCCGCCCTCCTCGCGTCCCTCCCTCCGCTGGCGCGGCAGGTGGTGCATGGCGACTACGGCATCTGGAACATCCTGTTCCGCGGAGGCGAGCTGGTCGCGGTCGTCGACTTCCGACCGCCCGAGCTGTTCCTGCCCGCTTTCGAGATCGGCCGGGCCGCGCTCGCCCCCGAGACGATGACCGCCGACCCCCGGTGGCCGGACAAGGCCCTCGCCTTCGTCGAGGCCGTACTGCCGGGCCAACCCCGCGTATCGGGCGATTCCGACGTCCAGTTCGCTCCCCACGTGTGGGCGGTTCAGCTCGTTCGCAGCGAGTACGGCGTACGCCAGCACTACTTCGGCCCTCTCGAGCGGCAGGCCGATCTCGACCGGTTCTGGTTCCGGCGGTGCCAAGCCGCCGACATGCTCCTCGACCGCCTCGACCATGTGTCGGCGAGCTTCGTTTCCCGCTTGGGAACATCGGCGGGAATGACGCCGCCCCCCCCCCGCCGGCGACGAGCACGTCTCTTCGCGCCGTCGGCTGGACCGTCGAGGGACTCTCGACGACGCCTTCGTGCAGACCCACCGGCCGGGCGACTCCGACAGGGTGATCCGCTTCGATTTCCTGTCGGGCGCGGCGACGTGAGCCTCACGACGGCCGGCACCGTCGAAGGAGCGCCTTGCCGACCCGCCGGGACCGTAAACGACCCGGTTGGGGTACGACCGAGCGCGCGCGGCACCCGAGCTGGGCGTGCGGGACGCAAAAGGCCGACCATGAACTGACCGAATTAACGTTAATTCAGTCAGTGGTCAAGCCCGAATTTATGCCCGACCGAACGGCCCTACCGCCCATCACTTGCTCTCGTCGCCAGCCCCTGGGATGAACGGCGCGTAGACGAACGTCGGCTGACCGGGCGGTCTGGGCGGGCCGCGTCAACGGCACGGGTTGACCCATCGCAGGCCGGGAAAGCGCAGGAAGTCCGCGTCGGTCGTGTGGAGCACGTAGCCCCTCTGCATCGCGAGGGTCGCCAGGTGGGCGTCGGTGGTCATGTTGCCGGCGGTGCCGATTCGCTCCAGGCTGGCTCGCAGCCCGGCGAAATGCCGGTCCGACGGCTGAGCGACGTGCACGTGGGGAAGCCGCAACCAGCTCTCGATGCGGTCGAGCACGTCCACGACGGGCAGCGGCCGGAGGAGGACGCGCGGGTGAGTGGTGATCCGAACGAACCCGAGCATCACCACCCAGGCGAGGCCGACGCCCTCCGTGCCCGCGAGACACCGGTCCCCACCAGCGTCTGGCCGGCCCGTGCACGGCGGAATCGCTGTTGTGCGCGTGCACGAGGACGTTGACGTCCGGCAGAATCATCTCGTGCGCGCGAGGGACTCCACGGCGGCCTCGGCTTCAAGCTCGTCCGCGAGCTGGTTCAGCTTGTCGAGATCGACGCCCGGCCGGAACCCGAAGGAGTGCGGGATCGTCGTAGGCGTCGGGACGTCGCGCGGGGGCCATCTCGCGGGACAACCCAGCGCGCAACGCCCGGTTGACCATCTCCTTGAACGACACCCCGAGCGTGGCCGCCTGCTGCCGCAACAGCGCCGCCAAGTCGTCGTCGAGCGTCAGCGTGGTCCGCACAGCGTAGACATCATAGATGCCCATCAT
>CAXXTG010000171.1:0-69788 GCA_963666855.2 Vicinamibacterales bacterium
TCGTCGGCGGCGTGCCGCACCTCGTCGACGATCTCCGCCGCCGGCCGCATCCGCTCGTGGCCCCGCGTGTACGGCACGACGCAGAACGCGCAGAAGTCGTTGCAGCCCTCGATGACGGTGACCGCCGCCGTCACCGGGTTCGACCGGCGGGCCACCCCCAGCGGGAACGACACGTTGTCGTAGGGGTTGACGTCGACGCGCTCCGGCCGGCGGGCGGTCAACCCGTCCACCATGGCCGGGAGCCGACTCAGCGCCTGCGTGCCCACCACGAGGTCGACGCGTTGGCCGCGTTCCAGGAGGGCGCGGCCCTCCTGCTGCGCGACGCAGCCGGTGACGGCCACGACCGGGCGCCCGCCGCCGGGGCGGCGGGGCACCATGCCGAGTTCGGTGTACAGCCGCTCCTCGGCCCGCTCCCGGACGCTGCAGGTGTTGATGACCACGAGATCCGCGTCGTCGACGGCCCCGGCCGCCTCGTAGCCCGCCTGGTCGAGCAGGCCGGCGAGCCGCTCCGAATCGTGGACGTTCATCTGGCAGCCGAACGTCTCGATGAAGTACTTCCTCGCCACGGGTCGCCTTTCCTGCCCGGCGCGCGCCGCCTGGCGGCGCGCCCGGCCGCCCAACCCAATCCTTCAGGAATCCGCGCCGTTCTGCGGCGCGGACGCCCGGTCCATGCCGGTCCGCGCGCCGCCGCGCTACCGGGTTCTCCCCTTCCGCGTCGGCGGCGCCGCCCCGGGGTTCCCGCCGCCGGCGCCGACCTGCGCGGCGCTCCCCTTCCGCTTCCGCGCCGCCGCCGGCGCCAGCAGTTCGCGCGCGCTCTCCAACACGGTACCCGAGACCCGCGTCCCGGTCATCATGCGCGCGATCTCCGAGGCCCGCGACTCGCCGTCGAGCCGGTCGACCGCGGCCAGCGTCCGGCCGCCGCGGACCGCCTTCGTGACCCGGTGGTGGTTGGCGCCGTACGCCGCGATCTGCGGCAGGTGCGTGATGCAGAGCACCTGGTACCGCCCCGCCAACCCGTGCAGCCGGGCTCCGATCCGTTCGGCCGCCTCTCCGCCGACGCCCGCGTCGACCTCGTCGAAGACCAGGGTGCGGCCCGGCGCGTCGGTGGAGATGACGGTCCGCAGGGCCAGCATGAGGCGGGAGAGCTCGCCGCCCGAGGCGATGCGCGCGAGGGGCCGCACCCGCTCGCCGGGATTGGCCGAGAAGTAGAACTCGGCCCGGTCGACGCCCCGGTCCGTCCAGGCCGCCCCGCCGTCCGCCGCCTCGTCGAAGACGACCTCGAACCGCGTCCGCGCCATCGCGAGGTCGCCCAGGCCGCCCTCGACGGCCCGCGCCAGCCGGTCCGCGGCCGCGCGGCGGCGCTCGGACAGACCGCGGGCGAGACCGGCGTAGGTCTCCCCCGCCCCGGAGGCCGCCGCTTCCAGCGCGCCGAGGTCGGTCCCCCCCGCCGCCCGCTCGCGTTCGCGCAGCTCGTCGCGGTGGGCGATGACGTCCGCGAGGGCCGGTCCGTAGCGCCGCTTCAGACGCTCCAGCTTCGCCAGGCGCTCTTCGACCGCCGGCAGCCGCTCGGGCGCGGCGTCCGCCCCGGCGGCGCGCGACCGCAGCGCGTACGCGAGCTCCTCGAGGTGGGACCGGACCGTATCCTTCGCCTCGAGGTGCGGCGCGAACTCGGCGTCGAAGGCGGCCAGCTCCTCCACCCGCTTCCACACCCGGTCGAGGACGCCCAGGGCGGCGCCGTCCCCGTCGTACAGCTCCGCGTAGCCCTCGGCCGCCAGCCGGTGGACCCGCTCGGCGTTGGCGAGCAGCCGCCGCTCGGCCGCGAGCGTTTCGTCTTCGCCCGCCAGGGGGTCGACCTCGTCGATGTCGCGGAGCCGCAGGGCCGCGGCTTCGGCGCGCTCGACCGCGGCCGCCGCCCCCGCGCGCGCGTGCTCCAGCCGCCGCCGGGCGTCCCGCCAACCCGCGAAGGCGTCCCCCACCGAGCCGCGCAGCGGGCCGAGGTCCGCGTAACGGTCCAGCAGGTCGAGGTGGGTCGACGGGTCGAGCAGGGCCTGGTGCTCGTGCTGGCCGTGGATGTCCAGCAGCCTGGCGCCGACGCCGCGGAGGACCGCGGTCGAGACGAGCCGGTCGTCGACGAAAGCCCGGCTCCGGCCCTGCGCCGACACCTCGCGGCGCAGCACGCGCTCGGCCCCCTCGGCGTCCTCGGCCGCCGCCTCCACCACCGCCCGCTCGGCGCCGGTCCGCACCAGCGCCGACGACGCCCGCGCTCCGCGCAGCAGCCCCAGGGCGCCGACCAGAATCGACTTGCCGGCGCCGGTCTCGCCGGTCAGGATGGTGAGGCCGGCGTCCAGCTCGAGCTCGAGGCGATCGATGACCGCCAAGTCCCGAATGCGGAGAAAGCGGATCATGGTCCGGGGGGCGCCGGGAAGCGCCATCGTATCATACGTTTGACAGCGCTTCCCGACCGTGTTAGGTTGGTTCGTCAGCGCCTTCCCAGCGGCGCGCTTCGGTAGTAGACGGAGGGCTCGTGCGTGCTCTTGGTTGGTACGCCATTGCCATGCAACTGCAGGCCGATGGCGCGTCGTCCGCTGGGTTGAGCGGCGGTTTGCTCGATTGGGTCGCCCAGTCGACGCCCCTCTCGAAGTTCGTCCTGCTCCTCCTGCTCCTCTTCTCCGTCTATTCTTGGGGCATCGCCCTCCACAAGCTGTGGCTGTTCCCCCGGATAGAACGGCAGACCTGGAGCTTCCTCGACGTGTTCCGGCGCAGCACGAAGTTCTCCGAGGTGAACTCGGCGTGCCGCTCGCTGAAGCACAGCCCGCTGGCCGGGCTGTTCCAGGCCGGGTACGCGGAGTTGAACGCGCAGCTTCGCCAGGGAGACGGCGGGAGCGGCGAGCGGCCCGTCCTGCGGAGCCTCGAGGCCGTCGACCGGGCGCTGCAGCGGGCGGCGGTGGTCGAGGCCAACAAGCTGGAGCACCGCGTCCACCTGCTGGCGACGACCGCGAGCATCACGCCCTTCATCGGGCTGTTCGGTACGGTCGTGGGCATCGTCAACAGCTTCCAGGGCATCGCGGGGACCGGCTCGACGAGCCTGACGGTGGTGGCCCCCGGCATCGCGGAGGCCCTGGTGGCGACCGCCGCCGGCCTCGGGGCGGCGATTCCCGCCGTGTACTTCTACAACCACCTGACGAACAAGGTGCGCGTCTTCCTGTCGATGATGGACGACTTCTCGCTGGAGTTCCTCAACATCTCGGAGAGGAACTTCACCTAGTAGTCCGCGCCGTGAAACGGCGCGGACTCCCGGCGGCTTGGTTGGGCGGCGAGCGGAGCCGCAGGCGGCGATTTCCGGGCTGGACGGACGGTCAGGCGCGGTAGGGACATGCCCACGATTCACGGCAACGGGACCGGCGCGGCATCCGGCGGGAGGCGCCGCGGACGCCCGCGGACCGGGACGTCGCTGTCGGAGATCAACGTGGTGCCGCTCGTGGACGTGATGCTCGTGCTGCTGATCATCTTCATGGTGGCGGCGCCGATGATGCAACGCGGCATGGACGTGAGCCTGCCGGTGTCGCGGCGGTCGGATCAGCTCGTCTCCGAGCGGCTGTTCGTGACGATTCCGTTGTCCTTCCGCACCGACAGCATCGTGCACGTCGACGACGACGCGGTGCGGATCGAGGTCCTTCAGGAGCGCCTGCGGCAGGAACTCGCCGAAGGCGCCGACCGCGACGTCTTCGTCCGCGGCGACGGGGACATCACGTTCCAGGAGTTGGTGGCGGTGATCGACGAACTCAAGGCGGGCGGCGTCTCCAACGTGGGGCTCGTGACCGCGCTGCCGTCGGAACCCTGATCGAGCCGGCCGACATGCAGTCCCTTTCCGACGTGGTTCGTCACCGCAAGGCGGCCGGCGACGGCCTGGGGCGGACGTGCGCGTTCTCGCTGGCCGGCCACGCCGCGCTCATGGCCGCGCTCGTCCTGTTCCCGGCCGCCTTCGTCGCCGACGTCGAGACCGGGATGGCCGCCGACGTCATGAACATCAGCCTCGGGGGGCCGGAGGGCCCCACCACCGGCGGCCAGGCGGCGCTCGCCGCGCGCCCCGTGCAGGAGGTGCTTCCGCTGGCGGAGGCGGACCGCGCCCAGTGGATCCAGCCGCCCACCCCCGCCCCGCCGGAGGCGGTCCTGCCGGACGAGGACGCGCGCCGCCGGGTCGAGGAGGACGTGCCGCCGGAGGCCGCGCCGGAGGAGTCCCGGGGGCGCACGCCGACGCGCGGGCCGACCCTGCGGGAGGGCAACGCGCTGGCGGACACCGGCGCCGAGGGGGACGGCCTGGGACTCTCCGCCGGCGGGCTGGGCGGGGGCGGCGAGCTCGAGCTGATGAACTTCTGCTGTCCGGAATACATCGCGATCATGAGGGAACGTATACGCAACAACTGGAACCGCCGGCAACGGATGACCGGCCAGGTGACGATCAGGTTCACCATCCAGCGTGACGGCCGCATCACCGACGTGGCGCGGGAGACGAGCAGCGGCCACTTCGCGCTCGACACGAGCGCCGAGCGCGCCGTGCTCCTGACGAGGCAGTTGCCGTACCTGCCGCCGGCGTTCCCCAGCGACAGCCTGACCGTTCATCTCGATTTCCAGTATCGACGCTGAGGAGCATCCGCCGATGGCCCGACTTGCGCGCCGCCCCCCCGATGGCCCGACAGCCCGCCGCCCCGAGGGCGCCCGCGGCTGGTTTCGATCGAACGACCCGCACCCGGCGTGGGGTTGGAGCGTCCTGGCCGCCGCCCTGGCGGTGGTCGCCGCCCCCCCGTTGCCGACGTCCATCGGGGCGGCCGGGCGTCAGGACGCGGTCCGGGTGGCCATCGGAGACAGCATCGGGGGCCGGTCGAGCATCGCGGTGCCGGACTGCCTGCCCCTGACGCCGGATGAGACGACGCGGGCGGCGGGCCGCACCATCGCCCAGGTGCTGTGGGACGATCTGGACTTCGAACGCGAGTTCCGGATGATTCCCCGCGACGTCTACCGCACGATCCCCGCCGCGGGCTCCCTGGTCGACGTGCCCTTCGACCGATGGCGCGAGATCGGCGCCGACGGCGTGGTGAGCTGCACCGTCGAGGCCCGCGGCGAGCGCCGGATCGAGATCGCCGTCCGCCTGTTCTCGGTCCGCACCGGCGAGTCGGCGTTCGGCGTCGTCTACGCCGGCTCGACCCGCGACGTCCGCCGCTATGGCCACCAGCTCTCGGACGAGATCCACCGGCACCAGCGCGGCCTCGAGGGCGTGGCCCGCACGCGGCTCGCGTTCGTCTCGGACCGCGACAGCGAATCGGCGTTCGGGCTGATCGAGAACCGGCCGGTGAAGGAGATCTATCTCGCCGACTACGACGGCGCCAACCCGCGGCGGGTCACCGTCTCCCGCAGCCTCAACACGAATCCGGCTTGGGCGCCCGACGGCCGCTCCATCGCGTACACGTCGTGGCAGAGCGGGTTCCCCGACGTGGCCGTGTCGCATCTCTTCGAGGGCCGCATGGCCAAGCCGGTCCAGGGCGACAGCCGGCGGCAGAACTTCCTGCCCGCCTTCTCGCCGGACGGCCGCCGCATCGCCTTCAACTCGAACCGCGACGACAACAGCGACATCTACGTCGCGAACGTGGACGGCACCGGCGTGCTGCGGCTGACCAACCACCCGGCCATCGACACCAGCCCCACGTGGTCGCCGAACGGCCAGCAGATCGCGTTCACGTCCGACCGCACCGGCACGCCGCAGATCTACGTCGTCGGCGCCGACGGCACCGGCCTGCGGCGGCTGACCTACGAGAGCTACTGCGACCGGCCGACGTGGTCGCCGCCGCCGTTCAACGAGATCGCCTACTCGTCGCGGACCAGCGCCGGGGGGCATGACATCAAGGTGCTGGACCTGGCCACGAACGAGGTCCGCCAACTGACGTTCGGGCTCGGCTCGAACGAGAGTCCGAGCTACTCGCCCAACGGCCGCCACATCGCGTTCATGTCGACGCGCAACGAATCGAAGCAGATCTACACGATAGGGCGCGACGGCCGGGGGCTGCGCCGGGTCACGTCGGCCGGCAACAACGAGATGCCGAGCTGGTCGCGGTAACCCGCGGCGCGGGCGCGCAACCGGGGTTGACCGCGCGAACCCGGTTCGGAACACGGGAGGACTGCCGAAGATGCACCATCGAAGACGCGTTTCACGGTTTGCCGGCGCCGCGGGCCTCGCCGCCCTGGTTCTGCAGGCCGCCTGCTCGGACAACCCGCCGCCGGCGCTCCCGGAACCGGTGATCGAACCGACGGTCATCGAGGATCCGCCGGAGATCGTCGCCGCCGATCCCGCGCCGGAGTTCGCCGCCCCCCCGCCGCCGTCGACCGCCCCGGTCCTGACGCCGGACGAGGAGATCGCCGCCCGGTCGCTGGAGGAGCTCAACCGTTCCCTGCTCCTCGAGCCGGTCTTCTTCGTGCTCGACGGCGCCGAGCTCGACGAGCGCGGCCGGCGGGTCGTGGAAGCCAACGCCGAGATGCTCGCGCGCTTCCCGACCTGGAGCGTAACGATCGAGGGGCACTGCGACGAGCGGGGCACGCCGGAGTACAACCTCGCGCTCGGCGAACGCCGGGCCATCGCCGCCCGGCGCTACCTCCTGCAGCTCGGGCTGGACGACGCGCGCGTCCGGACCGTCAGCTACGGCAAGGAGTTTCCGTTCGACCCCGGACACGACGAAGCGGCCTGGGCCGCGAACCGGCGCGCGCACTTCGTGATTACGCAGAAGTAGCCCCCCGGCCCCCCGGCGGTGGCGGCCCCGGGCGGAGCCGCCGGACGGCGGTCGGCGGGCTGGCGGATCGCGCGCGGCCGGGGTACCATAGGAACGGGCCGCGCGGCCCGGTGCCCGGCCGCCGTCGTCTCCCGTTTCCATCCCCCGTTTCGGCGAAGAGGCAGTGTCATGTCGCCCAGAGGTAGTGTCATGAGATGGCTCCCCTTCCGGCTCGCGCTCGGGTTCCTCGCCGCAGCCCTGACCGTCGTTCCCGTCCGGGGCCAGAACCGCGAGCACCAGCAGATCGCGGCCGATATCCGGATGCTGCAGGAGCAGGACGCGCGGCTGCAGCTCATGCTCGCGGCATTGGAGCGGACTTTGCATTCCATCCTGACGCGGCTCGACGAGCAGGGCGACGACGTCCGCCGGGGGTTCGCGAACCAGCAGATCCAGGTCGACAGCGTCGCGACGGGGGTGCGGGTGGTCCGGGAGAAGGTCGACGAGAACAACGTGCGGGTGGCCTCCCTCGCGCAGGAGGTCGAGGCGCTGCGGATGGCCATGCCGGTGATGGGCGCGCCCCTCACCGACCTCGAGGTCGATCCGGAGACCGGCCTGCCGGTGAACCCGGCCTTCTCGGCACCGCCGCCCGTCAACCCGGGGGTTTCGCCGAAGCGGCTCTACGACACCGCGTACACGGACTACACGACCGGCCAGTGGGCGCTCTCGATTCAGGGGTTCGAGCAGTTCATCAGCACGTTCCCGCGGTCGGAGATCGCAGACGACGCCCTGTTCTTCATCGGACAGAACCATTACGCGGACGGCCGGTTCCGGGAGGCGGCCGACGCGTACGAGCAGGTGGCCGTGCGCTATCCCGCCGGCGACGTGGTGGCCGAGGCGCTGTACAAGCGCGGGCTCGCGCTGGAGCGCCTCGACCAGATCGATCTGGCCCGCGAGACGTTCCAGACCGTGGTGCGGGAGCATCCCGACGACAACATGGCGAATCTGGCGCAGCAGGCGCTCGACCGCCTGGACTGAGAATATGGGAAGCGTCAACAAGGTCTTTCTGATCGGGAACCTCGGCCGCGACGCCGAGCAGCGGCACACCACCAACGGCACCGCCGTCAGCACCCTGAACCTGGCCACCACGGACACGTGGAACGACAAGTCGGGGCAGCGCCAGGAACGCACGGAATGGCACCGCGTGGTGGTCTGGGACCGGCAGTCGGAGTCGCTGCAGCCCTATCTGACGAAGGGCAAGCAGATCTGCGTCGAGGGGCGGCTGCAGACCCGCGAGTGGAACGACCGGGATGGCAACAAGCGGTACACGACCGAGATCCGCGCGGACCGGATCACGCTCCTCGGCGGACGCGGGGGCGCCGGCGGCGGTCCCGGCCGGCCCGACGCGGCGGCCGGGGACGCCGAGTCCGGCCCCGCCGATCTGACCGAGGACGACATCCCGTTCTGATCGCCCGCCGGCGGGGGCGTCAACCGTCCGAGGCGCCCCGGCCGTATCGATCCTCGAGCCGGACCACGTCGTCGAGTTCCGGCGTCGACACCTCGAAGATGTCGGCCGTCTCCAGAGCGGTCATGCGGTGGACCGTTCCCGGCGCGATGTGAACGCGGTCTCCCGGGCCCATCTCGCGGGTCGCCCGGGCGTCGCCCCGCCCCGTCTCGAACCGGATGCGTCCGCTCCAGACCAGGATGGTCTCGTCCTTGACCGTGTGGTACTGCAGGCTCAGGGCGTGTCCGGCCTCGACGTGGATGATCTTCCCGACGTAGCGATCGGTCTTCGCCCAGTGCAGCTCGTACCCCCACGGCTTGTCCACTCTCATCCGGCGTTCTCCCCCTCGTCGCCCCGGCCGCCCGCGACGTCGCGGTGCCGTACGCGCCATCGCACCCCGGCGACCCCCTGCAGCCTCTCCTTGAGCTGATCGACGATCACGACGGAGCGGTGACGTCCGCCGGTGCACCCGACGCCGACCGTCAGGTAGCTCTTGCCCTCGTGGATGTACCGGGGAATCAGGAACTCGAGCAGATCGACGGTCTTGTCCAGGAACGGCGCGACCGTCTCGGCCCCGCACACGTAGTCGCGGACGCCCGCGTCCCTGCCGCTGAGCGCCTTCAGCTCGGGAACGAAGTACGGGTTCGGCAGGAAGCGGACGTCGAACAGGAGATCCGATTCCGGGGGCACGCCGTGCTTGTAGCCGAAGCTCAGCAGGGTCGCCGTCAGCCGCGCCCGGCGGTCCCTGCCTTCCGCGAGCTCGCCGAAGGCCCGGCGCAGCTCGTGCACGGTGAGGTCGGAGGTGTCGAGCACCAGGTCCGACATCTCCTTGATCGGGCGGAGCCGCGCCCGTTCGATCAGGATGCCCTCGATGACCGACCCCGCGGGGGCCAGCGGATGCGGCCGGCGCGTTTCGCTGAAGCGCCGCAGCAGCGCGGCGTCGGAGGCCTCGAGAAAGATGAGCCAGGTCCGCAGGCCGCCCCGGGCGCGAAGCGCCGTGAAGACGCCGGCGAACTGATCGAGGAACGACCGGTCCCGGACATCGACGACGGCGGCGATGGCGTCATGGCGCGCGCCCTCGCCGGGACCGAGGTCGGCCAGAACCGGGATCAACACCGTCGGCAGGTTGTCGACGCAAAGATAGCCGAGGTCTTCCAGGGCGCGGATCGCCGCGGACTTCCCGGCGCCGGAAAGGCCGGTGACCACGACGAAGCGCGTCGCCGGGCTCTCCCGGAACGCGCGGCCTCCGCCCGGCGGGCGTTCCCCGCCGGCGGGGCCTCGCGCGCCCGCCCCCCCGCGATCACTGGCGGCCATACGGCTCCCCCGCCGCGCCGGTGGGTGCGCGGACCGCGCGGGCGAGGCCCCGTCGGCGCGCGGCCGTTCGCCCCGGCGGCTCAAGTGACGCTCGTCGTGTCGTCCCTCTCCCCATCGTGGCCGGCCGACTCGGACACCGGTGCGACTTGACGCCGGCGGTCCTGCCACTTGCCCTTCAGGGTGTGGGCCTGGTGGTTGACCTTGTCCACGGCGGTGCCGACCGCCGCCTGCCAGTTCGGCCCTTCCGCGGCGCCGTGGAGCCGATGGTCGCCCCGCGCATGGACGACGAGTTCGGATACGCAGAGATGACGCGCCGACGACAACACCAACTCGGCGGACACGAAGGCGTCGCCGAGCACCCGCTCCAGAGGCAGGAGCCGCTTGTCGATCAGATCGCGCAACTCGTCGTTCACGGGGACGTTCCGGGCCGTCAACGTGTATTGCATGGGCGTCAGTGTCCTGTGGGCAAGTCGTTTCGAACGGTTTCCCGCCATCCGCGGCGAACCGGGCGAGCGGGCCCGGCCGGCGTCCGGATGGCGGCTGGATGCGGGCGGGTCAGAACAGGACCCGCCGCCGGCTCGACGTGGGGATTCTCATTTCCTCGCGGTACTTCGCGATCGTGCGCCGGGCGAGAATCAGGCCGTCGTCCTGAAGGAGGCGTACGATGCGCGCGTCGCTGAGGGGCTTCCGGGAATCCTCCTCTTCGATGATCCTGCGGATGCGTTGCTTGATGGCGACGGACGACACGCTCCGGCCGTAGGCGCTGTTGATGCCGCTGTGGAAGAAGTACTTCATCTCCAGCACGCCTTGGGGGGTGTGCATGTACTTGTTGTTGACGACCCGGCTCACGGTGGACTCGTGCATGCCGATGTCGTCGGCGACCTCCCGCAGCACCAGGGGCCGAAGGAACTCGATGCCCCGATCGAGGAACTCGTGCTGGAACGAAATGATGCTGGTGGCCACCTTGTGGATGGTCTTCTGCCGCTGATCGACCGACTTGATGAGCCACAACGCCGATCTGAACTTCTCCTTCACGTAGGCGCGGGTCTCGCGGTTGTCGTTGTTCTTGTCGAGCAGCCGCCGGTAGACCGGACTGATCCGGAGCTGCGGCATGCCGTCCTCGTTCAGCATGGCGACATACCGGTCTTCGACCTTCACGACGTAGATGTCGGGGATGACGTGCTGAGAGGCGGCGGGGTTGTAGCGGCTTCCCGGTCTCGGATCGAGCTGCCTGATGACGCCGACGTGGTGCTTCAGCTCTTCGACGGTGAGTCCGAGGCGGCGGGCGATCTCCTGGCCCTGCTGATCCTGAAGCAGCTTCAGGTGCCCGCGCACGATCGTCTCGGTGACCGTGCCGTTCAGCCCGAGGTGGGCGATCTGGAGCATCAGGCATTCCTGGAGCCCCCGCGCCGCGACCCCGACCGGATCGAAACTCTGGACCACCCGCAGGACGCGTTCGACGTCCGCGGCCTCCCACCGGCCCATCGCCGCGATCTCATCGACCGACGCCGCGAGGTAGCCGTCGTCGTCGAGATTGCCGATGATCGCCGAGCCGACGTCCCGGACCAGCGGATCGTCGTCGCCGGGCTGCAGGGAGAGCTGCCACATCAGGTGGTCGGCCAGGGCCCCCGGCGTCGACAGCGTGTTCTCTATCGGGGGAAGCTCACGGACCTCCTGGGGGGTATGCGGGCGGTAGCCGTCGTCGAGGTAGTCGCCGAAGAAGTACTCGTAGTCGGCATCGTCCCAGCCGTCCCGCCCGTCCTGGTCGGCCGCCGCCTCGGGCTTGGCCGCCTCCGGCGGCTCCAGGTCCTCGGCCGTCACCTCCTCCAGCATCGGGTTCTCGACCACCTCCTGCGTCAGCAGGTCGACGAGCTCGAGGGTCGTCATCGGCAACAGCTTGATCGCCTGTTGGAGCGACGGCGTCAGGATGAGCTTCTGCGAGAGGCGGGTCTGGAGCCGCTGCTGAAGTGCCATGGGGCCGGTGTTCGCGATCCGCGCGGGGCGCCGCATCCAGGGCCGCGTCCCTGCCGCCGCGTGCCTCGCGTCGGCGCATCCTCGGGGCCGCGTGCTCTCTCGATTCTAGTGCCCCCCCGCCGCCGTTCGCAACAGAGCCGGCGGGGCCGGGGCCGGAATCGGAAGGCGCCGTCAGTCCAGCCTGAAGTCCGTTCCGAGATAGATGCGCTTGACGTCGTCGTCGTGCGCCAGCTCGCCCGGCGTGCCGCTGCGGAACACGGCGCCGTCGTGCACGATGTAGGCGCGGTCGGTGATGCGCAGCGTCTCGCGGACGTTGTGGTCGGTGATGAGCACGCCGATCCCGCGCGCCTTCAGGTGGAAGATGATCTCCTGGATGTCGGTGACCGCGATGGGATCGATCCCCGCGAAGGGCTCGTCGAGCAGAATGAACGATGGGGAGACGACGAGCGCGCGCGTGATCTCGGCGCGGCGCCGCTCCCCGCCGGACAGGGTATGGGCCGGAGACTTGGCGAGCGGCGCGAGATCGAGCTCGTTCAACAGCTCGCGCATCCGCGCGTACCGCGCCCGGCGGGGCATGCCCACCGTCTCCAGAATCGCCAGGATGTTCTGCTCGACCGTCAGCCCCCTGAAGATCGACGGCTCCTGCGGCAGGTACCCGATGCCCTTGCGGGCCCGCTGGTACATGGGGTCGTGGGTGACGTCCTCGTCGTTCAGGAGCACCCGCCCCCGGTCCGGCGCGGTGAGGCCCACCACCAGGTAGAACGTCGTCGTCTTGCCGGCGCCGTTGGGGCCCAGCAGGCCCACCACCTCGCCGGACGCGACGGCCAGGCTGACGTCGCGGACGACGGTGCGCCCGCCGTAGGATTTCGTCAGATTCTCCGTGCGCAGTGTAGCCATGCGGGCGGGGCCGGCGCCGGGTACGCGGCGGTCGGACGGTACGGGATTCAGAACTCCAGCGGCTGGCAGGGGCCGTTGCTGGTCTCGGTCCTCGATCGCTCGCGTCCGTCGACCGCCACGAGGTCGGACGCGCGGTAGAACGTCAGCACGAGTCCCTTCGTGCTGCGGCACGTCGGCTCCGCCGGCTCGTCGCCGGCCTCGGGCGGCTCGTCGGGCTCGGCCTCCTCGACGATTTCGACCGGCGCGCCCTCCATGTCGTAGCGCCCCTCGACCTCATGGTACATGAGAGTCCCGCCGGTCGCCCACCGGCCGTCCAGCCGAAGCTGCACGGTGCCGTTCGAGGCCAGCCGGTCCAGGGTCCGGCCGTCGGCCTGCAGAAACACCTCCGTCTTCTCGGCCGCGAGGTCGCCGTGATCGGAGCGGAGCACGGCCGAGCCCTCGTAGACGGCGTGCCGGGCCTCGTCGTCGTAGACGAAGCTGTCGGCGGCGGCGTCCGTGCGCGAGACGACGGTGTCCCCCGTCTCCTCGTCGATGCGGACGAGCTGGATGGTCGTCCGCGCCGACCCGTTGATGGAGAGGCCCCCGGTGGCGTGGTTGATGGCGATCGTCCCGCCCTCGAAGCTCGTATCGCCCTGCCACATCCGGACCTGCCCACCGTAGGTGACCTCGCGCGAGTCGTTGTCGTAGTCCGCCGTGTCGGCCCGGATGTTGATTCTCTGCGTCCGCTCCATGAGGGCGGGCACCTTGTCCTCGTCGTCTCCGCCCGGGCCGTCCCCGGGCGGCGCGATGACGGTCTGCACGCCGCCCGACCCCGACACCCTCGACCCGTCCAGGGCGACCTCGAGGTTCCCTCCCGCCTCGATCGTGCGGTTGCCGTCGACGAGGACCGCCGGCGGGCCGGCGGCGACGTCCGGCGGGGACCCGCCGTCCGGTGGAGACTCGCCGTCCGGCGGAGGCCCGCCGTCCGGCGGAGGCCCGCCGTCCGGCGGAGGCCCGCCGTCCGGCGGAGGCCCGCCCTCCGGCGGAGGCCCGCCCTCCGGCGGAGGCCCGCCCTCCGGCGGAGGCCCGCCGTCCGGCGGAGGCCCGCCCTCCGGCGGAGGCTCTCCGTCCGGCGAAGGTTCGCCCTCCGAGGCGGACTCGGCCTCCGATGAAGATCCACCGCTCGGCAGAGATTCGGCGTCCGGCGAGAGCGTTATCGTCCCCCCCAGCAGATCGTAGGCGGCGCTGGCCGCCTCGGCCCGGCGGGTCTCGTCCTCGAACCGGACTCCGCCGTGGAACCGCACGTCGAGCAGACCGATCAGCCCCCGGCCCACGCCGGCTTCGAACCGCTCGGCGCGCACGGTCCGGGTGACCGCCGCCGCGTCCGCCGACGCCTCGTGCCGCTCGCGATACGCGACCCCGCCGTCCAGGCGGACCGCGGTCAGCCCGGTATCGGGGGTCCCGGCGGCGGTGAGGGTCCGGGCGCGAATCTCCTGGCCGGGTTCGCCGGGATTCACGGGGAGCCGCAGGAATACACCGCCGCCGGCGTCCAGCCCGACGACCTCGGCCCGGCCCGGGGCCATAAGCACGTCCATCGTGTCGCTCTCGATCCGCGAGCCTTCCCCGCCGTCCGCGCCCACCAGCTCGACGACCGACCGCCCGGTCAGGACGACCCGCCGGAGCTGCCGCGTGGCCGGGTCGAACGCCACGGTGGTCTCGTCCGCCGCCGACTCGCGCAGCCCCCCGTCGCCCGCGCCGGCGGAACGGATGCGGACGTCACCGAGCAGCTCCATCGATTCGAGCGCGTCCTCTCCTTCCCCGAAGTACGCGGTCGCGGACTCGGCGACGATGGTCATCCCGCCGGTCCGGATGCGCGCCCCGCCGTCGAAGCGCATGTAGCGGTCGGCGTCGGCGAGGATGGCGTGCGGGGCGGCGACATCGACCGCCGCCCTGTCCGCGTCGCCGGTCAACCGCACCCCGGCGGCGCCGTCGAGGGTGATGACTCCCCGCGCCCGGTCCTGAACGACGTCGTTCCCGACCGCCTCCAGGCCGGCGCGCACCAGCTTCGTCGGACCCGCCGGATCGTGCATGGTGACGAGGTCGCGGGCCTCCGTGTAACGGGCCCGGCCGGTCTGCGCGGACAACCCGCCGTCATCGGCCATGCGCACGCCGCCGCTCACCGTGAAGTCGCTCTGACCGTCCTCGACGAGCGCCTCCGACGCGGTCATCGTGAACCCCTCCCGGTCGCCGCGGGGGGGCACGGTCAGGGCGACGCCGCCGGAGAACCGGGTCGACCCGTCCGAGTACGTCGCCTGCAGCTCGGCTTCGAGGTGGAAGACGTCCACGTCGCCGTCGCTCCGCACGAACTCGATGCCCGCGCTCTCGCTGACCGCCTCGGGGTCCGCCCGGTCGACGCCGCGGGCCTCCGTCGAGTCCCGCCGCTCCCGCATGCCGGTGACGAGGAAGAACGCGAAGATGACCAGGCCGCCGGCGATGGCGAGGCGCGCCGTCCGCTGCCACCGCAGGGGCCGGCGGCGGCGCCGCGCACCGCCCGGGGCGCGCGGGGGGGACGTCGCGGCGCGCCGCCCCGCCCGGCCGCCGGCGTCCGGGGCGGCGGGCGCGCCGGGGCGGGCGGCGTCCGGCCGGATGGGTCCATCGTCCATGATGATCACTCTATCGGGCTTGCGCGGCGCCGGCAAACCGGCGACGCGCGCGGGCCGTCGGCGACGCGCCGCCGCCGCGGCGCGCCGCCCGCGGGCCGGGCCGGGCGCGCGTGTAGTACCATGCACCCGTGCAGCAGCCCCTCACGCCGGTCATCATCGAGCTGGCGGAGCCGGCGACGGAGGAGATTACCGTCGCCGACATCCTCATCGGCGCGTTCAGCTTCACCGGCGTCCTGCTGCTGGTCGCGGCGGCCCTGGCCCTGCTCGTGGCCGGCGGCCTCATCGGGCTCCGACGGCTCCGGCCCGAGAACCCCCTCAACGGGGACGGCGCGAACCGGACCGGCCTGGGCCTCCAGCCGCCGCCGCGCCGGTAGCGGAATCCGCGCCCCGCCGATCGTCGCCCGGAGGGTGCCGCTCGGCGCCCCACCGATCCCGCGGAGTCCGCGCCGCGCCACGGCCCGGACCTCCCGGGTACCCGCCGCGTTCGGCCGACGATGCCGCGCCGCGCCTGACCGGACTCGGCGATCGGCCGCCGCCCGGGCGTCAATCGGGGTTCCCCGCCGGCGCGCCGCCGGCCTCCCCCGGCCGGATGTCGGCCACCGACAGCTCGATGGTGCGCTCTCCCCGCCAGGTGTTCTCGCTCAGGTGGAACGCGAGGTCGAGGGCGTCCCCGTGGCGCTTGACGAAGTCCTCGCGGTCGGCCATGCGCCAGGCGACGGCGCGGAACACCCGGCCCCGCTGCCTCACCCGCATCGCGAGGTGCCGGGACTTCAGCACCCGGGGGGCGTCCGCGAGCTGCAGCGTCCCGGAATGGAACACCGGCCGGGGGTTGCCGGCGCCGAAGGGCTCCATCGCCCGCAGCCCCGCCATCATGCCGGGGGTGATGCCGGCCAGGGGCAGGCGCCCGTCGACCCGGAGCCGCGGCATGAGCTGCTCGGGACCGAGCCGGTCGTCCGCGAACGCGGTGAGCCGCCGACGCAGCTCCGCGAGGCGGCCCGACTCTAGGGTGACGCCGGCCGCGTGGCGGTGCCCGCCGTACCGGGTGAATAGATCGCCGCAGTGGTCCAGGGCTCCGAGCAGGTCGAATCCGGGGATGCTGCGGCCCGAGCCGTAGGCCACGCCGTCCTCCACCGCGAGGACGACGGCCGGGCGGTGGAAGTGGTCGACGAGCTTCGACGCGACGATGCCGATGACCCCGCGGTGCCATCCCGCCCCCCAGACGACGAGGATCGCGTGGGCCCCCACGTCCGGGTCCGAATCCACCCTGCGCCGGGCCGCGGCCAGGATCTCCGCCTCCTCCTCCCGGCGCCGGAGGTTCACCGCCTCGAGCTGGCCGGCCAGGTCCTGCGCCTCGGCCTCCCGGTCGTCGTCGGTCAGGAGCAGCAGCCGCGTCGCCAGGTCCGGCGTGCTCATCCGGCCCGCCGCGTTGATGCGCGGGGCGAGCCGGAACGCGACGTGGAAGCCGGTCAGGCTCTCGCCCAGCAGCCCCGCGGAATCGAGGAGGGCCCGCAGCCCGACGGCGTGGCGCTTCCGCGACAGCCGTTCCAGGCCCAGCTTGGCGATGACCCGGTTCTCCCCCCGGAGGGGGACGACGTCGGCGACGGTGCCCACCGCGGCCAGCTTGACGAAGGCCGGCAGCCACCCCGCCCGGTCGCTGCGCAGGCACAGGGCCTGCACGAGCTTGAGGGCGACGCCGACCCCCGCGAGATTCTTGTCGGGATAGTCGCAGTCCCGCCGCTTGGGGTTGATGACCGCGAGGGCCGGCGGCAGCGCCGCCTCGGGCTCGTGGTGGTCGGTGACGATCAGGTCGACGCCGAGCTCCCGCGCCCGCGCCGCCGCCGCCTGGCTGCGGATGCCGCAGTCGGCCGAGACCACCACCGCGGCCCCCCGCGCGGCGAGGCGCTCCACCGCCGCCGGCTCGAGCCCGTAGCCGTCCTTCAACCGCTCCGGAATGAAGTGGATGACGTCCGCGCCGAGCAGATCGAGGACCCGGCGGAGGATGACCGTCGACGTCACCCCGTCGACGTCGTAGTCGCCGTGGATCGCGATGCGCTCCCCCCTCTCGATGGCCCGCTGCAGCCGGTCGACGGCCAGCGGAAGATCCGCGAGCCGGAACGGATCGTGGAGGTGGTCGATGCGGGGATCGAGGAAGCGTCCCGCCTCGTCGGCGGTGTCGATGCCGCGCTGGACGAGCAGCCGGGCGACGACCGGATCGAGGTCCAAGGCCGCGGCCAGCTCCCCGGCCCGGCGTTCGTCGACGTCCGGGTACTCCCAGATCAACCGGGGCGGCGACGGGGCTGGCCGGTTCATGCCGGCGGGCTCACGTCCACGAGACGGTTCCCTGTCCGCAGATCTGCTCGGCGGCGCGGGCGAGCTGCTCGGAGGGGCGGATGCGGGCCTCCGTCAGCCTCGCCTCGACCCGCAGCGGCGGACGGCGCCCGGGCAGCTCGAGACGGAGGCGGATCCAGCTCGGACCGCGGTGCAGGTCGAAGAGGTCGGCCAGCGCCCGCAGCGTGTCGCGGCCGTGCCGATTCGCGGAGAGGCGTATCGACAGCGTGCGTCCCACCGCCCCCCGCAGGCTCTCGATGGGCCGCACGTCCTCGGCCATCACCCGGGGGACCTCCTCGCCGCGGTCGAGGCGGCCCGACACGACCACGAGCCGGTCGGCGTCCAGCACGCCCCCGCAACGCTCGTAGGTCTTCGGGAAGACGACGACCTCCACGCTGCCGGTGCGGTCCTCGAGCGTGAAGACGGCCATCGGGGCCCCCTGCCGGGTCTTCCGCTGACGGTATCCGCTGATGATGCCCCCGACGAACACCGCGGCGTCGGCCGCCCCCGGCGAATCCAGGGTGCGGGCCCCGGCCGCCTCGAGCTGGTCGCGGTAGTCGTCGATGGGGTGGCCGCTGAGGTAGAGCCCCAGAGACTCCTTCTCGAAGGCGAGCTGCTGCGCGCCGGTCCAGGGCTCGACGTCGGGCAGCCGGGTGTCGGCCGCGGGGTCCCCCCCGGCGTCCATCGCGTCGAACAACTGCGCCTGCCCCCGCTCGCGGTCCCGCTGCACGCGGTTGCCGTGCTCCAGCGCGCGGTCCGCGACCGCGAGAAGCCGCGCCCGGCGGTCGGGGGGACGGCGCCCCCCCGGCGTGCCGACGGAGTCGAGGGCCCCCGCCTTGACGAGGCTCTCGAAGACCCGCTTGTTGACCAGTCGCAGGTCGATGTCCTCGCACAGCCGGAAGAGCGACTCGATGCGGCCGTGCCGCTCCCGGCAGGCGAGGATCGAGGCGATGGCGCCCCCGCCGACGTTCTTGACGGCGGTGAGGCCGAAGCGGATGCCCTCGGGGGCGACCCGGAACCGCATCGCGCTCGCGTTGAGGTCGGGGCCGAGCACGGGGATCCCCATGTCGCGGCACTCCCCCAGGTACGTCGCGAGCTTGTCGGTGTTCTGCGCCTCTATCGTCATCAGCGCGGCCATGAAGTGCCGGGGGTAGTTGGCCTTCAGCCACGCGGTCTGGTACGCGAGGAGGGCGTAGGTGGTCGAATGCGACTTGTTGAAGCCGTAGCCGGCGAAGAACTCGATGAACTTGAAGATGTTGGCGGCCTGGCCCGCGGGCAGCTCCCGCGCCACCGCGCCCTCGATGAACTTCTCGCGCTGCGCCTGCATGACCGCCGCGTCCTTCTTCCCCATCGCCTTGCGCAGGAGGTCGGCGTCGCCCATCGTGAAGCCGGCGAGGTCGCCCGCGATGCGCATGACCTGTTCCTGGTACGCGATGACCCCGTAGGTCTCCCGCAGGATCGGCTCGAGGCCGGGCGCGTCGTACTCGATGGCCTCGCGGCCGTGGCGGCGGTTGATGAAGCGGTCGACGACGCCGCCCTGGAGCGGACCCGGGCGGTAGAGGGCGTTCAAGGCGATGAGGTCCTCGAACCGCTGCGGCTTCGCCTTCCGCAGGGTGTCGCGCATGCCCGAGCTCTCGAACTGGAAGATGCCCAGGGTCTGCCCGTCGCAGAAGATCTGGTAGGTCTTCGCGTCGTCCATCGGCAGGCGGTCGAGGGCGATGGACTCGCCGGTCGTCTCGCGGATGTGGTCGACCGCGTCGTGCAGCAGGGTCAGGGTGCTCAGCCCCAGGAAGTCCATCTTGAGCAGGCCCATCCGCTCGACCTGCTTCATGGCCCACTGGGTGGTGATCTCCTCCTTCTGGCTCTTGTAGACGGGGGCGAACTCGGTCACCGGGCGGGGGGTGATGACCACCCCGGCGGCGTGCACCGAGGCGTGGCGGGTGATGCCCTCCAGGCGCCGCGCCACCGACACCAGCTCCTTGACCTGCGGGTCCCGCCGCTCCAGGTTCTTGAGCTCCGGGCTCTCCTCGAGGGCCTTGTCGAGGGTCATGTTGAGGGCCGGCGGAATCTGCTTCGCGACCCGGTCGACGTCGGCGTAGGACATGCCCATCGTCCGGCCCACGTCCCGCACCACGGCGCGGGCCTTCATGGTGCCGAAAGTGATGATCTGGGCCACGTTGTCCCGCCCGTACTTGCGGGTGACGTAGTCGATGACCTCGCCGCGGCGGCGCTCGCAGAAGTCGATGTCGATGTCGGGCAGCGAGACGCGCTCCGGATTGAGGAAGCGCTCGAAGATCAGGTCGAACTGCATCGGGTCGACGTCGGTGATCTGCAGACACCACGCGACCAGGCTGCCCGCCGCCGACCCCCGGCCGGGACCCACCGGAATGCCCTGCTCGCGGGCGTAGCGGATGAAGTCCCAGACGATGAGGAAGTAGCCCGGGTAGCGCATCTTGACGATGACGCCGATCTCGTAGGCGAGCCGGGCCTCGTAGTCGGCGACGGGGTGCTTCAGCCCCCCCTCGCCGGCCCGCCGCCGCAGCGTCTCGAGGCGCTGTGCGAAACCCTCCCGGGTCACGTGCTCGAAGTAGCCGTCGACCGTGAACCCGTCGGGGACCTCGAAGTTCGGCAGGTGGTTCTCGTCCGACGCGAGGGTCACGTCGCAGCGCTCGGCGATCGCCACCGTGTTCGAGAGCGCGGCCGGATAGTCGCCGAACACCGCGCGCATCTCGTCGCCGGTCTTCAGGTAGAACTGGTCCCCGTGATAGCGCAGCCGCCGCTCGTCGTCGACGTTCTTGCCGGTGCCGATGCAGAGCAGGACGTCGTGGGGGCGGCGGTCCTCCCGCTTCAGGTAGTGCACGTCGTTGGTGCAGACGAGGGGCAGGTCGAGGTCGCGGGCCATCGGCAGCAGCCCGGTGTTCACCACCCGCTGCTCGTCGATGCCCTGGTACTGCATCTCCAGGAAGAAGTTGCCGGGGCCGAGGATGTCCCGGTACGTCGCGGCCGCGTCGCGGGCCCGCTTCGGCTGCTCGGTGCGGAGGCCCGTCGCCACCTCCCCCTTCAGGCAACTGCTGAGGCCGACGAGCCCCTCCGCGTGCCGGGCCAGCAGCTCCTTGTCGATCCGGGGCTTGTAGTAGAACCCCTCGGTGTACCCGGCCGAGACCAGCTTGATGAGGTTGTGGTAGCCGGTGAGGTTCTCGGCCAGGAGCACCAGGTGGTTGTTGGTCTCCCCCGGCGTGCCGCTCCGGTCGCGGCGGCTGCCCGGGGCGACGTACACCTCGCACCCGAGGATCGGCTTGACGCCCCGCTTCCGCGCCTCGTCGTGGAACACCACGCTCGAGAACATGTTGCCGTGCTCGGTGACGGCGAGGGCCGGCGCGCCGGCCTCCGCGGCGTGGTCGAGCAGCTCGCCGATGCGGCAGGCGCCGTCGAGCAGCGAGTACTCCGTGTGGAGGTGCAGATGGACGAACTCGGTCATGGGCTGCCGCTCGTTCGCGTGTCGCTCCCGCTATCGGTCCGCGGTGGACGGACGCGCCCGCGGCGCGCCGTCGGTCACTCCCATTCGATCGTCGACGGCGGCTTGCTGCTGACGTCGTAGACGACCCGGTTGACCCCCCGCACCTCGTTCACGATGCGCGAGGAGACGGCGGCCAGCAGCTCGTGCGGCAGCCGCGCCCAGTCCGCGGTCATGCCGTCGCGGCTCTCGACGGCCCGGACCGCGAGGACGTGCTCGTAGGTGCGCTCGTCGCCCATGACCCCGACCGTCCTGACCGGCAGCAGCACCGCGAACGACTGCCACAGGCGCCGGTACCAGCCGGCGCGCCGGACCTCCTCGGCCACGATGGCGTCGGCGGCGCGGAGGATCGCGAGGCGGGGGGCGGTCACCTCCCCGAGAATCCTGACCGCCAGTCCCGGCCCCGGGAACGGCTGGCGCCACACGAACGACTCGTCGAGGCCCATCGCCTCCCCCAGCCGCCGGACCTCGTCCTTGAAGAGCAGCCGGAGCGGCTCGACGAGGGCGAACCGGAGCCGCTCGGGCAGGCCGCCGACGTTGTGGTGGCTCTTGATCGGCGCGGCCGGGCCGACCACCGACACGCTCTCGATGACGTCCGGGTACAGCGTGCCCTGCGCCAGGAAGTCGAAGCGTCCGAGGCGGCGGGCCACGTCGTCGAAGACGTCGATGAACGTCGCGCCGATGACCTTCCGTTTCTCCTCGGGATCGGTGACGCCCTCGAGATCGGCGAGGAACCGTCGGCCCGCGTCCTCGAAGACGACGTTCAGCCCGAACCGGCCCTCGAACCGGCGCCGCACCTGTTCGGCCTCGTTCAGGCGCAGCAGGCCGTTGTCGACGAAGATGCAGGTCAGACGGTCGCCGACGGCCCGGTGCAGCAGGAGCGCGGCCACGGTCGAGTCCACCCCGCCGCTCAGTCCGCAGACCACCCGCCCGCCGCGCACCTGCTCGCGGATGCGGCCGGCGGCCTCCTCCAGGAACGAGGCCATCGTCCAGTCGCCGCGGCAGCCGCAGACGGTCGCCGCGAAGTTCCGCAGGATCTCCACGCCGTGCTCCGTATGGGCGACCTCGGGATGGAAGAGCAGGGCGTAGAAGCGCCGGGCCGGGTCCTCCATGGCCGCGACCGGCGCGTTCGCGCTCGTCGCCGCGACCCGGAAGCCGTCCGGGACCCGTTCGATCCGGTCCCCGTGGCTGGCCCACACGCCGATCTCGTCCGGCAGCCCGTCGAAGAGCGGGCTGTCCGGCCCGGTCCGGACGGCGGCGTGACCGAACTCGCGTTCCGGGGCCGGCTCGACCCTCCCCCCCAGCATGTCGGCCATCAACTGCATGCCGTAGCAGATGCCGAGCACGGGCGTCCCGAGGTCCAGCACCCCGGCCGGGCACCGGGGCGCCCCGGGCTCGCGGACGCTCGCCGGCCCCCCGGAGAGGATCAGCCCCGCGGGCCGGCGCGCGGCGAGCTCGTCGACCGGCGTGTGGAACGGGAGGATCTCGGTGTAGATGTCCAGCTCGCGCAGTCGACGGGCGATCAACTGGGTGTACTGCGAGCCGAAGTCGAGCACGAGCAGCGTCTGATGGGGCACGCGGGCGACCGGATGATGCGGGACGGGTTGCCGATGCGGCTGACCGGTGCCGGGTCCAGACGCGCGGATTACCCGACGCCCGGCCCGCGAGGCCCTATTATAATGGCATACGGCCGCAGGCAACCACCATATCTTGTAGTCCACCGATGAGGATCGCCATCGGACGCGTCTCGGCCGCCGTCCTCGCCGCCTCCCTGCTGTCGGGCGCGGCGTCCGGGGGGCAGCGTCCGGGGACGCCCGAACCGCGCCCCGGCCCGCCGTCCACGTGGCTGCCCGTCGCCACCCGGTGGACGGCCACCCTGCCCGCACCCGCGTCCGCACCTCCCGTCGCGGCGGGCGATCGGCTCTTCGCGGCGCTCTTCGACGGCGGCGTCGCCGCCGTCAGCCTCGTCCACGGCGCCGATCTGTGGCAGGTCGAGCAGGCCGTGGTCGGGTGGCCCGCGGCCGGGGACGGCCTGTTCCACGCGGCCACGCCCGGGGGGCTGGTGGCCCTGGACGCGGAGACGGGCGGCGTCCGGTGGGAGGCGGCGCTGGAGGCGCCCGTCTCCGCGCCGCTGCTGTGGAGGGCCGGCTGGCTGATCGCCGCCCTCGAGAACGAGGCGCTGCTCGCGGTCCACGCCGGGACCGGGGGGACCGTGTGGCGGCAGACCGTCCCCGGCGGCGTCAGCGTCCCGCCGACCATCGCGGGAGACCGTCTCTACGTGCCCGTCGACAGCGGCCGCATCGCGGTCCTGGAGCTGCTGACCGGCAACCTGATCTGGGAACGGAGGCTCGGCGGCGCGCCGCGGGGGATCCTCGTCTCGGGGGACCTCTTCGTGGGCGCCACCGACAACTTTTTCTATCGCCTGTCCCCCGACGGGGCGCTCCGCTGGCGCTGGCGCGCCGGCGGCGACATCGCGGGCCTCCCCACCGTCGACGACGACAACGTGTACTTCTCTTCCCTGGACAACACGCTGTGGGCCCTCGACCGCTCGCACGGCGGGCAACGGTGGCGCGAGCTGCTGCCGGTCCGTCCGCAGGCGGGCCCGCGCCGCGCGGAGGACCTGATCATGCAGGGCGGACTGCGCCGGGAGCTCGGTCTCCACGGCCCGTCGAACGGCGTGGTCTACCATCAGCTCCAGGTCTCCGGAGAACTGGCCTTCCCCCCGTTGACGGCCGCCGACCCTCTCGGCGACGGGCTGCTCGTCGTCCTCGTCACCGCCGACGGCGAGCTCCAGGCGGTGGGCCGGGCCAGCGGACCGGCCCGGCTCGATCCGGCCGACACCACGGTTTGGGACAGGCTGTCCCCGGCCGCGGAGGAGACGGACGCCGCCGGCGACGCGGAGGCGACGGACGCCGCCGGCGACGCGGAAGAAGCCGGCGCCGTCGGCGACGATGCGGAAGCGGTGGACGCCGCCGGCGAGTCCGACGAGGAGGCCGGAACGACGCCGGCGGACGCCCCGGACCCGGAGCCGCGCCGCTGACCCCGCCGGCCCCGCCGGGCGCCGGCGGCGGCTCGTCCGCGCCCGAGCAATCCCGCAGGAGTCCGCGCCGTCCCACGGCGCAGAATCCCGGGAACGCCGGCGGGCGTTCCGGCCGGCGGCGCCGGCGCGGCGTCACGGGATGCGGGCGACGCCCCCGACCCGGCCGGGTTCTTGAGTTATGCTGGCCTCACCGTGGCATCGGCGCGAGGACGGCAGACCCGGCGCCCCCCCGTCTCCGGCTGGTCCCGCCTGCTCGGCGGCGGCGCCTTCGCGGTCCTCGCCGTCCTGCTGCTGGGCGGCCTCCTCGACCGGGTTCTGATCGGCTCCGACGAGGCCGCGACCGCCCGCGCCGCCCGCGAAATCACGACGCGGTTCGCCGGGGTCGACTCGGCCTTGACGCGCGTCGCCCGGGGGCTGGCCGCCCGCGCCGAGGTCAGGGAGGGCCTGACCGGCGATCCCCCGGCGGTCCGGAGAGTGTTCGACATCCTGCGGACGGCGGACGGCGACCGGGCCGTCTCCGATCTCGCGATCACCGTCTACGACGCGCGTTCGATGCCGCGCGCATGGCACGGCCGCCCCGGCGAACCGAGCCCCGAACGGCTCCAGTCCGCCCCCGCCGGCTTCGCCGCGGTCGGACCCGCGGGGCTCCGCCTCGTCCACGTCGAGCCGATAGTCGAGGAACCCGCCGACGCCGGCGCGCGGGAGCGGCGGCTCGGCACCGTGGTCGTCGAGCGCGTCATCTCTTCGACCGCCGCGGCCGGGATTCCCGACCCCGGATTCGTGGTCCGGACCTCGGTCGGCCGCGTCGTCCTCCGGCCCGGCGGCACGGGCGCCGGCGCCGGCGACGCCCCCCGCGTGCACCGCTTCGACGTCGCGGGGACGGACGGGGCGGTGCGCCTGAGCGCCTCCATCGGTCTCGACGAGATCGACGGCGTGCGCGCCCGTTGGCGTCGGCGCGTGGCCGCCCTCTTCCTCGTGGTGCTGGCGGGAATCGTCCTCGCGGCCGGAGCCCGCGTCCTGGCGGAACGGACCCGGCGCGGCCACCTGCGGCCGTCGGCGATCGCGGGCGCCGCGGCGCTGGCCGGCGGAGGCTGCGTGTGGCTGGCCGCTTCGCCCGGCCTGTTCGCGTGGTCCGTGCTGTCGCCGGCCGCGTACCGCTCGATGCTCGCGCCGCACGTCCTGCGCACGGCCGCGGACCTCCTGCTCGCGACCGCCGTGGGCGCGGCGCTGGTGGTGCTCGCCGGCGAGACCGCCCAACGCCGGCAGTGGTTCCGGGCGGCCCGGCGATCGGCGGCCGGGGCCGGACGCCGGCTGACCCTGCCGGGAACGATCCTCGCCATGGCCGCGCTGCTCGGCCTCCATCACGGGCTGCTGCGGGACACCGTGGCCGGGGCGTCGATGGACCTGCTGCACACGTCGCTGCTGCCGCTCGATTCGGCCCGCACCTCCCTCCAGCTCGCCCTCGTGCTCGCCAGCGCGTGGACGGTCTGGGCCATCGCGATCCTGATGGGCATCGCCCTGGCCCGGTGGCCGCCGCGGCCGCCCGCATTCCGCCTCCAGCGCCTGGCGATGTCCGTCGTGATCCCCGGCACCCTCGCCGCCCTCGCCGGGTGGGCCCCCCTCACCCCGTCGCTGCTCCTGTGCCTGCTCGGAAGCGCCCTCGCCTTCCGCGGACAGCGGCTGCTGCACCGGTTCCGCCGCACCGACCCCGTGACCCGGCTGCTGGCGACCCTGTGCGCCCTCCTGGCGCCGGTCCTGCCGTTGTATCTCTCGCTGGCGTCCACGACCGACGAGGCGAGGCGGAACCTCATCGCGAACAACTACGCGGTTCGGGCCGCCGAGCATCCGCAGGACCTCCACCGCCAGCTCGAACGCGCCATCGAGGAGATCGACGCCGAGCTCCGGGCGCGGCCGCCCCTGCGGGCCCTGGCTTCGCCGCCCAACCGCACGGATATCGACGCGGCGTTCCGCATCTGGAGCCGAACCGCCCTCTCGGCGTCGCGGCTGACCTCGGCCGTCGAGCTGTTCGGCGCGGACGGCGAGCTTCGGAGCCGGTTCGCCCTGAACATCCCCGACGCGGTCACGGCGCCCCGCATGACCGACCCCGGGTGCGAATGGGAGGTCTTCGGCGAGGTGGCCCCGTTCGGGGCCGAGGAGCGCAGGATGCTCCACGCGGAACGCGGGTTCTGCGATGCCGACGGCGGGACGCACATTCCCGCGGGCGGGGTCGTCGTTCACGTCACCCAGGTCGACTACGAGTCGCTGCCCTTCATCGCCTCGCGCAGCCCCTACGTCGAGCCGTCGGAGCCGGCCCGCGGCCCGCCGGCCCCGGGGGCGCCGGGCCACGAGGTCGAGCTCGTTCTGTACGGCTGGGGCCGCCAGCCCGCGTTCCTGTCGGACCGGAGCGCGTGGCCGATCGACGACGCCCTGTTCCAGCGGATCTACGCGTCGCGCGACCCGTTCTGGACCCGGCTCGTCAAAGACTCGCGCCTCTACGAGGTGTTCATCGCGAACACCCGCGCCGGCATCCACGCGATCGGCTATCCGGCCCTCACCGCGTTCGATCACCTGCTCCACCTGTCGGAGATCGCCCTCCTGGTGATCGCCGCCTGCGGCTTAGCGCCGGCGGCCGCGGTCCTCGCGGCCCTGGTCTTTCCCGGGCTCCGGCGGCGGCTGCCGTACCGGGAGGTGCGGACGCGGTTCGCCCTCAAGCTGCAGATCTGGTTCGTGGGGGCGGCGACCGCCCCGGTGGTGGTGGTGGCGGTGCTGATTCAGGGATACCTGGCGGACCAGCTTCGGGCGGATGTCGAGGCCGGCGCGGTACGGGCGGCCGCGGTCGCGAGAAGCGTCATCGAGGAATCGGTCGCCGTGCCGTCGCCCGACGGGCAGATCATCACCCGGTTCACCGACGACATCCTCGTACGCATCGGTCAAGTGATCGGGCAGGACGTCAACGTCTTCGACGGCCCGCGGCTCGTCGCGACGAGCACCCGCGACCTCTATGCCTCCGGCGTGCTGCCGACGCGCACCCCGGACAGGGTCTACCGCGCCATCGCCCTCGACCGGCTGCCGAGCTTCGTCGGCGAAGACGCGGCCGGCTCCCTCCGGTATCAGCTCGCGGCGGCCCCGGTCCGGGTGGGGGGGCGCGAGGTGATCGTGACGGTGCCGCTGGCCTCGAGGCAGCGCGAGATCGAGGGGCGGATCGACGAGCTCAACCGGCGCGTGCTCGGGTCCGCCCTCTTCTTCGCCGCCGTCGTCGGATTCATCGGCTGGGCCATCGCGCGGAGCATCGCCAACCCCGTCAAGCGGCTCACCCGCGCCACCAGCCGCGTCGCCCGCGGCGAGTTCGCCCCCCTCGTCTCCGGCCTCCAGGCGGACCGCATCGAGAGACGGGTGGCGGCCCGCTCGGCGGACGAGCTCGTCGTGCTCGAGGCCGACTTCAACCGGATGGCGGTCGAACTCGACGCGCAACGGCGCCAGCTCGAGCGCACCCACCGTCTCGAAGCGTGGACGGAGATGGCCCGTCAGGTCGCCCACGAGATCAAGAACCCCCTCACGCCGGTCCAGCTCAGCGCCGAGCACCTGCTGCGCGTCCACGCCGATCGCGGATCGCCGCTCACCCCGGTGCTGCAGGGCTGCGTCGATTCGATCCTGAAGCAGGTGCGGATTCTGCGCCAGATCGCCTCCGAGTTCTCGAGCTACGCCTCGTCGCCGGTGGCCAAACCCGCCCCGACGGATCTCGCGGCCCTCGTGAACGACGTCATGGCGCCCTACCGGCCCGGCCTCGAGGGCCGGATCACGCTGTCGGCGGACCTGCCGCCCGATCTGCCGCGGTTGCCGCTCGACCCCGTGCTGATACAGCGGGCCATCACCAACATCATCGAGAACGCCCTCCATGCGATGCCCGACGCGGGGACCCTCGCCATCGGCATCGCGCGGGACGCGGGCCGGGTGCGGCTGATCATCCGGGACACCGGCGTCGGGCTCGAGCCCGACGTGCTCGCCCGCATCTTCGAGCCGTACTTCTCGACGCGGATTACCGGCACCGGGCTCGGCATGGCGATCGCGAAGCGCAACGTGGAGTTGAACGACGGGACCATCGGCGTGGCCAGCGAGCGGGGCCGCGGCACCGCCGTGACCATCACGCTGCCGGCCCCGGAGGCCGCCGCCGCGCCGGATGCGGCTCCCGGGGCGCCGCGGCCGGCGGGGTGAAGGGGCGCCGCGGCCGGCGCGGCGCTCAACCGGTGCTTGCGGTCTTCAGGTCGGCGGCGTCGCGGGTCTGGTCTTCCTGCCGGCCCGACCGGTGCGCGCGGCCCACCACGTAGCCGATCGGGCCGGAAACCAGATAGGCGTACGCCATCAGGAACAGGACGAGCTGGGGCTGGACGGCGATGGCCGCGACGAGTATCGCGAACTGCAGCAGGCCGACCGAAGAGCGGCGCGGCTGCACGATGAGGGCTCCGAAGCTGCGGAAGCGGATCCGGCTGACCATCAGGAGGGCGGGCACCAGCACCACGACCAGGGCGACGGCCGGCGCCTGCGCGATCCCCAGGCCCCCGGGCCACGCGAAGACCGTCGCGGCGAGGACGCCGCCCGCGGCGGGGCTCGGCATCCCCGCGAAGTACCGCTTGTCGGGGCTGTTGGGCTGAACGTTGAAACGGGCGAGGCGGAGCGCGGTCGCGGTCACGTAGAGGAAGCCCACCGCCCACCCCAGGCGGCCGAGCGGCTCGAGCCCCCACGCGAACACGAGCACCGCCGGCGCGACCCCGAACGAGATCACGTCGGCCAGCGAGTCGAACTCGCCCCCGAACTCGCTCTCCGCCCCGGCCAGCCGCGCGATGCGGCCGTCGAGCACGTCGAGCACCGTCGCGACCCCGACGAACACGGCGGCGGTCGCGTAGTCGCCCCGCATCGCGTAGACGATGCAGGCGTAGCCGCAGAACAGGTTGCCGACCGTGAACATGCTCGGCAGCAGGTACACGCCGCGCCGGAACCGTTGCGTCGGCCGCTTGTTGCGTAGCGCCGCGAGCACTCTCGGCATGATGACGCTCCGCCCGCCGGCGCGGGCGGCTAATCGAACTGGGGATTTACGACGCGCGAATCCCGTTCTCTTCCGCCGGGGTTCCGAAAACGGGCCACCACCGTCTCGCCTCCGCGCACGCGATCGCCCCGCGCCACGACGAGGGCGGCGTCGGGGGGCAGGAAGACATCCATCCGCGAACCGAACTTCATGATACCGAAACGCTGGCCGGTCGTGACCTCGGTCCCCGGCGCCACCCGGCAGACGACGCGCCGCGCGAGCGCGCCGACCACCTGCCGGAACACGATCGTGCGCCCGCCGCGGTCCTCCAGCCAGACCTCGGACCGTTCGTTGCGCGCCCCGGCGCCCGGACGGTACGCGGGCAGGAACGCGCCGGGAACGCGGTCGACCCGCGTGATGCGCCCCGCGACCGGCACGCGGTTCACGTGCACGTCGAGGGGGGACAGGAAGATGCTGACCTGCTGCCACGTCCCGGGCGGCGCGCCGTCCGGCTCCGCCGCTCCCGCGACCAGGACCCGCCCGTCGGCCGGGGAGACGACCGCGTCCGCGTCGGACGGCGGTTCGCGGGCGGGGTCGCGGAAGAACAGGGCGACGAGGAATCCGGGCACGCTCAGGAGGAGGCCGGGCAGCGGCAGCCCGGCGGCCACGCAGACCGCCGACGGCACGAAGGCCAGGGCGATGAACGGCGCTCCCGCCCGGTCGATGGACATGGGTGCTGAGCCCTGGCGGGAGCGTCAGACCGTCTGGGGATCCGCGTGGCGGCGCAGGATGTCGTGCATCCGGTCCTTCAGCCGCAGCTTCCGCTTCTTCAGGTTGGCCGCTTCGATCCGTTCGGGCTGTGACAGATATTCCAGGCGGGACAACTCGTGAAGGCGGGCATCGAGCTCCTGATGCTGTTCCGCGAGCCGGCGGAACCCGCTGTCGGTCTGGAGAAGGTGCTCTCTCAACTGCTGCGAGTCCTGTGCCATGCCACCTCCTGGAAGCGCGGTACGAGGGCGGGACGCGCGCCCGGATTCGATCGTAACGGGAACGGGAAACTACCGCAAGTCGGGTTCCCCGGTATAGGCGCGGGAGGCGCCGGGGGCCGCCGGCGGGGCCGTCCCCCGTCGGGCGCGGGTGCGCGACGAAGGGGCTTCGCGACGGCCGGGCGGGCCTCCGCCCGCTGGACCCGCCCCCGGGATTCAAGCGCCATCGGCCCGCCGGCGCCGTTCGCGGGCGAGCTCGGCGTCGGGCCGGCGTACGTACACGGGCCGGAGGGCGTGGGGCGCTCCCGCGCGGCCGCGCCAGGGCGCCTGGACGGCCATCGCGGCCATCGCCGCGGCCAGCGTCGGAATGTCGTCGAGAAACCGCGAACCGGGGCCCAGCCGCGCGTCGAGGAGCGGCCGGCTGGCCGCGGCGCCGTCCCCCGCGACCCAGGCCGAGCGGCCGCGCAGCCGGGGGGCCCAGCCGTCCAGCACCGCGGCCGGAACCGCCGAGACGGGGGCCTCGGCGACGCGCCAGCCGGCGCCGGCCGCCGCTTCCGCCGCCCCGGTCCCGGCGGGCGGCGGCGCGTCCGGGTCGGGCTCGTAGAGCGCGCTGAACACCTCGCCGCGCTTCGCGTCCACCCAGGGGAGGATGAGGTCGGGGGCGGCGCCCGCGCCCGCCGCCCGCGCCGCGATGTCCACCAGGACGTCCAGGACCGGCATCCCGACCACCGGGCGGCCGTGCGCGAGGGCGAGCCCCTGGACCGTCGCGACGCCCACGCGCAGTCCCGTGAACGATCCCGGCCCGAGGGCCACGGCGTACCGGTCGACGTCGGCCGTCGTCATCCCCCGCCGCCCGAGCAGGTCGCGGAGGGCCCCCGGCAGCCGCGCGCCGTGGGTCGAGCCCGCGTCGCCGGACGCCTCCTCGATCAGGCGCCCGTCCCGCGCCAGGGCGAAGCCGCCCCGGTTCGTCGTCGTGTCGACGGCCAGCGTGAGCAATATCCGGTCCCTCCCGACGCCTTGACGGTTATACGCGCGCTCCCTATACTCGCATGATCCACCGGCCGCCGCATCCCCGCCATCCGGCGGCGTCCGAGGCCGCCGGTTCCTCCGATTGGCCCCGTGACCCCCTCCACTCCGGACAGCGCCGCCGCCGTGCGGGCCCCGACGCCCGCCATGCGCCAGTACCTCGACGCGAAGCGGCAGCACCGCGACGCGATCGTCTTCTTCCGGATGGGCGATTTCTACGAGGTGTTCTACGAGGACGCGGTGACGGCGGCGCGGGCCCTCGACCTCGCCCTGACCTCCCGGTCGAAGGACGCGGCCGGCGGCAAGATCCCGATGTGCGGCGTGCCCCACAAGGCCGTCGACACCTATCTGACGCGCCTCGTGCAGAAGGGGTTCCGGGTCGCCATCTGCGAACAGGTCGAGGACCCCAGGAAGGCCCGGGGGGTCGTGAAGCGCGAGGTCGTGCGGGTCGTGTCCCCGGGCACGTTCACCGACACCGCCTACCTCGACGATCGGGAGCCGGCGTTCCTGATGGGCATCGCGGTCCTCCCCGCCGGGGCCGCCCGGGGTCGGGATCGCTACGGCATGGCCCTGATCGACGTCTCGACCGGCGCCTTCATGGCGGCGGAGTACGCCGGCGACGCCGGGCGCCGGACCCTCGCCGACGACGTCGCGCTGCTGCAGCCGCGCGAGGTGGTGGCGCCGCGGGACCGCGACGTCGCCCCCCTGCTGCCCGACCCCGGCCCCCCGGCCGTCACGCCCCTCGACCCGTGGGCCTTCGAGGTCCACCGAGCCCGCGAGGCGCTGACGGGTCAGTTCGGGACGGCCGGTCTCGACGGCTTCGGGCTGCGGGACCGTCCCGCCGCGGTCGCCGCCGCGGGGGCCCTCGTGCACTACCTGGGCGAAACGCAGCGGGGCCGCCTGTCCCACGTCCGCGGCATCGCGTTCCGCGAGAGCGCGGACGCGCTCGTCATCGACCCGGGCACCCTCGGGCACCTCGAGGTGGTCCGGTCGGCCGAGGGGGGCCGGTCGGGCTCGCTGCTCGGCGAGCTCGACCATACCGTGACGGTGATGGGGAGCCGCCTGCTGCGGAGCTGGCTGCTGCGCCCCCTCGCGAGTCTCGAACGGGTCCGGAACCGCCTCGACGCGGTCGAGGAGCTCGCGTTCCGCTCGACCGAGCGGGCGAAGCTCCGGGAGGCGCTGAAGCCCGTGCAGGACATCGAGCGCCTGGTCGCCCGGGCCGCGATGGGGACGGCCGGTCCGCGGGACCTGCTGGCGCTGCAGCGCTCGCTCGCCGCCGTCCCCCGGCTCAAGGCGATCCTGCAGGCGTTCGACGCGCCCCTGACGGGCAGCCTCGCGGCCGAGCTCGACGAGGTGCCGGCGGTGCGGGACGCCATCGAGGCGACCGTCGGCGAATCGCCCCCCGCCCTCGCCCGCGACGGCGGGGTCATCCGCGACGGCGTGGACGCGCGGCTCGACGAGCTGCGCGCGATCAGCCGGGGGGGCAAGGACCGGATCGCCGCGATGGAGGCGGACGAGCGCGCCCGCACCGGCATCGCGTCGCTGAAGATCCGGTTCAACCGGGTGTTCGGCTACTACATCGAGGTCTCCAAGCCCAACCTGCACGCGGTCCCCGACGACTACCACCGGAAGCAGACGATCGCCGGGGGCGAGCGCTTCGTCACCCCCGCCCTCAAGGACTACGAGCACAAGGTGCTGGGGGCGGACGAGCAGATCCTCGAGCGCGAGATCGAGCTGTTCGAGAAGCTGAGGAGCGAGGTCGCGGCGGAGGCCCCGCCCATCCAGGACTCGGCCCGGGCCGCGGCCAGCCTCGACGTCCTGGCCGGGCTCGCCGAGGCGGCGGCCGTCAACGACTACATCAAGCCGCACGTCCACGACGGGGACGAGCTGGTCGATCACGGAGGGCCGCCATCCCGTCGTCGAACGGCACGCCGGGCACGCCTTCGTGCCCAACGACGTCGACCCTCGACGGGTCCACGCACCAGGTGATCATCCTGACCGGCCCGAACATGGGCGGCAAGTCGACCTATCTGCGGCAGACGGCGCTGATCGTGCTGCTCGCGCACGTCGGCTCGTTCGTGCCCGCCAAGGCCGCCAAGGTGCCGATGACCGACCGCATCTTCGCCCGCGTCGGGGCCTCCGACAACATCGCCCGCGGGCAGTCGACGTTCATGGTGGAGATGCAGGAGACCGCGAACATCCTGCATCAGGCGACGTCCCGCAGCCTCGTGCTGCTGGACGAGATCGGCCGGGGCACGGCGACCTACGACGGGCTGAGCATCGCCTGGGCGGTGGCCGAGCACCTCGCCACCGACCCGGCGGCGCGGCCGAGGACCCTGTTCGCCACCCACTACCACGAGCTGACCGAGATCGCCGACGTCCTGCCGGCGGTGGCGAACTACCACGTGGTCGCCCGCGAGTGGGAGGACGAGATCCACTTCCTGCGGAAGGTCGAGCCGGGGCGCTCCGACCACAGCTACGGCATCCAGGTCGCCCGCCTCGCGGGCCTGCCCGCGCGGACCGTCGCGCGCGCGAAGGAGCTGCTGCACGGCCTGGAACGGGACGGGCCGGCGCGCGGCGGGCGGCGCCCCCCGCCCGCCGCCGGGGGCGCCGACGGGCAGACGCAGCTCGCGTTGTTCGCGGACCCGCCGACGGAGCCCGCGGTGGTCCGCCGGCTTCGCGGCCTGGAGGTCGACCGCATGACCCCTCTGGAGGCGCTCAACCTGCTGGCGGAGTTCAAGCGGGAGGCCGACGGGGAGCCGGCGTCGTAGGTTCCCAGGTAGCCGTCAGGCGGCGGGCGGGCGGCCGCCGGCGGGGGTTGCACCGGGGCGGAGCCGTCAGGCGGCCCTCGGCGGACGAGCGGCGTGCCTCCCCCCGGGGACGCCGGGACGCGCGGCACGGTGGTGGAACGGAGCGTGACATGGCGAAGCGAATCGGGATCGTCGGAGCCGGCTTCAGCGGGCTGCTGAGCGCGTACCTGCTCGAACGGCGCTTCGGCGGCGCGGTGGAGATCGACGTGTGGGAGGCGGCCGACCGCCCGGGCGGGCGCGTGCGGACGACGCGGGTGCCCGAGGCCGGCGTGAGCTACGAGGCGGGGGTCGCGGAGCTCTACGACATCGCCGGCAATCCCCAGCTCCGCAACCTGATCCGGCACCTGGGCCTGGACACCCGGCCCCTGACGGGGACGCCGCACTTCGTGGTCGACGACCGCGTCCTGCGGGACGACCGCGCGCTCGAGGGGCTGCTCGGCCGCCGCGGGGTGGACCGCCTGCGCCGGTTCTGGGAGGAGGGCACGGCCTTGCGCCCGCCCGCGGACTACGCCCTCGCCGGGCGCGAGAAGGACAACGAGCATCCCTGGCAGCGGCGCACGTTCGAGGACGTGCTCGGCGACATCGACGACCCGCGGACCGCGTGGTTCACCGCGATGCAGTGCCACAGCGACCTCGCCACCGAGCCGCCCCGCACGAGCGGGCTGTTCGGCATGGACAACCTGCTGATCGACCATCCCGGCTACTGCACCATGTACACCCTGACGGCGGGCAACGAAGGGCTGACCGCGGCCCTCGCCGCCCGGGTCCGCTCGCCGGTGTCGCTGCGCACCGCCGTCACCTCGGTGACGGTCGGCGGGGACTCGGGGTTGCGGGTCGCCCTCCGGGGCCCCGACGGCGAACACGGCGACGTCGAGCTCGACGCGCTCGTCGTCACCCTGCCGCCGGCCGGCGTGCGGGCCATCCGCTGGCGCGACGACCGCCTGGGGGAAGCGGTCGCCGGCCATCTCCGCCACCACGATCACGGCACCGCGTACCTGCGCGTCACGCTATTGTTCCGCCGCCGGTTCTGGCGCCGGGAGTTCCCCGAGGACTACTTCGTGAGCGACGCGTTCGGCGGCGTCACCGTCTACGACCAGTCGCCGGACGACGGCTCGGCGGGGGCGGGCGTGCAGAGCTGGCTCCTCGGCGGCGCGCCGGCCCTGGAGTACGCCGCGAAGCCCGACGCGGAGATCGTCGCCGCGGTCCTCGCGGCCATGCCCGGCGCCGCCCCCGTGCCCGACGGCCTCCTCGTGCGGGCCTGCGTGGACCGGTGGATGGGCGTCGCGGGCGTCTCCGCCCTCCCCGGCGGGGTCCCCCTGTGGTCCGCGGCGCGGCGCCACTGTCCGGACCCCCGCCGGCCCGGGCTGCTGTTCATCGGCGATTATCTCTACGACGCGACCCTGTGCGGCGCCCTCGACGCGGTGCAGTACGGCGTAGCGCGCCTCGACGAGCTGATCGGCGCGAAGACCGGTCCGGCCACGGGCGACACCGCCGGCATCTTCGGCGCCGCGCCCGCGGAGGCGGGCCGCGCGTCGCCGTCCACTCCGCGATCCGCCTTCTTCCTCGACGAGCGCCTCGCCGCGGGGTAGCACGTGAGCTTGGGTGTAACGTGTTGCAGGAAGCGGTGACCGGTGGGGTCGCGTGGGCGCCTGAGCCCCCTCCGAACGCACAACCAGCAGGCTGGCGCCGCAGCGAAGGGGCTTTGAAAGGTCAGCGAGACAATTGTGTAGCACGGGCAGGGCCGGAGCCGGCAGCTCCCCATGAACTCCCGGGTGCCGGGCTACAGCGTCGCGGGGGGCGCAGCGCCCGCCCGCGATGCCGGTGCGACCCGCGGCCCCGCGCACGGGGTGATCATCACGCGGCCGGCTCCTGCAAGGTGAGACAGTGCAGCGTGCCCAGGCCGAGGACCAGATCGACGGCGTGGACGCCCACCACTTCGCGGTCGGGGAACAGCTCGGCCAGCCGGCCGAGGGCAACGCGGTCGGCCGGATCGTTGAAGGTCGGGACGAGGACCACGCCGTTGGCGACGTAGAAGTTCAGATAGCTGGCGGGCAGCCGCCGGCCGTCGAACCGGAGCGGCCGGGGCATCGGCAGGGGCGCCACCGTGAGGGGGCGGCCGGCCACGCGGGCCGCCCGCAGACGGCGGAGATTGTCGGCCAGGGGCGCGTGGTTCTCGTCGGCCGGGTCCGGCTCCTCGGCGGCGGCCACGGTGGCGGGGCCGACGAACCGCGCGACGTCGTCCACGTGGCCGTGGGTGTCGTCGCCGGCGATCCCGCGCCCCAGCCAGACGACGGTGTCGATGCCGAGATACGTCCCGAGCGCCCGCTCGACGTCCCCGCGGTCCATGCCGGGGTTCCTCGGCTGCACCACCGGGTCGAGGAGGCACTCCTCGGTCGCCAGCGCGGCCCCGGCCCCGTTGACGTCGATGCTCCCGCCTTCGAGGACCATCGTCCGGCCCCGGCCGCCGGGGCGCGGGACGACGCGGCTCACCCGTCCGGCGGCGGCGATGCGGCGCGGCAACCGGTCGTCGTCGGCCCAGTCGTCGTACTTGGCCCAGCCGTTGAAGCGCCAGTCCACCAGGGCCACCTCGGCCGGCCCTTCGGCGGCGGCGCGCCGCACGAACGTGCCGCCCGAGTCGCGGACCCAGCCGCGGTTCGTGGGGAACCGGTGGACCCCCACGCGGCCCGCATCGACGCCGGCGCGGGCCAGACGCCCGATGGCCCGCCGCTCGGCGCCCGCGCCGGGAAACACGATCTCGACGCGCTCGACGGCCGCGAGCCGGCGCACGATCTCGACGTAGCACCACCGGACCGCCTCGATCTTGCCCGGCCAGTCTGAACGGTTGTGGGGCCACGCGATCCAGGTCGCGCGGTGGGGCTCCCACTCCGCCGGCATGACGTACCGGGCCTCCTCGGGTCGAGCCTCCGGGGCCGGCGGAGAGGCGGGGCCGCGGTCAGGCAAGCGGGTCGACGACATTCTGGTTGTTGCCGTGAAATAGACGGTGGCGAAGCTTCAGGCGCCCGACACGACGGGGGGGCGCAGGGAGCGGCGGTTCATGCGCTACACGGCGACGCCCGCTCTTGAGACCGCCCCATGCGGCCTCGACGGCGTAGCGCGCGCGATTGCCGGCCGCATTCGCCGCCCGCCCTACTTGTCGCCGGTCGCAATCGAGGCCTCGCCGCCGGGCCCCCCGTCGAGCAGCCGGGCGGTCAGCCCCGCGTAGCTGTCGACGCGGCGGTCGCGCAGGAACGGCCAGCCCCGCCGCTGCCGCTCGATGGCCCCGCCGTCGCACTCCGCCAGCACCACCTCGTCACGGTCCATGGATCCTTCGGCCAGGAGCCGCCCGGCCGGATCGCACACGAACGACCCGCCCCAGAACGTCAGCCCGCCGCCGGGCGGCCCCTCGTGCCCCACCCGGTTGACGGCGGCGACGAAGACGCCGTTGGCGATGGCGTGGGCCCGCTGGACGGTGCGCCACGCGTCGTGCTGGGCCGCGCCTTCCGCGTCCCGCTCGCCCGGGTGCCAGCCGATGGCGCTCGGATAGACGATCAGGTCCGCGCCGGCCAGCGCGCTCAGGCGCGCGGCCTCGGGAAACCACTGGTCCCAGCAGATCAGGGGGCCGATGCGCGCGAACCGGGTCCGGAACACCGGATAACCGAGGTCGCCGGGCGTGAAGTAGAACTTCTCGTAGTAGAGGGGGTCGTCGGGCACGTGGGTCTTGCGGTAGCGGCCCAGCAGGGTCCCGTCGGCGTCGATGACCGCGACCGAGTTGTGGTAGACGCCGGCCGCGCGGCGCTCGAACACCGGGACCACCAGCACGACGCCGAGCTCGGCGGCGAGGTCGGCGCAGCGGACGGTGGTGGGACCCGGCACCGGCTCGGCGAGATCGAAGTGGGCGGGGTCCTCCCGCCGGCAGAAGTAGCGGCAGTTGAAGAGCTCCTGCAGGCAGACGATCCGGGCGCCCCGCGCCGCCGCCCGACGGACCAGGTCGACCGCGGTCGCGACGTTGGCGGCCGCGGAGTCGCCGCAGGCCATCTGCACGAGGCCGACCGTGAACCGGGGGGGCGCTTCTGTGGACATCGGCCATGCCCGAGCGGCGGGGCGGCGTACGGACGGGCCGCTCAGAACGTATCGGGGGTACGGGGGCGCCGCTTCCGGGCCGCGGGCTGCGGGGGCGCCCGGCGCGATGCAGTGCGGGGGCGCCCGGCGCGATGCAGTGCGGGGGCGCCCGGCGCGATGCAAGACGCCGGCGAAGCCGCCAAGCGCTCGGCGCCATGCAAGGCGCCCGCAAAGCCGCCGGGGCGCTCGGCGCGATGCGGGGCTCCGGCAAAGCCCCCGGGGTGCCGCGCGGCCAAGAAGTCCGCCCGCGCCTCCGCTCACCGCCCGCCCTCCGGCGGTTCGCCCCGTTCCGGCGCCGCGGAAGACTACCCTTCGATCCGCAGCACCTGCAGCTCGCGCTCGGCGTTCGGGAAGTAGAGCGACGTCGGGAACTCGTCCATGATGCGCTGGAACGCGGCCCGGGCCTCGTCGGACCGGCCGGCCAGCCGGTAGGCGCGCCCCAGCTCCATCAGGACCCCGTCGATCGGCAGCGACGCGTCGGCGGTCGAGATCGACGACGGCTCGAGCAGGGCGATCGCCTCGTCGTAGGAGCCGCGCGACATCTGCGCGCTCGCCAGCCCCAGGGTGGCCATGCGGCCGTAGACGCCGCCCTCGTCGCCGTCGATCACCCGCCGGTACTGCTCCGCCGCCTCGTCGTGACGGCCGAGCGCGGCCAGGGCCGCGGCGGCCCGGTAACGGGCGGTGATGCCCGACGGCGTGCCCGGATACGCATCGGCCGCTTCGAGCAGCATCGGCAGCGACGCCGACATCTTGGCCTCGATCGTGGGATACGAACCGGGCGGCTGCGCGAAGGGAGGCTCCGCCGTCGCCGGGTCCTCTTCCCCGGCATCGGCCGGCGGCGGCACGACCGGCGCGTCCGCGACGACCAGGGCCTCGGCGAGCAGCGCCCCCGCCGTCGCCTCCGCCCGCTCCGACCACCACGTGTAGCCGCCGAACGCCACGACCCCGGCCAGCGCGACGCCCGCGGCGATCGCGAACCCCGTCCCCCAGTTCTCGGCCCGGTCCTGGATCCGGGCCATCGCCACCGCGAAGGCGTTCTCCTTCAGATGATGCCGTTCACTCCGCTTCATTCGTGTCTTCCCTGCCTGTTTCCCGGCACTTACCCGGCGCTTGCGCCTCGATCATCGTCGAGAGTGTATCAGAGACCCGCCTCCGGCGATGGTTCGGATTGGCGCGGCCTCGTGGGTGGGATGGCCGCGAGCCCGGTGGTGCACCGACGGCACTACCACCCGCTCACGAAGGCGCCGCGGGTTGCGCCGGGTCGCGGTCTAGTGGTGTAGGCCGGGGGCGTTGATGTGCGCGTGATGGCCCGTCTCGAGGGTGGTCACCCTCGCCGGTCAGCTCGTCGAAGCGCCTCTGCACCGGTGTCCCATGATGGCCGCGTACAGCGCGCACGCCAGCGTCAGCAACTCAACGAGGTTCACGTCCAGCATGTCTCCATCCTAACAGGAAATCGGCGATCCGGGGATTGGCGCGCGTGCCTGGATTCGAACCAGGGGCCTACCGCTTAGGAGGCGGTCGCTCTATCCGACTGAGCTACACGCGCGTGTCGGGTGACGCCCCAGTTTAGCAGAGGCGCGAAGGCATCGGGCGGCGGGAATGTCGGAACGGGAGGCGCGCGTGGATCGGGCCGGCGATCGGCCGCCGCGCCGCGATCACAGGTTCCACGGCAACATCGGCTTCAGCGGGTATCCCGACTCGTCGAGCAGCCAAGCCGGCCGGCGGTGGGACACCGCGGCCGAGCGGGTCAGGTCGATGGCCCCGGCCAGCGACTCGCGCTCCCCCACGGTGATCCCGCCGACCCGCACCACCCAGCTCCCGGGGCGGTCCGGCCGCGGCCGGTGGGAACAGATGACGTCGTGGGCTTCGTCCGGAGGCTGCAGCATGTACCGCTTTTCGGCCGACCCGCACCGCAGCAACAGCCCCCGCGCCCCGCCGAGGACACCCGGCTACGGTGCGCGCTCCGGCGCGGCCGCCGCCTCCGCCCGCCCGCGGCCGGCTCACACCGCCCCGTAGGCGAGCATGGCGTCGGCGACCTTGACGAAGCCGGCGACGTTGGCGCCGCGGACGTAGTCCACGCCGCCCTTGCCGTCGTCACCGTACGCGCGGCACTTCTCGTGGATCTCCGCCATGATGGTCCGCAGCCGCTCGTGGACCTCCTCGCGCGACCAGCTCATGCGCAGCGCGTTCTGGCTCTGCTCGAGCCCGGACACCGCCACCCCCCCGGCGTTGGCGGCCTTGGCGGGGCCGAAGAGGACCCCGGCCGCGAGGAAGCGCCCGGTCGCGTCGAGGCTGCACGGCATGTTGGCGCCCTCGCCGACGGCCCGGACGCCGTTGGCGATCAGGGTCTCGGCGTCGTCGGCGTCCAGCTCGTTCTGGGTCGCGCACGGCAGCGCGACGTCGCAGGGCACCCCCCAGGGCCGGTCGCCGGCGTGGTAGGCGCAGCCGAAGCGGTCCGCGTACTCGGAGATGCGTCCCCGCCGGACCTCCTTCAGGTCCTTGACGAACGCCAGCTTCTCGGCGTCGACGCCGTCGGGGTCGTGCACGAACCCGCCGGAATCGGACAGGGTCACGACCTTCGCGCCGAGGTCGACGGCCTTCTCGGCCGCGTAAATCGCCACGTTGCCCGAACCGCTCACGGCGCAGGTCCGGCCCGCGAACTCCTCGCCGCGCCGCTTGAGCATGTTCTCGACGAAGTACACGCAGCCGTAGCCGGTCGCCTCCGTGCGGATGAGGCTGCCCCCGAAGGCGACCCCCTTGCCGGTGAGGGTGCCGGCGAAGCGGTTGTTGATGCGCTTGTACTGGCCGAAGAGGTAGGAGATCTCCCGCGCCCCGACCCCGATGTCGCCGGCCGGCACGTCGACGTCCTCGCCGATGTGGCGGGCGAGTTCGGTCATCATCGAGTGGCAGAAGCGCATCACCTCGGCGTCGCTCTTCCCCCTGGGGTTGAAGTCGGCGCCGCCCTTCGCCCCGCCCATCGGCAGCCCCGTCAGGCTGTTCTTGAACGTCTGCTCGAAGCCGAGGAACTTCAGCACCGACAGGGTCACGTCGCGGTGGAAGCGCAGCCCGCCCTTGTAGGGGCCGATGGCGTTGTTGAACTGCACGCGGTAGGCGCGGTTGGTGCGGACGCGGTTGCGGTCGTCGAGCCAGCAGACGCGGAAGACGATGATGCGGTCGGGCTCGGTCACGCGCTCGAGAATGCCGCCCTCGGCGTACCCGGGGTGGTCGCGCATGAAGGGGATGAGCGAGCCCATGACCTCCTTCACCGCCTGGTGGAACTCGGGCTCGCCGGGGTTGCGGCGAATCAGGCCGCGCATGAAGCCGTCGAGATCCAGGTCAGCCATCACGCCCCCCTCTTCATCCGAGCCGGATCAGCGGGATGAACGCGCGTCGGCCGCGGGCTCCTCCTCGGACAGCTCCTTCAGCGCCCGCGACACGCGCACGTACTCTTCGTACCGGCGCTGGTACTGTTCGAGCTTCTCCCGCTCCAGGGCCTCGAGGCGCGCCCGCAGCGGCGGCGCGGCTTCTTCCGCGGCTCGTTCCAGCTCCCCCTCGACGGCCTCGCGCCGGGCGCGGTGCTCCGCGTCCTGGCGCCGCTCCCAATCGAGCCAGTCGGTGCTCCAGCGGGCGTGCGCCGCCTCGAGCTCCGGCTGACCGAACGGAAACCGGCGCCGCGCCTCCCCGTCCAGGACCATGAACGCCTGCGGAAAGGCCCGCCGGGCCGCGAGGGCGACCGGATACCACGCCAGCAGGACGCGCGGGTCCGCGCGGGCCCGTTCGGACGCGGGGCCGAACGTCGCGAGCAGCCCGAGTAGTTGCGCGTCCCGCCGCCGCGCCCCCAGGGCGTTGCCGACAAGGATTGCGCCCACCCCGATGGTTGCCGCGACCGCCAACAGCGCCAGCTCGACCATGGTCGGCTCGAGAATCAGTACTGGAGGCCGACGAAGATCGGCGTGTCCCCCAGCCGCTTGCGGCCGTCGAGGAACGTCAGCTCGACGAGGAACGCGATGCCCACCACTTCCCCGCCGGTCTTCTTCACCAGGTCGAGGGCCGCGCCGGCGGTGCCTCCGGTCGCGAGCAGGTCGTCGACGATGAGCACGCGCTGGCCCGCCTCGATGCCGTCCTCGTGGATCTCGAGGGCGTCGGACCCGTACTCAAGCTCGTAGGTCTGGCGGACGGCGGGCGCCGGCAGCTTCCCCGGCTTGCGGGCGGGGACGAAACCGGCGCGCAGCCGGTCGGCGACCGCCGCCCCCAGGATGAAGCCGCGGCTCTCGATGCCCACCACCAGTTCGACGCGCTCGTCGCGGAACGGCTCGGCCAGACCCTCGACGGCGTCCGAGAGGCCGGCGGGATCCTTGAGCAGGGTCGTGATGTCGCAGAAGTTGATGCCCGGCTTCGGAAAGTCCGGGACGTGCCGGAGCTTCGATTTCAGATGTTCCATGTGCGCTTCCGTTTCCTCGCCGGCGGCGTCCGGGACCGCGCCCGCGGACGACCTCGCCGCCGGGGTCCCCGGTTTCCGGTCGCCGGGCCGCCGCGCTATGCCTGCTCGATGCGGAAACCCGGCACCGCCACGCGCGGCGTCATCTCGGTCACCGCGACGGCGTCGACGCGCCCAGCCGGCGGGCCCTGCCGGAGCGCCCGCTCGAACCGCTGCATCGCCTCCTCGTCGCCTTGGGCTTCGACCTCGACCCTGCCGTCGGCGAGGTTCCGGACGAATCCGCCGAGGCCGTCCCGGGCGGCGGCGTCGCGCGCATGGAACCGGTACCCGACGCCCTGGACGCGCCCTGAAACCGCGAAGCGCCTCGCGACGATCACCCCACCTCCACCTCACCGGCGGGATTCCCGGTCCCCGGTCCGCTCCCGGGGACCCCAGGTCGGCGCGGCCCGCCGCACCCGTCGTCGTCGGCGCGCGCCCGGCCGGCCCGTGCGCCCGCCGACGCACGGCAGCGCGCGATTATATCCGAACCCCGGAAGTGCGGAACGTCTCGCGCCTCTGGCTGCGAGTTACCGGGCGGCGGGCTGGAGGTGCGTGGGGCGAACGATGGATCGGCCGCCCGGGGCGCGGGCGATAGCTTCTTTGCGGGGGTTCGACGGGAAGCGAACCGACGACGTTGGAAGGATGGTCGGGGCGAGAGGATTTGAACCTCCGACCCCTCGGTCCCGAACCGAGTGCTCTACCAGGCTGAGCCACGCCCCGACACAAGTTTCTATTCTACCTCAACCGGCGCCGGCTCGGCGAGAAAATCGATCGCGCCGAGCGCGGCATGGTTCGTCCAGTCCGGATGCAGGGGCGTGACCGACACCCGGCCGGCCCGCACCGCCTCGTAGTCGGACCCTTCGTCGGGCTTCTACGCGGGACGGGCGGGGGCGATGCGGACCGCCGCCGCTCTTCTCCGGCCGGAGGAACCCCGACGCCGGCCGGCGGGCTCACCGGGCGCGCGCCGGGTCGATGCCCCAGGGCCGCGCCCACCCGAGCCCCGCGAGGGTGTCGCCGGCGGGGCGGTACTCGCAGCCCACCCAGCGCTCGTAGCCCTGTTCGTCCAGCACGTCGAACAGGTACGGATAGTGCACCTCCTGCGATCTGTCGGGCTCGTGCCGGCCGGGAACCCCGGCGATCTGGACGTGGCTGATGACGTCGAGGTTGGCCCTGATGGTCTCGGCGAGGAAGCCCTCCATGATCTGCATATGGTAGACGTCGTACTGCAGGAAGACGTTGTCCTCCCCCACCCGGTCGATGATGCGGCGCGCATCCGCGGTGCGGGTCAGGAAGTAGCCGGGCATGTCCCGCGTGTTGAGCGGCTCGATCAGCAGCCGCACCCCCAGGGGCCGCGCCGCCGCGGACGCGCGCCGCAGGTTCGCCACGAACGTGGACCCGGCCCGCGCGTCGTCGGTGGTCCCCGCCGGGCAGTGCACCTGCCGGCAGCCCGCGGCCCGGCAGTATTCGAGGGCCCGGGCCACGCCCGCGTCGAACTCCGCCTCGCGCCCGGGGACCGCGCCGACCATGGACGGCAGGTTGAAGAGGACCGCCTCGAGGCCGCTGCCGCGGTACGCCGACGCGACCTCCTCGGCGGTGTGCCCGTAGGGATTCTGAATCTCCGCCCCGGCGAACCCGGCCCGCGCGGCTGGCGCGAACCGGTCGAGCATGTCGACCTCGCGGAACATCATCGAGAAGTTGGCGGCGAGCTTCGGCATGGCTCCAGACGGTATCATGAACGGAGGATGGCCCGACCGTCGCCCCCCCGACCGTTCGACGCGGTGCTGCTCGTCAGCTTCGGCGGCCCCCAGGGACTCGAAGACATCCGGCCCTTCCTCGCCAACGTGCTGCGCGGGCGCCGCGTGCCGCCCGCCCGCGTCGAGGAGGTGGCGCGGCACTACGAGCGATTCGGCGGCGTGTCGCCCATCACCGAGCTGACGCGGCGGCAGGCGGCGGGGCTGCGGGCGCGGCTCGACCGCGACGGCCCGCCCCTGCCCGTCTACGTCGGCATGCGCAACTGGCATCCGTTCCTCGCCGACACCCTGCGCGAGATGGCGGACGCGGGGGTCCGGCGGGCGGTGGGCCTGATCCTCGCCGGGTTCCGGTCCTGGTCGAGCTGCGGACAGTACCGCGAAAACGTGCTGGCCGCGCGCCGCGAGCTCCGCGCCGCCGGCCGTCCCGACGTCGAGGTGTCCTACGTTGGGGACTGGCACGCCCACGAGCGCTTCATCGAGGCGTGGGCGGCGCGGGTCGAGGCGGCGCTGGACGCCCTGCCGGCGTCCGGGCGCGACCGCGCCCGGCTCGTGTTCACGGCGCACAGCATCCCCGTCGACATGGCCGCCTCGGAGACGTACCGCGAGCAACTGGCCGTGTCGGCCCGCCTCGTCGCCGCGCGCCTGGGGCGCGGCGACTGGGCCCTCGTCTACCAGAGCCGCAGCGGGCGCCCGCAGGACCCGTGGCTCGAGCCCGACGTGTGCGACTATCTGCGGACCGCCGCCGCGGACGGGCTGAAGGCGGCGGTCCTCTGTCCGCTGGGGTTCGTGGCCGACCACGTCGAGGTGCTCTACGACCTCGACGTCGAGGCGGCGGCGGTCTGCGCCGACCTCGGCGTCACGATGCGCCGCGCCGCCGCCGTCAACGACGACCCGCGCTTCCTCGATATGATGGCGGACATCGTGCGGTCGACCGTGGGACGCTACCGCGGCGGCCGGCCCCTGCCGATCTGCGCCGCTCCGGATCCGCCGGCCGCCTGATGCGGCGGCCTTTCGGCAAGCCGCGGGCCGCCCGCTGCGGCGGCGTATCCGGCAAAGCGGCGGCCTCGACCCGACCGGCCCGCGGCGGCGGCGCCGACGGCCTGGATCGCCGTATTCGGCTCCGCTGGGCGCCCAACCAGTCACCGGGACGACGAAGGCTTGCGGAGGCGTCTCCCCCGCCGTCCCTGCTTCGACGATGACGGAGACGCCCGGGGCGTTATCCCGCGACCGGCTCGGGGGCGCAGTGCTTGTCGAACGCCGCCGTCAACTGGGCGGCGATGGCGGGCGCTTCCTGGTTCTCGATCTGGTGCCGCTCCATGAAGTAGATGAGCTTGCCGTCGCGGAGCAGGGCGATCGACGGCGACGAGGGCGGATACCCGGTGAAGTAGCCGCGGGCCCGCTCGGTGGCCTCGATGTCCGCGCCCGCGAACACGGTGGTGAGGTGGTCGGGCTTGACGGTGTGCTGCAGCGAGAGCGCCACGCCGGGGCGGGCCCGGCCGGCGGCGCAGCCGCACACCGAGTTGACGACGACCATCGTCGTCCCCGGGGTCTTGGCCAGGGCCTCGTCGACCTCCCCGGCCGTCCGCAGCTCGCGGACGCCGAACCGGGTCAGCTCCTCGCGCATCGGCGCGATCATGAATTCTGGATACAAACGGATGCTCCTTTCAGTGCGTTCCCGTCTTTCAGAGTAGCACAGGACGCGCCGGTGTCGGCCGGCCGACATGCGGTCAGGCGCCGCCCCGCAGGCTGGCCGCGGCGATGCGGCGGTTGAACGCGAGCAGCAGGGCCAGCGCGATCCCCCACTGGAGCAGGCAGGTGCCCAGCGAGTTGACCCGCGCCGGGTTCCACCAGCCGGCCGGGTCGAAGACCGCCACCGCCTGGTACGTCCACCACGCGAACATGGCCAGGAATTCGATCGGCAGCAGCCACGTCACCACCCATTCCCAGGCGCGCCCGGCGCGGAGGTGGCCCGCCGACACGTCGACCAGTTCGCGCCGGAAACGCCCGACACCGAAGCGCCGCACCCCCGTCGCGATGCACAGCCCGCTGATCATGAGGGCGAGGCCCCACACCCAGTCCTGGTTGTCGAAGACGCTGAGGCTGGCCGCCGACGGCGCCCCCCCGACGATGACCGCCGCGGCGACCCAGCGGATGGCCCGCGGCCTCGGCATCCCCGTGTCCATCAGGAGGCGCGCGGCCAGCTCGAACATCGCGATCAGCGACGACAGCGCCGCGCAGAACAGGGCGAGGAAGAACAGCGGCAGGAACACGCCGCCGGCCGGAATGCGGTCGAAGAGCTGGGGGATCCAGATGAAGGTCAGGCCCTGGTTGCCGCTCGCCATCACCGCGAGGGCCTCGTTCTCGGAAAGTATCGCGAACGCGGTCGGCACGATGGCCATGCCCGCGAGGAGCGAGGCGGTGTTGTTGCCGATCCCGATGGCGGTGGAGTTGAGCACGACGTCCTCTTCGCGCTTCACGTACACCGCGTAGGTGAGGATGAGGCCCCAGCCCGCCCCCGTCGACCACGCCGACTGGGTCAGCGCCTCGAGCCACGTGCGGTAGCTGCCGAGCAGGGACAGGTCGGGGTTGAAGAGGAAGCCGAGCCCGCGGCCCGCCCCCGGCAGGGTCACCGAGCGCGCGACCGCCACCACCAGCAGGACGAACAGGGTCGGGATGAGCACCCGGTTGGCGCGCTCGATGCCGGCCACGACGCCGCGGCTGATGATGGCGGCGGCAATGAGCACCGCCGCGATCTGAAACGCGAGGGGCTGCCAGACCGAGGCGCTGAAGGTCGTCCAGTACTCCTCGGCGGCCGCGCCCCGCAGGCCGCCGAGCAGCGTCACCGCGAAGTACTTCAGGGTCCAGCCCGTCACCACCGAGTAGTAGAACAGGATCATCACGCTGGTGACGGCGACGAAGCCCCCCATCCACGCCCAGCGCCGCCCCACGAGGTCCGCGAAGGCTCCGATGACCCCGCGCCGGCTGCCGCGGCCGAGCCCGAACTCGGCGATGAGCAGCGGCAGCGACCACAGGAACAGGAACAGCAGCCACGGAATCAGGAACGCGGCCCCGCCGTTCTCGGCCGCGACGCGGGGGAACCGCCACAGGTTGCCGGTGCCGACGGCCATCCCCAGCCCCGCGAGGATCAGCCCCCACCGCGACGAGAAGCGGTCTTGTGCTGCCATGCCGAAGGAACTATCGGCCATTGCGGAACGTCAATCAAGATGCTATCATCAATATAAAAATATATGCTTGTTTAATAATCATATTTTGGCTCCCGCGACAGGTTCTCCGCGCGCCCCGCACGCGCCGACCTGCCCCGGGGATGCGAGGACGCGACGACGGCGGAAGGAGGAACCATGAATCTCAAGCGCTATACGGAGAAGTCGCAGGAGGCCGTGCTGGCCGCGCAGCAGCTCGCGGAACGGCGCCGCCACCCGCAGATCGAGCCCGAACACCTGCTCGTCGCCCTCATCGATCAGCCCGACGGCGTCGTGCCGGCGGTGCTGCGGCGGCTGGGCGTCGAGCCGCCCCGGGTCCTCCGGGAAGCCGGGGAATGGCTCGCGCGGCGGCCGCAGACCCACGGCGGGTCGGAGGCCGGGCCGTCGCCGCGCCTGCGCGCGGTGGCGCGGGCGGCGGAACGCGAGGCGGAGCGGCTGCGGGACGACTACGTCAGCACCGAGCATCTCCTGCTGGCCGTCACCCTGGAGGGCGGCCGGGCCGAGGCGGCCCGGCTGCTGACGGCGCACGGGGTCACGTCGGCCCGGGTCCTCGAGGCGCTGTCCGCGGTCCGCGGCGGCCAGCGGGTCACCGACCCGCACCCCGAGGGCAAGTACGAGGCCCTCGAGCGCTACGGCCGCGACCTCACCGAGGCGGCGAAGCGGGACCGCCTCGACCCCGTCATCGGGCGCGACGACGAGATCCGGCGCACCCTGCAGGTGCTCTCGCGGCGCACCAAGAACAACCCCGTGCTCATCGGCGAGCCGGGGGTCGGCAAGACCGCCATCGTCGAGGGCCTCGCCCACCGCATCGCGCGGGGCGACGTGCCCGAGGGCTTGAAGGACAAGCGGATCATCAGCCTCGACCTCGGGGCCCTGGTGGCGGGCGCGAAGTACCGGGGCGAGTTCGAGGAGCGCCTCAAGGCGGTGCTGAAGGAGATCGCCGACTCGGAAGGCCGCATCGTCCTGTTCATCGACGAACTGCACACGGTGGTCGGGGCGGGCGCGGCCGAGGGCGCCATCGACGCCTCGAACCTCCTCAAGCCGATGCTCGCGCGCGGCGAACTGCACACCATCGGGGCCACCACCCTCGACGAGTACCGGAAGCACATCGAGAAGGACGCCGCCCTCGAGCGGCGCTTCCAGCCCGTGCTCGTCTCCGAGCCGACGGTGGAGGACACCATCAGCATCCTCCGCGGTCTGCGCGAGCGCTACGAGATCCACCACGGCGTGCAGTTCAAGGACGCCGCCCTGGTGGCCGCCGCCACCCTTTCCCACCGCTACATCGCCGACCGCTTCCTGCCCGACAAGGCCATCGACCTCGTCGACGAGGCGGCGGCGAAGCTGCGGACCGAGATCGACTCGCTGCCGGCGGAGCTCGACGAGGTCGAGCGGCGCGTCATGCAGCTCGAGATCGAGCGCGAAGCCCTGCGCAAGGAGAAGGACGCGGCGTCGGCCGAGCGCCTGGAACGGCTCGAGCGCGAACTCGCCGACCTCAAGGAGAGCCGCACGCGCCTCCACGCCCAGTGGCAGCGGGAGAAGGCGGCCATCCAGGCGACGCGCGGCCTGACCGAGGAGCTCGAGCGGGTCCGCCTCGCCATCGAACGGGCCCAGCGCGAGGGCGACTACGCGCGGGCGTCGGAGCTGCAGTACGGCCGGCTGCCCGAGCTCGAGCGCGAGGTCGCGGCGCAGTCACCGGCCGAGGGCGACGGAGGGCGGGAACGGGGGCCGCATGCTCAAGGAGCAGGTCGACGACGCGGACATCGCCGAGGTCGTCAGCCGGTGGACCCGCATCCCCGTCAGCCGGCTCGTCGAGGGCGAGATCGAGAAGCTGCTGCAGATGGAGGGCCGGCTCCACGAACGGGTGGTCGGGCAGGACGAGGCGGTCGCCGCGGTGTCGAACGCCATCCGCCGGGCCCGGGCGGGGCTGCAGGACCCGGCGCGCCCCCTGGGGAGCTTCATCTTCCTCGGGCCGACGGGGGTCGGCAAGACCGAGCTGGCCCGGGCCCTCGCCCGGTTCCTGTTCGACGACGAGCGCGCGATGGTCCGCATCGACATGACCGAGTACCAGGAGAAGCACACCGTGGCGCGGATGATCGGGGCGCCCCCGGGGTACGTCGGCTACGACGACGCCGGGCCAGTTGACCGAGGCGGTGCGGCGCCGCCCCTACGCGGTGGTGCTCTTCGACGAGGTCGAGAAGGCCCACCCCGACGTGCTCAACGTGCTGCTGCAGCTCCTCGACGACGGGCAGCTCACCGACGGCAAGGGCCGCACCGTCGACTTCAAGAACGCGGTCGTGATCATGACGTCGAACCTGGGCAGCCAGTTCATCGCGGAGGAGGCGGGCCGTGCGGGCGGTGACGGCGAGGCCGTGCGCGGGCGGGTCTTCGAGGCCCTGCAGGCGCACTTCCGGCCCGAGTTCATCAACCGCATCGACGACGTCATCCTGTTCCACGCGTTGGGCCGCGACCACGTGCGCGAGATCATCCGCATCCAGCTCGGGCGGCTCACCGAGCGGCTGGCGGACCGCCGGATGAGCATCGAGCTGTCCGACGCGGCGCTGGACCTGCTCGCGGAACGCGGCTTCGATCCGGTCTACGGGGCGCGCCCGCTCAAGCGCACGGTGCAGCGGATGGTGCTCGACCCGCTGGCGCGGCGCCTGCTCGATCACGAGCTGCGCGAGGGCGCGCACGTCCGGGTGGACGCGGCCGGCGATGAGTTGGCGTTCGAGACGGAGGAACGCGCCGCGGCGTGACCGCGAACCGCCCCGACGGCGGCGACCCTGCCCGCCGGCGCGATCCGCGAAGCGTCGGCGGAGCCGGGGCCGCTTCTACTCGGACGCGCCGCCGGTCGACGCGGCCTCGCACGCCTGGAAGTCGACGGTCTTGTGGGCGCCGTCGCAGAAGGGCTTGTTCGCCGAGGCCCCGCAGCGGCACAGCGCGAACGGACGCCGGGCCACCGGGTAGGCGTTGCCGTTCCAGTCGACGAGGGTCACGTCGTCGCCGGTGACCAGATACGGACCGTTCTCCCGGACCTTGATTTCCGCCATCGCCATCACCCCATCTTCTGCATCGAGGCCAGGAAGTCCTGGTTCGACCGCGTCTTGCCCATCTTGTCGAGCAGCAGCTCCATCGCCTCGACCGCCGACAACGGATTCAGGACCTTCCGCAGCACCCACACCCGGTTGAGGTCCTCCGGCCCGATCAGCAGCTCTTCCTTCCGGGTGCCGCTCTTCTGGATGTCGATGGCCGGGAAGACCCGCTTGTCGACCAGCTTGCGGTCGAGGTGGATCTCCATGTTGCCGGTCCCCTTGAACTCCTCGAAGATCACGTCGTCCATGCGCGAGCCGGTGTCGACGAGGGCGGTGGCCATGATCGTCAGCGAGCCGCCCTCCTCGATGTTCCGCGCGGCGCCGAAGAAGCGCTTCGGCTTCTGCAGCGCGTTCGAGTCGAGGCCGCCCGAGAGGACCTTGCCGGACGGGGGGATGACCGTGTTGTAGGCGCGGGCGAGCCGCGTGACCGAGTCGAGCAGGATGAACACGTCCTTCTTGTGCTCGACGAGGCGCTTGGCCTTCTCGATCACCATCTCGGCCACCTGCACGTGGCGCTGCGCCGGCTCGTCGAACGTCGACGAGATGACCTCGCCGTCGACGGAGCGCTGCATGTCGGTGACCTCCTCGGGCCGCTCGTCGATGAGCAGCACGATGAGGTAGACCTCGGAGTGGTTCGCGGCGATCGACTGCGCGATCGCCTGCAGCAGCATCGTCTTGCCGGTGCGCGGCGCGGCAACGATGAGGCCGCGCTGCCCCTTCCCGATCGGGGTCATGAGGTCCATCACGCGCGCCGACAGGTTGTCCGCGGTGGTCTCCAGGGTGACCCGCTCCTCGGGGTAGAGCGGCGTCAGGTTCTCGAAGAACAGCTTGTCGCGGGCGAAGTCGGGCGACTCGAAGTTGACCGCCTCGACCTTGATCAGCGCGAAGTACCGCTCCCCCTCCTTGGGGGGGCGGATCTGGCCGGAGACGGTGTCCCCGGTCTGCAGGTCGAACTTGCGGATCTGCGACGGCGAGACGTAGATGTCGTCGGGGCCGGGCAGGTAGTTGTAGTCCGGAGCCCGGAGGAAGCCGAATCCGTCGGGCAGCACCTCGAGCACGCCCTCGGAGAAGATGAACCCGCTCTGCTCGGTCTGCGCCTTCAGGATCTGGAAGATCAGCTCCTGCTTGCGCATGCCGGTCGCGCCGGCGACGCTGAGGTCCTTGGCGACCTGCGTCAGCTTGGCGATGCTCATGTCCTTGAGCTCGCCGATGTTCAGGCCGTTGGCGGCCCGCCGGTTGGGCTTGGGCGGCGGCTCCGCGGCGGCCGTCTCGGCCGGCGCCGGGGCCGGGGGATGGGTGGATGGGCGCGCTGACGTGCGCTTCTGGTTCGTCGGCATAGGGCGGTCAGTTGGAGGTAGAAGTTCGCGAGCCGTGCGTGTGTCGGACGCGGCGCGTCCGCACGAGGCTCCGTGACGGGGAATGAATGTCGAAGCCGAGTATAGGCACGCCCGAACGGGCGTGTCAACCCGCGCGGCGGGCCGTTCGCGCGCGCCCCGCGCCGGACGGTCAGTAACAGGCGGGGCTCTCGCCGATGCCGACGATGCTGCACTCGAGAATCGGATCGAGGCCTAGGGCCCGGGCCCGGGCCACGACGGCGGCGCCGTCCGCGCCGGGGTTCAGCCAGACCTCCCGGATGCCCTTCCGGGCGATCTCGTCGATGACCGCCTCGCCGGCCGCCGGCTCCAGATAAACGGTCGCGACATCGATGCCGCCCGCCACGTCGAGCACCGAGGGATACGCCGGCAGCCCCTCGACGACGTCGGCGGCGGTCGTAATCGGCACCACCTCGTAGCCGGCGTGCCGGAACGCCCGGACCGCCTTGTTCCCGAACTTCCTCCGGTCCCGCGACGCGCCGACGACGGCGGCGATTCGAGCCATGCCGCAGTATACCGCGGCGGGCGTCGCCGCCGCCGCGGCGACCCGCGCCGCGGGCCGTATACAATCCCGCCCGTGTCCGCGCGCGCCACGCTCCTCGCGGGTCTCGCGATCCTGACGTTCTTCGTCGGGCTCGGCCGGCCCGCCATCACCGACTCGGACGAGGCGTTCTACGCGCAGGCGGGCCGGGAGATGGTCGAGACCGGCGACTGGGTGACGCCCCGCTACAACGGCGAGCACCGGTTCGAGAAGCCGGTGCTGTTCTACTGGCTGGTCGCGTTGGCGTACCTCCCGGCCGGCGCCGGGGAGTTCGCCGCGCGCCTGCCCTCGGCGCTGGCCGGACTCGGCCTCGTGCTCGCGGCGTTCGCGTGCGCGCGCCGCTGGTACGACGACGAGACCGCGCTCCTCGCGGGCGCCGTCACCGCCACCAGCTTCGGGTACGTGGCGGTGGCGAGGCAGGCCCTGCCCGACCTCGCCCTCGCCTGCTTCATCACCGCGGCGACGTGGGCCGCGTTCGAGGCCCTCGTGGTTCCGCGGCCGGCCGGCGCGGGCCGGCGCGGATGGCTCGCCGCGGCGGGCGTCGCCCTCTCGGCCGCGTTCCTCACCAAGGGCCCCGTCGGCGTCGTCCTGCCCGCGCTGGCCGTGGGGCCGCCGGCGGTCTGGCGCTGCCTAACGGAGGAGCGCTCCCGGACCGACGGCGCGGGGCGGCTCCTGGCCCGGCTGGCCGGCGACGTGGGCCTTCTCGCGCTGATCTGCCTGGCCCTGACGCTGCCCTGGTTCGCGGCGATGACCGCCACCCACGGGGTCGCCTACCTCGATCGGTTCTTCATCGCCGAGAACGTGGAACGCTTCGCGACCGACCGCTACCAGCACGACCCGCGGCCGTTCTGGTTCTACCTGCCGATCGTCGTCGGCGGACTCCTGCCCTGGTCGCCGCTGATGCTGATCTTCTGGCGGCCGTTGCGCGGCGTGGTCGCCGGAGTCCGGCGCGTGGGGGCGACCGAGGTCCGGCTGGCCCTCTGGACCCTGGCGCCGCTGCTCTTCTACTCCATCTCGATCGGCAAGCAGCCGCGCTACGTGCTGCCGGTCCTGCCGCCGCTCGCGATGCTCCTGGCGCGGGGGTTGTCGCGGGCCCTGGCGCGGCAGGCCGCGCCCGGCATCGGGCGGGACCGGCTCCTGGCCGCCGGGGGGACGGCGTCGGGGCTGGTCCTGGTGCTGTTCGGCGCGGCGGTGGCCAGGTTCGGCGTGCTCCTCGGCGACGGTCTCCCCGCGGCGGTGCGGATCGCGTCCGTCCTCATCGTCCTGTCGGGCGTGGGGGTGGCGCTGGCGGCGCTGGCGTCACGGCGGCTGCTCCCCGCCGCGCTCGCCGCCTCCACCGTGGTCACGGCCCTCGGCCTGCAGTATTCGGTTCTCCCCCCCCCGGGGCCGGAGCCGGTCGAGCGCATGGCGGCCCTGGTCCGCGAGGCGGGCGCCGACGACATGCCGTACGGCCGCTACCGGGTCTTCGTCCGTAATCTGCTCTACTACGTCGGCCGGCCGCACGTGGATCTGTTCACGCCGGAACAGCTCCACGCGTTTCTCGACTTGCCCGAGCCGGTCCTGTGCGTGCTGCCCGAAGCCGACCTCGAGCAGGCCCGCGCGGCCGGGGCGGCGGCGTACGAGCTCGGGCGCGTCGCCTACCTCGATACGGGCCGCCTCCAGCTCGCGACCCTCCTGTGGCCCGACCCGGCCACGGACGTGCAGACCGTGGTGCTCGTCACCAACCGGGCGCCGCCGTGAGGCCGCTCCCCGACCCCCCGCGGGGTCGACCCGGACCCGGCGCGGTCAGATGACGCGGGAGCCGGTGACCCGCGCCTTCTCCGCGAGGCGGGTCTCCACCAGCTCGGGGACGAGGCCGCGGATGGACCCGCCGAGGGCGAACACCTCCTTGACGAGGCGCGAGCTGAGATACGTGTAGGACTCGGCCGGCATCATCAGGACGGTTTCGAGGGTCGAGCTCAGCCGCCGGTTCATCAGGGCCATCTGCATCTCGAACTCGAAGTCCGAGATGGCCCGCAGCCCGCGCACGATCACGTCGGCCCGCCGCTTCCGGGCGTAGTCGACGAGCAGGCCCTCGAACGTGTCGACCTCGACGCCGGGCCGCGACTCGAACACCGTCCGGGTCATGTCCACGCGCTCGGCGACGCTGAACAGCGGCGACTTCTCGGGGTTGACGAGGATGGCGACCACGATGCGGTCGAATAGCGCCGCCCCCCGCTCGATGATGTCGACGTGGCCGTTCGTCAACGGATCGAAGGTGCCGGGATAGACGGCGATGCGTTCGCGGCGGTCGGTGGCCATGGCGTGTCACGCTCCCGGTCCGGGACGGCGGCCTGCATGGTGCCACGGGCGGCGCACCGTCTGTCAACCGCCGCCGGCCCGCGGGGCGGGCCGGCGCGGACTCGCGGCCGCGTCTCTCGTCGGCGGCACGCGCCCGGCGGGCGCCCTCCTCACACCTCGTCGGACGGGGGCGCCCCCCGCCCGCGGGCGCTGGTCGGCGCGCCGGCGCGCCCGGCGCCCGCCGGGCGGCGCGCGGCCCCGCCACCGGCGGCGGGCCGGTAGAACCGCAGCGCGCTGTCGCCGGCGCGCACCGATCGCAGCGCCTCGATGGCGGGCGTGGCCGGGGGCTCGACGCGCCGCGAATGCTCGATCACGAGCCGGCCCTCCGGGCCGAGCCGGGCCGCGGACGCCGCGAGCATCCCGCCGATGTCCGGCGCGTCGTACGGCGGGTCGAGCAGAACCAGGTCGAACGCCCCGGCCCCGAGGCGGCGGAGGCCGCCGGGCAGCGCGGCCCGGCGGACGGTGCAGCGTTCGGCGAGGCCGCAGGCCGCGGCGTTGCGGCGGATCAGCGCGACCGCCCGCGGGTCGCGGTCCACGAAGACGACGTGGGCGGCGCCCCGGCTCAGCGCCTCCAGGCCGACCGCGCCGGTGCCGGCGCAGCCGTCGAGCACCCGCGCGCCCTCGACGCGCGGGCCCAGGATGTCGAAGAGGGTCCCGCGCAGCCGGTCGGAGGTCGGGCGCAGGCCCGCCCAGCGCGGCGTGGACAGCCGGCGCCCCTTGTGCGTGCCCGCGATGATGCGCATGTCCGGGCTACCCTACCCCGGCCAGGCCGAAGCGTTCCATCCAACCCGCGTCGAGCCGGGCCAGCAGGTCCTCCGCGACGCCCCCGCGCACGGCGCGCTCCGCCTCGTCGCGGGCGATCTCCATGAGGTCCCGATCGCGGACGAGGTCGGCGACGCGCAGGGTCGGGAGACCCGACTGCCGCGTCCCCAGCACCTCCCCGGGGCCGCGGATCTCCAGGTCGCGCTCGGACAGCTCGAAGCCGTCGGTGGTGCCGGCGACCGCCTCGAGCCGCGCGCGGCCGGCGTCGGAGAGCGGCTCGCGATAGAGCAGCCGGCACCAGGCGCGGCCGGGTCCGCGGCCGACCCGGCCCCGGAGCTGGTGAAGCTGCGCGAGGCCGAACCGCTCCGCGTGCTCGACGACCATGACGCTCGCCCCCGGCACGTCCACCCCGACCTCGATGACGGTGGTGGCCACCAGCACGTGCGCGCGGCCGGCGGCGAAGCGCGCCATGACCGCCTCGCGCTCTTCGGACTTCATGCGTCCGTGCAGCAGCTCGACGGCGCGGCCGGGGAACCGCCGCGCGAGGATCCCGGCCATCACCGCGGCCGCCTTCAGGTCGACCTTCTCCGACTCGTCGACGAGGGGATACACGACGTACGCCTGCCGGCCGGCCGCGATCTCCCGCTCGATCAGGGCGTGCACGGCCCCCCGGCGGGACTCCGGCTCGATCCGCGTGTCGACCGGCGTCCGGCCCGGCGGCCGGTCCCGGATCACCGACACGTCGAGGTCGCCGTAGGCGGTGAGGGCGAGGCTGCGGGGAATCGGGGTCGCGGTCATGACGAGCACGTCCGGGCGCCGCCCCTTCTCGCGCAGGGTCGCCCGCTGCCGGACCCCGAAGCGGTGCTGCTCGTCGATGATCACCAGGCCGAGGGCGCGGAACGCGACCGACGGCTGCACGAGGGCGTGGGTCCCCACCGCGAGATGGGCGTCCCCCCGCGCCAGGGCCGCGAGGGTCTCGCGCCGCGCCTTCGCGCCCCGGCTCCCGGTGAGCGGGACGACCCGGAACCGCGACCGGGCCAGCAGGGGCCGCAGGGTCAGGTAGTGCTGCTCGGCGAGGAGCTCGGTGGGGGCCATGAACGCGACCTGCAGGCCGTTCTCGAGGGCGACGAGGGCGGCGAGGAGGGCGACGATGGTCTTGCCGCAGCCCACGTCGCCCTGCAGGAGCCGGTTCATCGGATGGGGGCGGCGCAGGTCGTCGACGATGGTGCGCAGGGCGCTCCTCTGGCCGGCCGTGAGCCGGAAGGGCAGCACCGCGAGGGCCGATCGGCGGATGCGGTCGTCCACCCGGACGGCGTGCGGCTTGCGCTCGCGGGTGCGGGTCCGGCCGCGGACCTCGAGACCCAGCCGGAAGAGGAACAGCTCCTCCAGAATCAACCGCGCCTGGGCGGGGGTGCGGAACCGGTTCAGCCGCTCGAGCGAGGCGCCGGGGGGCGGGAAGTGGGCCTCGCGGAGGGCCCGCCGGCGGTCGGGCAGGCGCCGGCGCGCGCGGAGGTCCGCGGGCAGGGGATCGTCGAGATCGGCCGGCAGCGCCGCGAGCGCGCGGTGCACCAATGCCCGCAACTGTTTCGTCGTCAGGGCGCCGACCCGCTCGTACACCGGCACGACGCGGGCGCCGTGCAGCGGGCCGGATTCTCCCCCGCCGCCGCCCCCGCCCTGCCCGCGCTCGTCCTCCGGCTCCCGCCGGTCCCCGTCGCCGTCCCCAAGCAGCTCGTACTGGGGGTTCGGCAGCCGCAGCCCGCCGGGGTCGCGCCACCGGGGCGTGCCGTACAACAGGACGCGCCGCCCCGGGGAGAACACCGTCTTCAGGTACGGCTGGTTCATCCACACCGCCCGGAACGTGCCCGCGCCGTCCCGCAGCAGCATCTCGAACAGGGAGAAGCCGCGGCGGCGGGTCTGCCGCAGCCCGGTGCTGACCACCGTCCCGCGGACCGCGGCGGCCTCGCCGGGCCGCAGGTCGCTCGAACGGACGAGACGGCTGCGGTCTTCGTAGCGCAGGGGGAACCGATGCAGGAGGTCGTCCGACGTGCGCAGCCCCGCCCGTTCGAGCGCCGCCGCCCGCCGGGGGCCGACCCCCTTCAGGAAGCGCAGCTCGGCGTCGAGGCCCGGGCCGGCGGAGACGGGCGGCTGTTCACTCACCACGGACCGGCGCAGGCGAAGCTCACTGCACGATGACGGCCAGGCCCGGCGACAGGCGCAGCTCGGCGATGCCGTAGGGCAGGGGGATCCGGGCGTCCAGGCGCGTGCCCGCCGGCTGCTCGGGCGTCCGGGTGAAGTACCGCACCAGCTCCTGGAGCACCTCGACCGGCACGGGGATGCCGCCGACGGTCACCGTCTCCACCTCGACCCGCGCCGACCCGCCGCCGGACGTCACCCGGCCGCTCGCGGTCACCGGGAGCTGTCCCCCGAGGAACCGAAAGGGATCGAAGCCGGTGCGCTCGCGCGAATCGCGAATCGCGTCGAGGTCGATGACCGCCTCCGCCGACAGGCTGTCCCGCCCGATCCGAACGACCGGGGCCCGGATGCCCAACGGCAGGTGCGGCGCGGCCTGATGCGCGAGATAGGCGTTGACGTCGGGCTCGGGCAGCGGCGTCAGCCGGATCTCGGCGGAGGCTTCCGAGGCGTTCCGCACGATCTCCAGAAGCCTACCCTCCAGCCGGGCGCCCGATGCCTCGGCCGCCGCGCCGGGGGCCTGGACCGCCGAACGGGTCTCCGCCGCCCGCGCCGGTCCGGCGGCCACCCCCCCCGCCGCGGCGGCCGCCCCCCCCAGGGCCACCGCCAGGGCCGCCGTGCGGCCCGCCCGTCGATTGCGCATCCATGCAGTATATATCGATATTGTTCGCCTTTTCTTTGTGTATCGTGTAAAGTACCGGCGTCGTACTTGTTCCTTCGACCCTTCCGGTTCGCCGATCGCGGGGAGGCCGAGTTGCAGCCACTGACCAGACGGCAGCGGGAGATCCTCGACTATCTCAAGGAGTTCATCGACGAGCAGGGGTACGCCCCGAGCCTCGAGGAGATCGGGACCCGGTTCGGTTTGTCGTCGCTCGCCACCGTCCACAAGCACCTGATGAACCTGCAGGAGAAGGGCTTCATTCGCCGCGCCTGGAACCGCAGCCGCTCGGTGGAGCTGGTGCAGGCGCGGGCGGGGGGCCGCGCCATCGATCTGCCGCTGCTGGGGTACGTCGCCGCCGGCGAGCCGATCGAGGCGGTGGCGGGGGCCGAAACGGTCACCGTCCCCGAGGACTTGGTGGGGGCGCGCGAGACCTACGCCCTGCGGGTCCGCGGAAACTCCATGATCGACGAACAGATCCGCGACGGCGATCTCGTCGTCGTCGAAGATCGCCGGGTCGCCCGGAACGGCGAAATGGTGGTCGCGCTGATCGACGGATCGGACGTCACCCTCAAGACGTTCTACCGCGAGAAGAACCACATCCGCCTGCAACCCGCCAACGAGGCCCTCGCCCCGATTATCGCGAAGCCGGAGACGGTGCAGGTGCAGGGTGTCGTCATCGGCGTGATCCGGCGATACTAGGGGCCCGCGCCGCGGAACGGCGCGGGGCTCCCGGCGGGGCCGGCCCGGGAGCCGAAGGCGACGTTCGCCCGGCCGGGGGGACGGCGAGGCGGCCATCGCCGCGAGGACTGGCATTCCATGGAAGAACGCAAGCAGATCAACTTCACGATCGTGCCCGACGAGGCATCGGACCAGCCGCGCGTCTATTCGAACTTCTGCGCGATATCCCACACCCCGTTCGACTTCACGCTGACCTTCTGCGAGGTTCTGCCGCCCACGGAGAAGGCGGTGCGGGAGGCGGCGGCGGACGGCGTGCTCAAGGCGCCGGTCCGGTCGCGCATCGCCGTGCCCACGGCGTTCGTGCCGAACCTCATCAAGGCGCTGCAGGACCACCTCAAGGCCTGTTCGGAGGGGGGCGGCAAGCCGGACTGGAACAAGTCGGCGGTGCACTGACGCCGGGTCCGACCGACCGCAAGCCGATGATCGGGACCCGGCCGCCGGCCCTCAAGCGCTTCGGCCAGCACTTCCTCGAGGCGGCGTGGGTGTCGAAGCTCGTGGCGTGCATCCGCCCGGCGCCGGGGGACGTGTTTCTGGAGATCGGGGCGGGGGCGGGCCAGCTCACCCTGCCCCTGGCGGCGGCGGGCGCGGCGGTCGTCGCCGTCGAGAAGGACCGCAGGCTCGCGGCCCGTCTGCGGCAGACCGCCCCGGCGTCGGTCCGCGTCGTGGCCGGCGACGTCCTCGACGAGGACCTGGCCCGCCTCGCGGCCGAGGCGCGGGCCGGCCGGCCGAAGGGTCGGACGCGCGTCGCCGGCAACCTGCCCTACAACGTGTCCACGCCCATCCTGCGCCGCCTGGTGGAGACCCAGCACGGTCACGCCTGCTTCGAAGACGCCACGCTCATGCTCCAGCGCGAAGTCGCGGACCGGGTCGTGGGCCGGCCGGGGTCGCGCGACTACGGCCCCCTCGCGATTCTGACGCGGGCCGCCGCCCGCGCCGAGCGGGTGCTGACACTGCCCCCCGGCGCCTTCCGGCCGCCGCCGCGCGTGCGCTCGGCGGTGGTCAGCCTGCGGTTCCGCCCCTCCCCCGCCCCGATCGCGGATCGCGCGCTGTTCGAACGCCTGGTCCGGACCCTGTTCTCGCAACGGCGCAAGACGGTGCTCAACGCGCTCGCGCCGCTGGCCCGCGGGACGTCCCGGTGCCCGCCGCGGGCGCTCCTGGAACGGGCGGACGTGGCGCCGGAGCGCCGCCCGGCCACGCTCGACCTGGCCGAGCTCGCCCGCCTCGCGGACGCCCTGGCCGCCGCGCCGCGATGAGCGCGCGACCCGCGTTCGCGTCGGGGAGCGCCGCCGCGCGGCAACGCGGCCCGGCGTTCGGCCCGCGGACGGTGGAACAGGCTCGGCCCGGAGCGTTCGAGCGTCGCCGCGCGACCACGCGGCGCGGTTCGACGCGCGGTCACGCCGGGTCGTGCCGCTACGCGGGAACGCCGCGCCGCGGATCCGATCCCGCGGATCTGTCGGCGGTCCGCCCGGCGCGGAGGACCACCGCGCCTCCGCCCCCCGCGGCCACCGAGGAAGCATGACTTCGACACCAGCCCCCCCCGCGGCGGCCGAACCGGCGCTGGAGGTCGTCCCCTGCGGCGGCCTCGGCGAGTTCGGCATGAACATGATGCTCGTCACCTGGCGCGACACCGCCATCCTCGTCGACGCCGGGGCGATGTTCCCGGGGCCGGAGCTGCCCGGCGTCGACCTCGTCATTCCCGATCCCGGCCCCATCGCGGAGCGCGTGGGCCGGCTCTCGGCGGTGGTGCTGACCCACGGACACGAGGACCACATCGGGGCCCTGCCCTACGTGTGGCCGCTCTTGGACGGACCGGTGTACGGGACCCCGCTGACCCTCGCCCTCGCCGCCAGGAAGCTGGCCGAGCACGGCTTCGACCCCGACGAGCGCTGCCGCCCGTTGGAGGCCGGCGGCGCCGCGGACGTCGGCGAGGTCACCGTCGAGTTCATCCGGGTGACCCACAGCATGCCGGACTGCGTGGCGGTGGCCCTGCACACCCCGGCCGGCGTCGTCGTGCACAGCGGCGACTTCAAGATCGACCAGACCCCGATCGACGGCCAACCGACGGACATCCACCGCTTCGCGGAGCTCGGCCGGCGGGGGGTGCTCGCCTTCTTCGGCGACAGCACCAATATCGAGCGGCCCGGGTTCACCGGGTCGGAGATCGACGTGGTGCCGGGGCTCGAAGAGGTTTTCGCGGGCGCGAAGGGCCGGGTGGTGGTCACCGCGTTCGCGTCGAGCCTGCACCGGATCCGGATTCTCGCGGACCTCGCCGCGCGGTTCGACCGCAAGCTCGCCTTCGTGGGACGCGGCATCGTCCAGAACACGGAGACGGCGACGCGGCTCGGACACCTGCGTCTGCCCGCCGGCCTGCAGATCCGGGATGCCGACATCGACGGCTACCCCGCCCGCCGCGTCGCCTGCGTGTGCACCGGGTCGCAGGGCGAACCCCTCGCCGCGCTGTCGCGCATCGCCATCGACAACCACCGCCACGTGCGGCTCGAGCCCGACGACGTCGTGGTCTTCTCGGCCCGCGCCATTCCCGGCAACCAGCGGGCCATCGGGCGGGTGATGGACCACATCGCCCGCCGCGGGGCGGAAGTGGTGCACGACGCGCGCCGGGCGGTGCACGTCTCGGGACACGGCGGCGCCGAGGAGCTGAAATTGTTGCTGTCGCTGGTCAGGCCGCGCTACTTCGTGCCGATACATGGGGAGTACAGATACCTCGCGGAGCACGCCCGGGTCGCCGCGCGGGTCACCGGAGGAGAGACCACGGTGTTGCTGGCCGAAGACGGGGACGTCATCCGCCTCGCCCCCGGCGGGGGGCGCATCGCGGGCCGGGTCGCGACCGGCCGCGTCCTCATCGACGGCACGCGGTCCGGCGCGGTCGGCAGCGAGGTCCTGCGGCACCGCCGGCGCCTCGCGGCGGACGGCGTGGTCGTCCCGGTGATCGCCGTCAACCGGCGGGAGGGCAGGATCGAGGGGCGGCCGGACGTCGTCACGCGGGGCGTCGTGCTCGACGACCGTACGAACGTCGTGCTCGACACCGTGCCGGACTGGCTGACCGGGGTCCTCGCCGGGGCCGGCCCCGAGGAGATGTCCGATCGCGACCTGCTCACCGAGCGCGTCCGCATCGAGCTGCAACGCCTGTTCCGAAGGCAGGCGGGCCGGCGGCCCCTCGTGCTGCCGGTCATCATGGAGGTCTGACGGGTGTCCCAATCCACGTTGTCACGCTGGTTGAGCGAGTTCTTCGGGGTGGGCCTCTTCGCCGCCGCGGCGTTCTCGTTCGTCGCCCTCGCCACCTACGACCCCGCCGATCCGGTCTGGTTCTTCAGCACCGGCGCGCAGGAGACGCCCGTGAACTTCGCGGGGCGCGTCGGCGCGTTCGTGGCCGAGCTGTTCTTTCAACTGGTCGGGTTCGGCGCCTTCCTGCTGCCGCTCGTGCTGCTCGCGCTGGGCTGGCACTACTTCTGGTGCCGGCCCGTCGAGGGACCGTACGCCCGCGCGGTCGGTCTGGGGCTGACCCTCGCCTGCGCCTCGTCCTTCCTCGCGCTGGCGTTCTCCGCCTTCGACACCGTCGAACGCCCGTTCGCGGCCGGCGGCTACCTCGGGGGATGGATCACGGGCCTGTTGGACGAGTACCTGAACCGCACCGGCTCGATCATCCTGATCCTCACCGTGCTCTTCCTCGCGGTCCTCCTGCTGACCCAGGTGTCGTTCGGCCAACTGCTCAGCCGGTCGTTCGCCGGCATCGGCCGGAGCGGGGCCGCCCTTCGCGACGCCGCGGCCGCCGCTTGGCGGGATCGCCGGGAACGGGCCCGCGGCCGCCGCCGCGGGGTCGCCGAACCCGGCCGGACCGGGCCGCCGGCGGTCGCCGCCGCGCCCGCGGCGGCGGCGGCCGGTCCGCCCGCCGACCCGCCGGGACGAACCCGGACGCGCAGACCCCGGAGGGCCGCACCCGACGCGAAGCGCACCGAACGCGCCGGCCCCGAGCCCGCGATCCGGAAGCCGCAACCGGCCCCGCCGGCCGCGCCGGAGGCCGCCTCCCCGCCGACGCCGGCGCTGGCGACGCTGGGGCTGCAGCCGCCGCCGGCGCCGCGCCTGTCGCCGGACCGCGACGGGAAGGCCTTCTCGCTGCCGCCGCTGTCTCTGCTCGACCCGGTCCGGGTCAAGCAGCAGTTCGACGAGCGCGAGCTGCTGGACAACGCCAGGCTGCTGGAGAACAAGTGCCAGGAGTTCTCCGTGCGGGGGAAGGTCATCCAGATTCACCCGGGCCCGGTCGTGACGACCTACGAGTTCCAGCCGGACCCCGGCGTGAAGTACAGCCGGGTGACCGGCCTCGCCGACGATCTCTGCCTGGCGATGCTCGCCGAGTCCATCCTGATCGAGCGGCTCCCCGGCCGTTCCACCGTCGGCATCCAGATACCCAACCGCGTCCGGGAGCAGATCTCCCTGCGGCAGATGATCGAGTCCCCCCCCTACCGCGACAACGACTCGAAGCTGGCCCTGGCCCTGGGCCGGCGGATCCACGGCGAGCCGATCGCGGGCGACCTGGCGAAGATGCCTCATCTGCTGATCGCGGGCGCGACCGGCACCGGCAAGAGCGTGGCGATGAACGCGATGCTCACCAGCATCCTCTACAAGGCCACGCCCGACGACGTGCGGTTCATCCTGATCGACCCGAAGCGGCTCGAGCTCGGCATGTACAAGGACATCCCCCACCTGCTGACCCCGGTGGTGGTCGAGCCGAAGCTGGCCGCGAACGCCCTGCGCTGGGCCGTCCACGAGATGGAGGAGCGCTACAAGCAGCTCGCGGCCGAGGGCGTGCGCAACCTCGAGCAGTACAACCGCAACGTCCGCGGCCAGTTGCAGGAAGCGGCGGGCAAGCGGGGCGGGGCGGCGCCGGCCGACGCCGACGAGCTGCCGAAGCCGCTGCCCTACATCGTGCTCGCCATCGACGAGCTGGCCGACCTGATGATGCTCGTGGGCCGCGAGGTCGAGGAGTCGATCGCCCGGCTCGCCCAGATGGCGCGGGCCGTCGGCATCCACCTGATCCTGGCCACGCAGCGCCCGTCGGTCGACGTGATCACCGGCCTGATCAAGGCCAACCTCCCGTCGCGCATCTCGTTCCGGGTGTCGTCGAAGGTCGACTCGCGCACGATCCTCGACAGCAACGGGGCCGAGCAGCTCCTCGGCCGCGGCGACATGCTGTACCTGCCCCCCGCTTCGTCGCGGCTCGTGCGGGTGCACGGCCCCTACATCTCGGAGCAGGAGACGGCGCGCGTCTGCGGCTTCCTGCGCAAGCAGGGCCGCCCCGCCTACGACGCGTCCATCACCGCCGAGGAGAAGCCGGCCGACGCCGACGCCTTCGACAAGGACGACCTGTACGACGAGGCGGCGCGCCTCGTGGTCGCGGCGGGCCAGGCGTCCATCTCCCACCTCCAGCGCCGCCTGAAGATCGGGTTCAGCCGCGCCGGCCGCCTCGTGGACATGATGGAGGCGGACGGGCTGGTGTCCGCCGGTACCGGGGGCAAGGCCCGCGAGGTGCTGGTCGGGGCGGACTACTTCGATCAGGTCGACATGCAGCTCCGCTGACCGCCGGCGCCGTTCTTCGGGACGAAGCGGCGTTCACGGGTCCGCCGTCGCGGGCCCGGGCTCCCGGCGGCGCGGCACCCCCCGCCAGCGCCGTCGTCGGGGCGAAGCGGTGTCCCGGGTCCGCCGTCGCGGGCCGGAGGAACCCGCGGCGGGCCCGCTCCCGGGGGCGGCGTCCGCGCCCGGAGGAACCGGCGGGCGGACGGCGCGCCGTCAGGTCCGCGGCGGACCGTCGGACGGCTCGACCCAGTCGGCCCCGAACGGCAGCGCGGCCAGGGTGCGGACGCCGACCCCGGTGGCCCCCTTGACGCCGTACGGCTTGCCCTCTTCGTGCCAGGCCGTCCCGGCGATGTCGAGGTGGGCCCACGGCCGGTCGCCGGTGAACGCCTTCAGGAACATCCCGGCGGTGATCGCCCCCGCGTCGCGCCCCCCGATGTTGGCGAGGTCGGCCGTCTCGCTCTTGAGCTGCTCGGCGTACTCGTCGTAGGCGGGCAGCGGCCACAGCCGCTCCCCCGCCCCCGCCGCGGTCGCGCGGACCGACTCGACCCAGGCCGTCGGCGCCCCCACGAGGCCCGAGGCGTGATGCCCCAGGGCCACCACGCAGGCGCCGGTGAGGGTGGCGACGTCCACGAGGTGGGTGGCGCCGAGCCTCCGCGCGAGGACGAGCGCGTCGGCGAGGATGAGCCGCCCTTCGGCGTCGGTGTTCAACACCTCGACCCGCTTGCCGTCGGCCGCGGTCAAGACGTCGCCGGGGCGGATGGCCCGGCCCCCCGGCATGTTCTCGACCGCGGGCACGATGCCGATCACGCGCACCGGCGGGGCGAGCCGTCCGATGGCCCGCATCGCGCCGACGACCGCGGCCCCGCCCGACATGTCGTGCTTCATCAGGCCCATGCCCTCCGACGGCTTGATGGAGATGCCGCCGGTGTCGAACGTCACCCCCTTGCCGACGAGCCCCAGCACGGGTCCGGTCCCGTCACCGGCCTCCTCGGGCTCGTACCGCATGACGATGACCCGCGGGGGCTCGACGCTGCCCTGCGCCACGCCGCGGACGAGCCCCATGCCCCGCGAGTCGATGGCCTCTTCCGCGAGCACCTCGACCGTGGTCCGCGGCCCGGTCGCGAGGTCGAGGGCGCGGTCGGCGAAGACCCGCGGGGTGAACAGGTTCGCGGGCTCGTTGGACAACTCGCGCGCGACGTTCGTGCAGCCCGCGAGCAGCGCCCCCCGGCGGGCGGCCGCCGCCACGTCCGCGTCCGGCCCGCGGTCGACGACCAGCTCGACCCCGGTCAGGGGCGGGCTGTCCGGCTCGTCGGTCTTGAACCGGGTGTCGCGGAACGCGCCCAGCCCCAGGCCCTCGACGACCGCCTGCGCCATCGGCGCGGCGCCGCCCGAGCCGCCGCACGCGAAGACGAGCCGCCGGGCGCGCCGGGCGCGCGCGGCCATGCCCGCGGCGCCGGCCACGGTGCGCGCCCGGTCCGCCGAGTAGGCGCCGCGCGGGCCCGCCCCCACCAGGAGCACGCGCCGGGTCCCCCAGTCGGCGTCGACCACGTCGGTCAGATACAGCTCGTGGAGCTTCCCCGTCAGTTCGCCGGACGCGCGGGCGCGGCCGACGGCGCCGGCCGCCGCCGCGTCGAGCCCGCGCAGATCGTCGTTGTCGTCGTCCTCGAAGAACGGGGCGCAGATCAGATCGGCCCGCGAGCCGCTCAGCGCGCCGGCGCGGCAGTCGACGGGCGGGAATTCGTTCGCGGTTTGCATCGGCGGATTATAGCCCGCGTCCCCGAACCGACCCCGACGCGCCGCATGGCCCCGCCGCCGCCCCGCACGGGGGGCCGCGGCCCGGCCATGCCCCGGGTCCAACCGGGGCCCGCGCGGGTCGTCCCGGCCGGCGCGGCGGCGCGCCGGCGACGGCCGCCCCCGCCCCGTCCGTCGGCGGCGCCGCCCGGGCCGCCCCGGAGCCGCCGGGGCTGGCACCGCGGCGGCGTCGGCGTTACAATCGGCGCATGCAGGGACCCCGCTCGCACCGATCCGCCGGCCGCCTCCTCGTCGGCGCGGCGCTCCTCGCCCTCGCGTTGCCGGTGGGCGCGGCCGCCCAGGACGACGGCGAGCGCCCGGAGCTCACCCTCCGCGCGCGGCCCAGCGTGACCTTCGCCACGAACGCGGTCTCGTTCACGGGACTGTTGCGGGGCGGCGCGGACGACTACGAAGACCTTTACTGCGTCAGCGCCGAGTGGGACTGGGACGACGGGACGCGCTCGGAGAGCATCCTCGACTGCGAGCCCTACGAGCCGGGGGTGAGCGAGATCCGGCGCCGCTTCTCGCGGCGGCACACCTTCCAGTTCGCCGGCCGCTACGAGGTCCGGCTCAACCTCAAACGCGGCGACGAGGTGGTCGCCTCGGCCCGGGTCCGGGTCACCATTCAGGGCGGCCGGTTCCCCGATTGAGCGTCGTCCGCGGCTCGACGCCGGCTCACCCGTACACTCCTACCGCGAGGTGGGCTGAACCTCGACCGTCCCCGGCGGCGTCGTGGTCCAGATCCCGGGCACCGTTTCCCGGATCGGCACCGATCGTGATCCGCGGTTCGACCCGGCTCGGCCGGTCCCCGTCGAGGCGCGCTACGCGGGGTGTTCCGGAGGTCGGGCCGCGACGCGCAGCTCGACCCGGCTCAAGCGGCCCGCGTCGAGGCGGTACGCCCGCACGTCGGCCCGGGCCGGCGACGCGATCACATACAGGAGCGCCGTGTCTTCGGCTTCGCGCTCATCCGTCGCCGACGGAGACGGCGGCGACGTCGGGTGCGAGTGGTAGACGCCGACCACCGAGAGCCCGGCCCCGCGGGCGGCTCTAATGGCGGCGAAGTGGTCGGCCGGGTCAATCAGGTACCGCGTGGGACTCCGCCGCAGGTTCCGGGCCGGCCACGCGCGGGTGATCCGCGTGTCGGCCCCCGCCGCGCCGCCAAGGAGAAGACCGCAGCACTCGTCCGGCAACGCCCGGCGCGCGTGGTCGAGCATGGCGTTCCGGACCGCCCGCGGCACGTGAACGACGCCCACGATCCGCCCTCCAGGGCCGTCATCGGCGCGGACGCCCGGTTGGGTTGTTCGCCGATCGCCCCGCGCCCCCCGGGCGCACCCTCCGCACGGCCTGTCAGGCGGGTGCCCCGCCGCTCTCCGAACAAACGCGGAGTTCGGTCGGGCACCGCCGGGCCGTTGCCGACCGGCCCGCGTCCGGGTCGTTTCCGCCGCCAACCACCGCAAGTCCGCAAGCTATCGTCCTTCGACGCGTTTCAGACCGCCTGCCGGATCACTCCCGCCGTTGATCGCCGCGGAGCCGGGCGAGAAGGGCCCGCCACGTCCCCGCCGACTCGAAGACCCGGTCGATCTCCTCCCCCCCGTCCAGCCCCGAGCGCAGCGCCCGGAGCTCGGCGATGAGCTCGTCGAGGGCCTCCGCGATGACGTCGGCGTTCGAGCGGCAGATGTCCCGCCAGATGTCCGGCGGGCTCGACGCGAGCCGGGTGGCGTCGAACAGCCCCCTGCCCGTCAGGGCCAGCCCGCGCTCGCCGGCCCGGTCGCCCACGACGTGCATGAGGGCGCTCGCCGCGAGCTGCGGCAGGTGGCTGACGTAGGCGAGGAGCCGGTCGTGCTCCTCCGGATCGAGCACGTGGGGCTCGGCGCCCAGCGTTCGGACGAACTCGGAGAGCCGCTCGACCACCCCCGCCGCCGCCCCGCCGTCCGGGGTGAACAGCCACGGCCGTTCGACGAACAGGTCCGGCCGGGCGTGCTCGATCCCGCCCCGCGGCGCGCCCCCGAGGGGATGCCCGCCGACGAAGGTGAACCGCGACGGAAGCTGGCGGGCCGCCTCGACCGTCGTCCGCTTGGTGCTGCCGACGTCGGTCACGACGGCGGGGGTGTTGACGTGGCGCTCCAGCTCGGCGAGCCGGTCGATGTTCTGTTCGACGGGCGCCGCGAGGATGACGAGGTCCGCCTCGGCCATCACCACGGGGTCGTCGGCGGCCACGTCGATGGCGTGGAGCACCATCGCCTTCTCGAGGACGTCCTTGCGGTCGACGCCGATGACGAGGCAGGCGGGCCAGTGCCGCCTCGCCGCGAGGGCGATCGAGCCCCCGATGAGCCCGAGGCCGACGATGGCCACCTTGTCGAACGGCGGTGGCGCCGCCGCCGGCGAGGCCGCCTGCGGCTGGATGACGGGCAGGATCGTGGGTTTGTCGCTCACCGGCGTCACGTCCCCCAGGCGCGCAAGGCGACCGGCTCGAGACAGATGCTGCGCCCGATGGCCGGCGCGATGATCCGCAGCTCGGCCATGAGCCGGTCGAACTGCGACGGGAAGATCGACTGCGCGCCGTCGCTCAGGGCGTGGTCGGGGTCGGGATGGACCTCGATGATCAGGCCGTCGGCCCCGGCCGCGATGGCCGCCCGCGCCATCGGCGCGACCTTGTCGCGCAGGCCGGTGCCGTGGCTGGGGTCGGCGATGACGGGCAGGTGGCTGAGCTTGTGGACCACCGGGATCGCGGAGATGTCCAGGGTGTTCCGCGTATAGCTCTCGAAGGTGCGGATGCCCCGCTCGCACAGGATCACGTTCGGGTTGCCGCCCGAGAGCACGTACTCGGCCGACAGCAGCCACTCCTCGATGGTGGCGGAGATGCCGCGCTTGAGGAGGACCGGGGCGGCGCCGCGCCCCAGCTCGCGCAGCAGGGTGTAGTTCTGCATGTTGCGGGCGCCGACCTGCAGGATGTCCGCGTACCGGGCCACGAGTTCGATCTGGCTGACGTCCATGACCTCGGAGGCCGCCTTGAGGCCCTCGGCGTCGGCGGCCGCCCGCATCAGCCGCAGCCCCTCTTCGCCCAGACCCTGGAAGCTGTAGGGCGAGCTGCGCGGCTTGAAGGCGCCGCCCCGCAGCACCTTGGCCCCCGCCTTCCTGACCGCGGCGGCGGCGGCCGCGATCTGCTCCTCGGTCTCCACCGAGCAGGGCCCGGCCATGACGATCACCTCGTCGCCCCCGACGCGGAAGCCGCCCAACGACACCGCGGTGTTCTCGGGGCGGAACGTCCGGCTCGCCAGCTTGTAGGGCTCGGCGATGCGCATCACCTCGTGCACCCCGTCCATCACCTCGATGAGGCGG
>CAXXTG010000172.1:0-19408 GCA_963666855.2 Vicinamibacterales bacterium
GCTCGACATATCCGTCCTCATCGAGGGCGAGCACGGTGACCGTCTCGTTGCGGGGGTCGACGATCCAGTACTCGGGAATGCCCGCCTCGGCATAGTCGGCGCGCTTGACGACCAAGTCCCGGTCCGGGTCGTCCGGGCTGACGACCTCGGCCACCAGATCGGCGCCCGGCCAATAGCGGTCCCGGCAGCGGGCATCTGCGCGATCGCGGAGCAGCAGCAGGTCGGGTTCACGGAACTTGCCCTCGCGGATGCGCAGGCGCAAGGCGGCGAACACCACGACCCCCCCGCGCGGCTCGAGATGCGCGTGGAACCGGCGGTAGAGAAGGGCGAGGACCGCCTGGTGGGTGAAGGTCGGCATCGGCAGCTCTTCGATGCGGCCGTCAGTGAACTCGACCAGACGCTTGCACCTATCCGTGAGCCACAGATACTCCTCGTCGCTCCAGGCGCCCTGGGGCGGCAGTATCTCGCGCAGGAGGGCGTGCAGCGCTTCCGGAGACGTGGGCGGCGCGGCCGGCGCCGCGTTGGCGAGCGTCATTGCCTCCCATCGTAGCGCCGGGAGCCTGCCGCGGCAAGACGCCGCCGGGATGAGTTTTGCGGCCCCGTCGGGAGGCCGCTGGAAGCGGGAGCAGGACCGCGGCACGTCTACGGGGTGGTGCTCCGCATCCGGCAGGTCTCGGGACAGGCGATCGACGCGCCCCAGGGCTTGCGGCGACTCAACACTGCCGCTCGGCACGGGCTCTCACGCCGCCGCCGTGACGGCGGTCAGCCGCCCGGAGATCTCGCGCAGGCGGAGCCACTGCTGGTAGTAGAAGGGGAGCAGGGTCACCGACTCGGCGAACTCGAAGACGTACATGACGACGGCGAGCACCATGCCGTACTCGACGGTCCGCTCCGCCGCCTCGGCCACGGAGAAGACCAGGAGGCCGACCGTGAGCACCCAGACGATGCCGAAGTTGGCGGCCTCGAGGTCGGAGAGCTTGATGCGGTCGTTGGGAGCCCCGTCGGCCGATGTTACACTGGCGCCGTCATGGCGCGTACTCAGGTACAGCTTGCCGAAGACGACATGAGGCCGGAGTACGACCTGCGCGGAGGTGTCCGAGGGAAGTACTACCGGCGCTACAGACAGGGTACCAACGTCGTGCTCCTGGAACCCGATGTCGCGCGTTCGTTCCACGACTCGGCTACGGTCAACGAAGCGCTGCGTCGATACCTGTCGGAACATGGAGCCCCACCCGCCCCGAGCAGGCCGCCGAGTTGACGTTGCCGGCACCGCCGCTGCCGGTGGCTCGTTGACAGCGGCGTCACGACGCATCCTGTAGGCCGGTCACGGCGGATCCACACCGGAGAATGGCATCGAGGGTCTTCCGGTCCGGTGATCTGCGGAGCCGGCCGCGTGGACCGGAACGGACGCAATCATCAACACCGTCATGACCGACACGACACGGGACCTGCCCGACCTCGACCGGGACGAGATACGCGACTGGCTCGACTCGCTCGACGCGGTGATCGACCGCCACGGGCTGACCGCGACGGGGCGGCTGCTGCAGGAGCTGACCCGCCGGGCCGAGCACGCCGGGGTGCAGCTTCCGTTCACCGCGAACACGCCCTACGTGAACACCATCCCGGCCGAGGAGGACCCCGCCTATCCCGGCGACCGCGACCTCGAGCAGCGGCTGAAGAGCCTCGTCCGGTGGAACGCGCTGGCGATGGTGGTGCGCGCCAACCGCGAGGCGGACGGCATCGGCGGGCACATCTCGACCTACGCCTCGGCCGCGACCCTCTACGAGGTCGGGTTCAACCACTTCTTCCGGGCGACCACCGACGCCCAGCCCGCCGACCTCGTCTACTACCAGGGCCATGCGGCGCCGGGGGTGTACGCCCGCGCCTTCCTCGAAGGCCGGCTCACCCCCGGGCACCTCGAGAACTTCCGGCGTGAGCTGCGGGGCGGGCCGGGGCTGTCGTCGTACCCGCATCCGTGGCTGATGCCCGACTTCTGGGAGTTCCCCACCGTGTCGATGGGGCTCGGCCCGATCATGGGCATCTACCAGGCCCGGTTCCAGCGGTACCTGGAGGACCGGGGCCTCCTGCCGCCGTCCGACGCCAAGGTGTGGGTGTTCGTGGGCGACGGCGAGACCGACGAGCCCGAGTCGCTCGGCGCCATCACCCTCGCCGCGCGCGAGCAGCTCGACAACCTGATCTTCGTCGTCAACTGCAACCTGCAGCGGCTCGACGGACCGGTGCGCGGGAACGGGCAGATCATCCAGGAGCTGGAGGCGGCGTTCCGCGGGGCGGGCTGGAACGCCATCAAGGTGATCTGGGGCCGCGACTGGGACCCGCTGCTCGCCGAAGACGGGGACGGGCAGCTCGTCCGCCGCATGAGCGAGACGGTGGACGGGCAGTACCAGAAGTACGCGGTCGAGTCGGGCGCGTACATGCGCGACCACTTCTGGGCGGGCATGCAGGACCGCGTGAGCCACCTGACCGACGGCGAGCTGAAGAAGCTGCGGCTCGGGGGGCACGACCCCGCCAAGGTCCACGCCGCGTTCGCGGCGGCGGCGGCCCACCGCGGCCGCCCCACCGTCATCCTCGCCCGCACCATCAAGGGCTACGGGCTCGGCGAGGGCGGCGAGGGCCGCAACATCACCCACCAGCAGAAGAAGCTGAACGAGGACGAGCTGCGCGCGTTCCGCGACCGCTTCGGCATCCCCCTGTCGGACGACGAGATCGCGGCGCTGCCGTTCTATGCGCCGGGCCCCGACACGCCGGAGATGACGTACCTGCGGAGCCGCCGCGAGGCCCTCGGGGGGCCGGTGCCCCGGCGCCGGCGCCTGGCCGCGCCGCTCGGCGAGGTGCCGGCGGAGCCGTTCACGGAGCTGCACGCCGGCACCGGCGACCGCGAGGCGTCGCTGACGATGGGGTTCGCCCGGCTGCTGAGCCGGCTGCTGCGCGACCCCGTGGTGGGCGAGCTGATCGTGCCCATCGTGCCCGACGAGGCGCGGACGTTCGGCATGGAGGCCCTGTTCCGTCAGGTGGGCATCTACGCGCACGCCGGGCAGCTCTACGAGCCGGTCGACCACGCCACCCTGCTCTACTACCGCGAGGGCGAGGACGGGCAGATTCTCGAAGAGGGCATCACCGAGGCGGGGTCGATGGCCTCGTTCATCGCGGCGGGCACCGCCTACGCGACCCGCGGCGTCAACACCATCCCATTCTTCATCTTCTACTCGATGTTCGGGCTGCAGCGCGTGGGCGACCTCATCTGGGCCGCCGCCGACTCGCGCTGCCGGGGCTTCCTGGTCGGGGGCACGGCGGGGCGGACGACCCTCGCCGGCGAGGGGCTGCAGCACCAGGACGGCCAGAGCCACCTGCTCGCGAGCCCCGTGCCCAACCTGCTCGCCTACGACCCCGCCTACGCCTACGAGCTGGCCGTGATCATCGAGGACGGCATCCGCCGCATGTACGTCGACGGCGAGAGCGTGTTCTACTACCTGACGGTCGAGAACGAGGCCTATCCGATGCCGGCGATGCCCGACGGCGCGCGCGAGGGCATCCTGCGGGGGCTGTACCGGCTGCGGCCGGCCCCCGAGCCGCGGAAGCACCGGGCGCAGCTTCTCGCCAGCGGGGCGATACTGCGCGAGGCCCTCGAAGCCCAGGCGCTGCTGGAGGGCTACGACGTGGCCGCCGACGTGTGGAGCGTGACGAGCTGGGGGCAGCTCCACCGCGACGGCCACGCCTGCGACCGCTGGAACCGGCTGCACCCGCTGGAGCCGGCGCGCGTGCCCTGGCTGACGCAGTGCCTCGGGTCGGCCCCGGGGGTGGTGGTGGCGGCGAGCGACTACGTCAAGGCGCTGCCCGACGCGCTCGGCCGGTGGGTGGACGCGCGGCTGGTGAGCCTCGGCACCGACGGGTTCGGGCGCAGCGACACGCGCGAGGCGCTGCGCGACTTCTTCGAGGTGGACGCGCGGTTCATCACCGTGGCGACGCTCGAGGCCCTGGCCCGCGACGGCGCCGTGGAGCCGGCGGTCGCGGCACGGGCGATCGCCGAACTCGGCATCGACCCCGACAAGCCGGACCCGGCGGTGAGCTGACGGACGGCGGGACTCGCGACGGGGCAGAGTCGTCCACGCGGGATGCGCGCCGGCCGAAGGCGACGGGATCTTGCCGCGAGCCACGCGCGGGGCGCGGGACGTGCGGCGCGACGGAATGCACGGAGAGAGACGGTTGGCGACAGAGGTCAGACTGCCGGCGCTGGGCGAGGGCGTGGAGCGCGCCGATGTGGTGCGGGTGCTGGTCGTGCCCGGGGACACGGTGGCGATCGATCAGCCCCTGCTGGAGATCGAGACCGACAAGGCGACGGTCGAGGTGCCGTCCCCCGTAGCCGGCACCGTCGCCGCAGTGGCCGTCGAGGCTGGCGCGAGTCTCCCCGTCGGCGGGCTCATCGCCTCGCTCGAAGCGGCCGGTGCCGCGCCGGATGCGGCCGCCGACACGCCGGCGGCGGATGCGACCACGACGGAAGCTGCGGCGGCGACGGCGGTGGGAACGGCTGCAACCGCGGTTCCCGCACCAAGCCAATCAGGCGCGGAGCCTCCTGCTCCGGGCGCGACGAGGTCCCCGGCTACACCCGCGCCGGCGATCGGGGCTGCCGCGCCGGGTCCAACTACAGCGGCCACGCCGACTCCTCTCCCGACCTCACCGGCTCCCCCGGCACCGGCGATCGTCGCGCCGCCGGCGTCGTCGCCGCCGGCTGACGCGCCGGCCCAGGGCTTCCCGGCTCCGGTGTCCCGCCGCCGCGCGCTGGCCGCCCCGTCGGTCCGCAAGCTGGCGCGCGAGATCGGCGTTGACATCGATGCGGTGGAAGGCTCCGGCGCCAACGGCCGGGTGAGCCTCGACGACGTCAAGGCGCACGCCAAGCGCGCGATGGCGCAGCTTCGCGCCCGCGCGCCGGCCCCGGCGCAGCCGTCCGCGCCCGAACTGCCCGACTTCTCGCGATGGGGGCCCATCGAGCGTACCCCGATGCGCAACGTGCGGCGGGCGGTCGCGCGCCGGATGAGCACGTCGTGGCAGACGGTGCCCCACGTCACCCAGCACGACCGGGCGGACGTCGGCGAGCTCGAGGCGGTGCGCCGCACCCTCAAGCGCACGGCGCCGGACCTGCCGCTTACCGTCACCGCGTTCGCGGTGGCCGTCTGCGCGGCCGCCCTGAAGGAGTTCCCGCAGTTCAACGCGTCGCTCGACACCGCGCGCGACGAGATCGTCTACAAGCGCTACGTCAACATCGGGGTGGCCGTCGACACCGAGCGGGGGCTCATCGTGCCCGTCATCCCCGAAGCCGACCGGAAGAGCCTCGCCGCCCTCTCCACTGAGATCGCCGAGGTGGCGGCGGCCGCGCGCACCACCGGCCTTCCCCGCGAGCGTCTCGAGGGCGGCACGTTCACCATCACCAACCTCGGCGGCCTGGGCGGCACCGCGTTCACGCCGATCGTGAACTACCCGGAAGTGGCCATCCTCGGGATGTCCCGATCGGCACCGGCCCCGGTCTGGGCCGGCGACCGGTTCGAGCCCCGGCCCATGCTGCCGCTGTCGCTGTCCTACGACCACCGCTTGATCGACGGCGCCGACGCCGTGCGCTTCCTGCGGTGGGTGGCCGAACGGTTGGAGCACCCGCTGCTGCTCGAGCTCCGGGGCCCCGTCGCGCCGGAAGGGAAGGGGTAGGGTCGGTGGTGGCGAGTCGAAGCTGATTCGTGGGCGAACATGATCGAGCTCCAGCGACTGACCAAGCGCTACGGCGATCAGGCCGTCGTCGACGACGTGTCGCTGTCGGTGGCCGAGGGCGAGCTGCTGGCGGTGCTGGGGGGGTCGGGCAGCGGCAAGACGACGACCCTCAAGATGATCAACCGGCTGATCGAGCCGTCGAGCGGCGGCGTTCGGGTGAACGGCGAGGACGTGACGGGGCTGCCGCCCCACGAGCTGCGGCGGCGGATCGGCTACGCGTTCCAGCAGGTGGGCCTGTTCCCCCACATGAGCGTCGCCCGGAACGTGGCCGTCACCCCGACCCTGCTCGGCTGGCGCGAGGCGGACATCCGCCGCCGGGTCGACGAGCTGCTCGAGCTGGTCGAGCTCGATCCCGCGGCGGTCCGCGACCGGCGCCCCGACCAGCTCTCGGGCGGCCAGCAGCAGCGCGTGGGGGTGGCCCGCGCCCTCGCGGCGAGGCCCCGCGTCATGCTGCTCGACGAGCCGTTCGGGGCCCTCGACCCCCTGACCCGGCAGCGGCTGCAGGAGTCGTTCGTGCGCATCCGGCGCCGGCTCTCGATGACCGCGGTGTTCGTCACCCACGACATGGTCGAGGCGCTGGTGCTCGGCGACCGCATCGCGGTCATGCGCGACGGCCGGCTCGTGCAGGTCGGCACCCCGGCCGAACTGATGCGCTCGCCGGCCGACGACTACGTGCGGCAGCTCGTCGACACGCCATGCCGCGACGCCCGGGTCGTCGACTCGCTCCTCGCCGCCGGAGCCGGCGACTCATGACGGAGCAGGTCGCGCTGCTGGCAGAGACGCCATGCCGCGACGCCCGGGTCGTCGACTCGCTCCTCGCCTCCAGAGACCCTCACGCATGAGCGAACAGCTCGCGCTGCTGCCGGAGTACCTCACCGCCCACCTCCAGCTCACCCTGCTGGCCCTGCTCTGCAGCGCCGCGGTGAGCCTGCCGGCGGGGGTGGCGGTGACCCGCGTGCCGTGGCTGGAGCGGCCCGTCCTGGGAGCGGCCGCGGTCATCCAGACCGTGCCGAGCCTCGCGCTGCTCGCGGTGATGGTGCCGCTGCTGGCGGGGCTGGGGGTGCAGAGCATCGGCTTCCTCCCCGCGTTCATCGGCCTGACCCTGTACGGCGTGCTGCCCATCCTGCGCAACACCGTCACCGGCATCGCCGGCGTCGACCCCGCCCTGACCGAGGCGGCGCGGGCCGTCGGCATGACCCCGTGGCAGCAGTTGCGCCGGGTCGAACTGCCCCTCGCCATGCCCGTCATCGTGGCGGGGCTGCGCACCGCCACGGTGTGGACGGTGGGGGTGGCGACGCTGTCGACCCCGGTCGGGGCGACGAGCCTCGGCAACTACATCTTCAGCGGGCTGCAGACCCGGAACTACGCGTCGGTGCTCGTCGGGTGCGCGGCCGCCGCGGCGCTCGCCCTCGTCCTCGACGGGCTCGTGCGCGGGCTCGCGGCGGACGGGCGCGGGGGCCGGAAGCGGCAGGCGGCGGCCGCGGCGGGCGTCGCCGCGCTCTATCTCTACGCCGGCCTCACCCTCGCCGCCGGCCTCATGCCCGGGAGCGACCGGCCGGTGGCCATCGGCGCCAAGACCTTCACCGAGCAGTACATCCTGGCCCACCTCATCGGCGGGCTCGTCGAGGAGGAGACCGGACGCGCGACGACCCAGCTCCAGTCGCTGGGGTCGATGGTGGTCTTCGACGCCCTAGCGGCGGGCGACGTCGACGTCTACGTCGACTACTCCGGCACCCTCTGGGCCAACGAGCTGGGCCGCGACACCGCGGGCGCCGACCGCGCCGCGGTGCTCGCGGGGGTCGCCGACCACCTGCGCGACGCCTACGGCATCGCGGTGGCCGCGACCCTCGGGTTCGAGAACGCCTACGCGGTGGCGATGCGCGCGGCCGACGCCGACATGCGCGGCCTCGCCCGTCTGAGCGATCTGGCCCCGGTCGGGCCGCAGTTGACGATGGGGGGCGACTACGAGTTCTTCTCGCGGCCGGAGTGGACCGCGATCCGCGACACCTACGGCATCGAGCTCCGCGAGCGCCGCACGATGGACCCCGCCCTGATGTACCAGGCGGCGGCCGAGGGGGCGGTCGACCTGATCAGCGCCTTCACCACCGACGGGCGCATCGCCGCGTACGACCTGACCCTGCTCGAGGACGACCGCGGCGCGATACCGCCCTACGACGCCATGGTCCTGGTCAGCGCCCGGCTCGCCCGCGAGGCCCCGGACGTGCTGGCCGCCCTCGGCCGGCTCGACGGGGCCATCGACGCCCCCGCCATGCGGCGGATGAACCTGGCCGTCGACGAGCGGGGCGCCGACCCCGCGGAGGTCGCCGCCGACTTCCTGCGGCGCCTCCGGCAGTAGCGCGAGCCGTAGTGCGCGACGCGGGATTTCGCCGCAAGGTTGGCTGGGTGACACTCGAAACCGCAGGCGACGACTTCCCGGCAGGGAAGCGGCTGATCCCGAGCCGCCAGGGGGAGCCGAACTGCTCTCGGCCAAGGCCGCCAGGCCCATGGCGTCGCCCGAATCCTCCCCGATGAGCCAGACATCACCACGGTTCGGCGCGTTCAGGAACGACGTGTCGTGCGCGGTGAACAAGAGCGGGGCCCCGCGTGGATTCGCCTCGGGGTCCTGGAAGTCTCGAGAAGACGGCAGTCGACGGTGATGGCGCCACGGGGCCGTCGTCCATCGCGTAACCGTGGCAAGCGGTCGGCCAGACGACTCAGAAGGATGCGTGGAGGCTGATCTGCATCTGCCCCTTCGAGCCGCCGGGTGTCGTCTGGACCATGTAGCCGGCCTGGACTTGGGACCGGTCGCTGACGCCGAAGCCGAGCGCGGTGTAGAACCGGTTGCGGTCGAAGCGCTCCACGGTCCTGCCCCGCCCGATCTCGAGCTCCCCGTTCATGAAGACCTCGTTGTACAGCGCCAGGTAAATGGACCCGTCTCCGGTCCCCCGTCCGTTCAGCGCGACATCGCCGAACAGGGCGTAGCGAAACCGGGTCCGGAAGTCCTGACCGTCGACCCAACGCTGTTCGTACCGGTAGCGGTGGCGCAGAGAAACGACCCGTCCCAAAGGCTGGCGAACCAGCGCCTCCTGATACACGCGTCGCTCCGCGCTGGTCTCGTCGCTGTCGCCGAAGGCGCCGCTCGTGATGTGCGCCACGCCGCCGGTTACCAGCACGGGCGATTCGGGCAGGGCGTAGGTCAGGCCGCCCCGGATCAGCAACTGCTCGAGGTCGGTTCCCGCATTCCAGTTGCGGTGCTGCACGTCACCCTGCAGTCCCACCGGCGTGTCGTCGAAGCGGGTCGACCAGAACAGCATGTACCAGGCGCCGAGCTGGTCCATATCGACCGGCGTCTGCGCCGGGGCCGCACCGGGCGACAGCACCGCCCCGGCGAGAACGAGGGCGCCGATCAACGCGCGCGGCATGGGATCAGATGAAGCGCACGGCGCCGGTGGAGACGTCATACATTCCGCCCACGATTCGGATCTCGCCTTCCTGCTCCATCGTGGCCAGTACGGGGCTCTCTCGGCGAATCTCCGCGATCACCCTGCGCACGTTCTCTTCGGCGACCCCGTCGACGTAGTCGGCGTCGTCGACGTCGCGCTCGCCTTCGATCGCCTCCACGGCCGGCTCGATCTTCTGCACGAGCTGCGTGAGGTTGCCGAGCCGGGCGCTGCTGATGGCCCCCTTCACGGCGCCGCACGAGGTGTGCCCGAGGACGAGGACGAGCTTAGATCCGGCGAGTCGACAGGCGAATTCCATGCTGCCGAGTATTTCCGTGTTCACGATGTTGCCGGCGATCCTGGCCGCAAAGATGTCCCCGATCCCCTGATCGAAGACCGTCTCGACGGGGACTCGGGAATCGATGCACCCGAGCACGACCGCGAACGGATACTGCGCGGCGGCGGTCGCTCGAATCTGATCGCCGTAGTCGCGACGGGCGGGAGCCGCGGCGACGAACCTCGCGTTGCCGTCGGTGAGGAGCGCGAGGGCGCCGTCAGGAGTGACGGCTGCCTGTGACGCCGCATCCTGGGCCGGCACGAACTCCTGGTCGGCCGCCTCGTCGGCGGGCGCCGGGTCGGCCGAGGGCTCGGAAGCGGAGCATCCCGCCAGGGCCATTCCGGCGGCCGACAGGCCGAGACCTCGTCCAAAGGCCCGGCGCGACGTTGTCGGCAGCGTGCTCGAGGCGTCGGCGGCGGGTACGTGTGTGATTCTATTGGACATCTCGCTTTCTCCGTGCGTTTCGGTCTTATCGGTAACGTGTTGGCCATAACGGAAACCAAGGCCCTGACACCTCGCACCGCACACGTTACCACGGGCTGTTCTGTTCCGAATCCGTGCAGGTCGAGCGGGTGGGCCGCGGACATCCGGGTCAGCTCCCCCAGCCGTAGCCGAGCCGCACGTAGTAGTAGCCGCCGCTGTAGCCCCAGGGGGTGTACTCGCTGTATTTCTCGCCCACCGACATCGCCCGCGCCGACACCTCCGAGTAGGTGTTGAACGCGTTCTGGCCCCCGACGGCCAGCGTGGTTCCGCGGCCGACGTCGATGCTCAGCTCCAGGTCGACGACCGGCCGGCCCCGGAAGAAGCCCTGCTCCAGGCCGCCCGCGGGGACGAACGCCTGCGCGTAGCCGCTGTCGTAGTCGTACCAGCCGCCGTAGTAGCTCACGCGCCCGAGCAGGCTCGTCCGCGGCCCAAGGCGCTGCGTCACGCCGACGTTCCAACGGGTGCGGGGCAGGGCGTACGCGTATTCGGCGAGCCGCCGGTCGTTCAGCAGCCCCTTCGCGTTGTCGGTGACCGCGGTGTCCGTGTGGTTGAAGACGCCGCTGATGACGGTGTTCCCCCGGAGGGCCAGCGGCGTCCAGGTCGCCACGACGTCGATCCCCTGCGTCGTCGTGCCGAAGGCGTTGGTGAAGAACTGGAAGTACCGCAGGTCGCGCGCGAACTCCACGCCCCCGGCCAGCAGGTCGCCGAGCTCCGTGTCGGTCAGCGTGAAGATGCTCGTGACCCCGACCCGGTCGGAGACCTCGATGCGGAACCAGTCGGCGGTGAGGGTGAACGCGCCGGCGTCGAGCACCACGCCGGCGGTGTAATTGAGCGACGTCTCGGGCCCGAGCGGCGCCCCGCCCCGCAGCAGGGCCACCGGCGAGGTCGGCGGAATGACGGCCTTGACGATCAGGTAGCCGACCGACGGGTCGAACCAGCTCGACACGTTGAACCCGTTCCGCTGCCCGGGCGTCGGCGCCCGGAACCCCGTGCTCACGCTGCCCCGCACGAAGCCGACGCGGCCCGAGACCTTGCCGTTCGTGGTCGTGCCGAAGTCCTCGAAGTTCTCGACGCGGACCGCCCCGCCCAGGGTCCAGCCGCCGTCTCCGCCGGTCGCCTCCACGTCGCCGTAGGCCGCGACGTTGCGGCGGCCCCACTCGCCCACCTGCAGCGGTCCGAAACCGGGAATGCCGTGGGCGCCGGCGAAGAAGCCCTGCCGGTGGTACGGACCGACCGCCCACGACGCGGGGTCGCCCTGGGTCGTCCCGAACTGCTCGTCGCGCCACTCCGCGCCGGCGGCGACGTTGACCGCGTCGGTGACGGCGTACGAGAAGTCGGCGTTCAGGCCGACGGTCCGCTGCCGGTTGCCGCCGATGTCGAACGCGGTGGGCGACGTGGGGCCGAGCGAGGCGTTGATGGTGTCGTAGGCGAACAGGTCGCTCTCGTGGACGCCCAGCGAGCCGCTCACGTCCCAGCCGAGGCCGCCCGCGGCAGCGCCGCGCACGCCGCCGACGACGGACGCGTCGGCCGCGTGGCCGCCCATCCTCGGCGTGTAGCCGCCCGGGTATATCTCGCGCACCGAGAAGCAGTCGGGGTCGTCGAGCACCCGCTGCAGGGCGGCGGGGTCGGCCCGGTGGTCGGTGATCGCCACCGTCGGGCAGCCGGCCGACCCGGCCCCGGCGGCGGCCAGGGCGTCGCCGACCAGCAGCGTCCGGCCGTTGTCGTTGCTGTAGATGCCGCGCTGCCGGTTGGGGTTGCGGAAGAAGAACCCGCCGGTCACCGTCTTGTCGGCGTAGTTCGCGTGGGCGTAGAGGTCCACGCCGGCGGGCGTCGTGTAGCCGAAGTTGCCGAACAGCTTCAGGTCGTCGTCCACCTCCGGCGCGCCCCAGATCTGCGGCGCCTCCGAGGCGATGGCGGTGTTGCCGGCCGCGATCAGGGCGACCGCGTCGCTGCGGGGCGCGGCGCGGTTGGTCCCGTTCGACTCGCCGTACTCCAGGCTGAGGTTGGCGAAGCCGGTCGCGCCGAGCGGGAGGCCGACGTTGCCGGCCAGCCGGTACGACTCGCCGTCGCCGCCGCCGAACAGGCCGGTGTCGAGTTCCAGCGAGCCGCCCGAGGCGGCGTCCTTGAGCTGGAAGTTCATCACCCCGGCGATGGCGTCGGAGCCGTACTGGGCCGCCGCGCCGTCCCGCAGCACCTCGACCTGCCCGAGGGCGATGGCGGGGATGGTCGAGATGTCGGGGGCCTGCGAGCCGTACGCCACCCCGTTGCCGCCGTGCCAGTCGATGATCGACGAGCGGTGGCGCCGCTTGCCGTTGACCAGGATCAGCGTGTGGTCGGGCGCCAGGTTGCGCAGCATGGCCGGCCGGACCACCGTCGACGCGCCGCCGATGGGCTGGGTGTTGACGTTGAACGACGGGATGACGGTGCGGAGCTGCTCCTTCAGGTCGCCCGCGCCCTGGCGGCCGAGGTCCGCGGCCGACAGCACGTCGACCGGCACCGGCGACGACGTGACCGTCCGCGGCTCGGCGCGCGAGCCGACGACCACCGTCTCGTCGGCGAACCCCGCGAGCAGGCCCCGCAGCTCCTCGGGCGACAGCCCCAGCGCCTCGACCTCGGCCGGGGTCATGCCGAGGGCCCGGCCCAGCTCCTCGGCCGGCGTCTCGGCCCGCTCCGCGGTCTGCTCCTGCCGGCTCTCGGGCTGAGCCGCCTCGCTCGCGTCCGCGGCGAACGCGAGCGCCAGAAGCGCGGTCGCCAATCGCCGCCGGCGGGCCCTGCTGCGCATCCGACGCTCTGCAGGTCGCGGAACCCGCCGCGGCTCTCCCGTCCGGCGCCGGAACCGGGGCGGCGGGAACACTACGGTCGCGATCGAGGTGATACGGGGCATCGCGTCGGCATCCATCTTCTTCAGTATGCGGGGAATTCAGGCCCTCATCCCGCGGGCGCGCGCGTCAAGGCGCGGCGGGCGTCTGCAACCGGTGCGGACGGACCCTCGCTCGCGCCCCCGACGCGCGCGTCAAGGCGCGGCGGGCGTCTGCGGCCCGGGCGGACGGACCCGTCTGCATGCCCGGCCGACACGCGCGTCAAGGCACGAGGGGCGCCTACGGCCCGGGCGGGCGAACCTCTCTTGTCCCGTCGACACGCGCGTCGAGGCGCGGAGGGTGTTGCGGGCCGGCGGGTGAACGCTGCCCCACATCCCGCGGACGCGCGCGTCGAGGCGCGTGGAGTGGCCGTAGAATGATGCCATGTACATCCTGGTCTGGAAACCGCCGCCCGGGACTGAGCGTGCCGGCCGGCCGACCCCGCGGGGAGCCCGCGCCGGCGCCCGCACGCGTCTTCGGCGCAGACTCCCACGCCTTCGCGCCCCGTTCGTCGCGCTGACGGTGCTCCTGGTCGCCGCGCCGCTCGCCGCCCAGGACGGGGCGGGCCCCATCCCCAAGGTCGCGCCGAGCGGGCGGGTGACGACGAGCGTGACCTTCGACGGGCGCGTGCTTCGCGCCGGGGGGTGGTTCACCTACACGCCGTCCCACTCGGGCCCGTCGCGCATCACCATCGACTACGGTCAGCCGCACGCCCGCGGCCGCGCGATCTTCGGGAGGCTCGTGCCCTACGGCGAGGTCTGGCGCCTGGGGGCGAACTGGGCCACCCGCCTGACCCTCGACTTCGACGTCCGCTTCGGCGACCTCGACGTGCCGCGGGGCGAGTACACCCTGTTCATGCTCCCGCGCGAGGACGGGGGCGAGCTGATCGTGAGCCGCCAGACGCGGCAGTGGGGCACCGACTACGACCCGTCGTTCGACTTCGGCCGGACGCCGATCCGCCGGCGGGGGCTGGCGGGGACGGTCGGCAGCCTCGCGGTCACGCTCGAGCCGGACCTGCCGGCCGAGGAGGGCGCCATCCCCTCGGGGACGCTCCGCGTCATTTGGGGAGAGGCGGAGTATTTCACCGAGTGGCGGATGCTCTGGCCGTAGTCGCCTCCGCCGCCTGTCGGGTGTAGGCCGATTCTTGCCGAACCCATCGTTTGTCATCGTGACTTGTCCGTGAATATCCGGGTAACGGTCGCCTCCTCATGGTGAATCCACGCCCAGAGCGCCCCTCGGAACGAACGGAGTCGGCGCGTCGTTCCGCAGAACCCCGGGCAGGCCGCCACGCGGCGGCGGTCGGCCATCGCACGGAGGCGGAGACGTGAGCCGGGCCGACGACCTGCAGCGGGAAATCGTGGTGTTGCGGGACCGCATGTCGCAGCTCAGCGCGGCGAGCGTGCGCATCAGCGCGAGCCTCGACCTCGACACGGTGCTGCGCGAAATCGTCGAGACCGCGCGGGTCCTGACCGGCGCCCGCTACGGCGCCATCACGACCACCGGCGACGCGGGGCAGCTCCAGGATTTCGTGACGGCGGGTTTCTCGGCGGACGAGCATCGGAGCCTCTTGGAATGGCCCGACGGGCTGCGGCTCTTCGAGCACATCCGGGCCCTGCCCGGCGCGCTGCGCAAGCCGAACCTGGCCGACTACGTCCGCTCGCTCGGCTTTACGTCGGACCTCAACTATCCGCTGGCCTTCCAGGCCACGCCGATGCGGCACCAGGGCGCGCCGGTCGGCGATTTCGTTCTCGCCGGAAAGGACGGCGGGCGCGGATTCACGGACGAGGACGAAGAGCTCCTGGTGCTGTTCGCCTCGCAGGCGGCTGCGGCCATCGCCAACGCCCGCACGCACCGCGACGAGCGGCGGGCCCGCGCCAACCTGGAGGCCCTGGTCGACACCTCGCCGGTGGGCGTGGCCGTCGTGGATGCCCGGACCGGCCGCCTGCTGCTGATCAACCGGGAGGCCAAGCGGATCGTCGGGGCCCGGGGCACGGCGGGCGACGTGCCGGAACAGCTTCTGGAGATCGTCAAGTGCCGGCTCGCGGACGGGCGGGAGATCTCGCTGGAAGAGCACGTCCGGGCGCAGGTGTTCAGCAGCGCGACGGCGGTGCGCGCCGAGGAGATGGTCCTCGAAGTCGCCGGCGGGCGGAACGTCACCACCCTCGTCAACGCCACGCCCATCCGTTCCGCGGAAGGCGCCGTCGAGTCCCTCGTGGTCACGGTGCAGGACCTGGCGCCGCTGGCGGATATCGAACGGTCGCGGACCGAGTTCCTGAGCCTGGTGAGCCACGAGCTGCGGGCCCCGCTGACCTCCATCAAGGGCTCCGCCACCACGGTCCTGGGCGCTTCGCCGGCCCTCGACCGCGCCGAGATGCTCCAGTTCTTCCGCATCATCGACGAGCAGGCCGATCAGATGCGGAGCCTGATCAGCGACCTGCTCGACGCGGGGCGCATCGAGACGGGGACGCTGTCGGTGTCGCCCGAGCGGGAGGCCCTGGCCGGCCTCGTGGAGCAGGCCCGGAACACCTTCCTGAGCGGCGGCGGCCGGCACGCGGTGCGCATCGACCTGCCGCCCGACCTGCCCCGGGTGCTGGCCGACCGGCAGCGCATCGCTCAGGTTCTGAACAACCTCCTGTCCAACGCATCCCGCCACTCCCCCGAGTCGTCGCCCATCCGCGTCTCGGCGGTGCGCGACGGCGTGCACGTGGCGGTCACGGTCGCCGACGAGGGCCGGGGCGTGCCGCCGGACCAGTTGCCGCTGCTGTTCCGCAAGCACGGGCGCCCCGGCGGCGCCGAGGCCCGGATCGGCCAGACCGGCCTGGGGCTCGCCATCTGCAAGGGGCTGGTGGAGGCCCACGGCGGGCGCATCCGGGCCGAGAGCGGCGGGGTGGGCCTGGGCACGCGGATCACCTTCACGATTCCGGTGGCCGCGGAAGCCGAGAGCGGCGCCGCCGCGACGCGCGCCCGCGCGCGCCGGGGCGGACACGAGCCGACGCAGATCCTGGTGGTCGACGACGACCCGCAGACGCTGCGCTACGTGCGGGAGACGCTCACCGTGGCCGGCTACGATCCGCTCGTGACGGCCGGCGACCCGCAGGAGGTGTCGGACCTTCTCGCGAGAGAGAAGCCCCGGCTGGTGCTGCTCGACCTGATGCTGCCCGGCGTCGACGGCATCGAGCTGATGGGGCGCATCCCCGAGCTGGCGGATCGGCCCGTGATCTTCATCTCCGGGTACGGCCGCGACGAGACGATCGCGCGGGCCCTGGAGGTCGGGGCGGCCGACTACATCGTCAAGCCGTTCTCGCCGACCGAGCTGACGGCGAGGGTCCGGGCGGCGTTGCGCCGCGAGGCCGAGCCCGAACCGTTCCGCCTGGAAGGTCTGGCCATCGACTACGGGGCCCGCCGGGTGACCGTCGACGGGCGTCCGGTCGCACTGACGGCGACCGAGTTCGACCTGCTCCGCGCACTCGCGGTGAACGCGGGGCGGGTGATGACGCACGAAGTCCTGCTGCGTCAGGTGTGGGGCCGGCACGGCGTCAGCGACTCGAAGCTCGTGCGGGCCTTCGTGAAGAAGCTGCGCCGGAAGCTGGGCGACGACGCGGCCAGCCCCGCCTACGTCACGTCCGTGCGCGGGGTCGGCTACCGCATGGCGCGGCCGGGCGATACCGGTTGACCCCCGACCCCGGAGCCGGCCCCGTCCGGCTTGTCTCTCATTCACAGCTTCGGAGCGCCTCCGCGGGGTCGGTGGACGCCGCCCGCCGGGCGGGAAGCCAACACGCCGGGACGGCCAGGAGCGCCAGCCCGCCGGAGACCGCCGCCAGGGTGACCGGATCGAGCGGGGCGACGCCGAACAGCACCGCGGCCAGGGCGCGCGTTCCCATGGCGGTCGCAACGAGGCCCGCGACCACGCCCGCCGCCGCGGTCCGCAGCCCCCGCCCCGCGACGAGGCGTCGCAGCGCGCGCGGGCCCGCCCCCAGGGCCGAACGTATCGCCATCTCGAACCGTCGCTGTCTCGCGTCGAACGACACCGTTCCGAACAGGCCCACCGTAATCAGCGCCAGCGTCACCAGTCCGAAGCCGGTTGAGATCTGCACCGCGAGTCGCGGCCGGGCGAGCTCCGCGGCGAGCAGCTCGTCCATCGGCGTCAGCGTCTCCATCGGTATCGCCGGTTCGATGGCCTGAATCGTGTCGCGGATGGCGGGCAACAGCGTCGACGGCGGCCGCCCGGTGCGAATGGCGAGGTTGCCGGGCTGGAAGTGGAACGACTGCGGGGCCGGAAAGTAGACCGTCATCCAGTTGTTGGTGAGCTCGCGGTACCTCAGGTCGGCGGCGACCCCCACCACCGTCGCCCACTCGAACCGCGGGCTGATGCGGACCCGCTTGCCGATCGGCTCCTCGCCGGGCCAATAGCGCGCCGCCGCGCTCTCGCTCACGACGGCCACGCGCCGCGCATCGGCGGTGTCGGTGCGCGCGAAGGCGCGCCCGCGCACGATCGGGATCCCCATCGTCTCGAAGTACCGCGGCGTCGCGATGTCCCAGTTGGCCCACTCGTTCGTCGCCGACTCGTCCGGCGTCTGACCTTCGAACTGAAACGGAGAGCTGAGGCCGGTCGTGCCCGTCCCCGGCGGCAGGTGATACGGCGCCGCCGAGATCACGCCGGGAAGCCGTTCGATGGCGGCGACCGCGCGGTCGTAGAACGCGCGGACCTCGTCGGGAGTGCCGTAGCGTTGCAGCGGCAGGTACATGCGCGTCGTCACGACGCCGTCGGCCTCGATCCCGCGGTCGATCGACTGCAGTTGCCAGAGCGACCGGACCAGCAGCCCGGCCGAGACGAGGACCACCACCGCGAACGCAATCTGGGCGGCGGCCATCACCCGCAGTCGTCGACCCGTCCCGTGGGGCGGCTCGGCGGAGCGATGCGCGAGAAAGCCGCGCAGTCTCCCCGCACGCGTCTGCCATGCGGGAGCGGTGCCGAACGCCAGGACCCACGCCGTCATCGCGGCGGCGGTGAACGCCACGACCTCGGGGCCGAGCGCCGCCTCGTCGATGCGCGGCACCTGGGCCGGATCGATGACGCTCGTGAGCGCGAGCAGCCCGCGACCCAGAATCAGCGCCCCGCCCACGCCCGCCACGCCGAGGACCGCCGCCTCGATCACGGTCTGCCGCAGGAGCTGTCCGCGCGTCGCGCCCAGCGCCGACCGCACGGCCATCTCGACGCGGCGCGACTCGGCCCGCATGAGCAGCAGGATGGCGACGTTGGCCCCCGCGACGAGGAACACCAGCGCGGCGCCGGCCAGCAGGACCGCGAGGGTGGGCCGGACGTGGCCGACGACGGTGTCGAGCAGCGGCGTCACCACGATCGGCATCCGCGGGTAGTCCTCGGGATGCGCCGCGCTCAGCCGCCCGTGGATGACCGCCAACTCGGACCGCGCCCGGCCGATCGAGACGCCCGGCGCGAGCCGCCCCACGACGTGGAACTGCCGGGTCCGCGGGCTGTCCAGGGGCGCGTCGAGGTCGCGACCGAACGCGGGAACCAGCGGCAGCCAGATGTCGGCGTCGACCGGGTAGGACACGTCGGGCGGCAGGACCCCGACAACCGTGAACGGCGTTCCTCCGGGGAACCTCATGCGCTGACCGACGAAGGCCGGGTCGCCGCTGACGCGCCGCCAGAATCGGTGGCTGACGACGGCGACGAGCTCGGCGCCTTCGATATCGTCCGCGGCCTCGAGGAGGCGCCCGTGGGCCGGCCTCGCCCCGACCACGTCCAGGAGCCCGGCCGAGGCCAGGACGCGGTTGGCCGTGACCGGCTCGTCATCGATCAGGACGGCGGTCGTGGCGCCGTCGGCATAGTTGATGGCCGCGAGGGCGTCGAAGCCGGCCGCCTCGTCCTTCCACACCAGGTATTCGGGATAGGAGATCGGAAACAGGAGCCCGCCGCCCCGTTCGACGTCGTCCTTCCAGATACGAACCAGCCGGGAATCGTCGTCGCCGACCGGCTGCAGAACCACCGCATCGACGACCGCGAACAGCGCCGTCACCGACGCGAGACCGAGGCTCAGCGTGCCGACCGCCACCACCGCGGCGAGCGGTCGGCGGACGAGGCCGCGGGCCGCGAAGCGGATATCCCGCCAGCTCGTCACGAGGGCCGCCGCGAACCGCGCGTCGCGCACGCGGCTCCGGGCCGACTCGAGCCCCCCGAGGCTCACCAGCGCCCGCCGCCGCGCCTCGGCCGGCGGGACGCCCCGCGCCCGGCGGGCCTCCGTCGCGAGCGCGACATGATGCCGCAACTCCTCGTCCAGCTCGCGGTCGGCCCGATGTCGGTCGAAGAGCATCCCCAGCCGAACCCGCCATGCGCGCCGCCATCGCTCGAGAAACATGATCCGCCCCCTGTCCCTCCACTCAGGCTCGATAATCGAGCACGGACGCGCTCCTCCGCGGCAACGGCTGTCCGAATGCGCCCTCCCTTGCCGGCGTGCACCGCGTGACCTCGCGCAGGCGGGAGACGACGATGGGTCGGC
>CAXXTG010000173.1:0-24522 GCA_963666855.2 Vicinamibacterales bacterium
GTGATCGCTACCGGTCCGCCGACTGCATGCGGACGCGGCCCGTTTCCCGCGGTTCCCGGCGCTTGGCGCGTGGCAAGGTGGTTTCCGTCACCGTCCTAACCGACGGGCTGGCGGGCCTTGGCCCAGTCCGCGAGGAACCGCTCCAGGCCGATGTCGGTCAGGGGGTGGTTGAACAACGCGTCGATGACCTTCGGGGGGCAGGTGCAGACGTCGGCCCCGAGCCGCGCCGCCTCGACGATGTGCATGGGCCCCCGGGTGCTCGCCACGAGCACCTCGGTCGACAGGGGGAAGTTCTGGAAGATGTCGACGATCTGGGTGATGAGGTCCATGCCCGGGGTGGCGATGTCGTCGAGCCGCCCGACGAACGGGCTCACGAACGCAGCCCCGACCTTGGCCGCAAGCAGGGCCTGGGCGGCCGAGAAGATCAGGGTGACGTTGACGCGGATGTCGTCCTCGGTCAGCTCGCGGCACGCCTGGACGCCGGGCTTCCCGAACGGCACCTTGACGACGATGTCGGGGTCGATGCCGGCGAGCTCGCGGCCCTCGCGCACCATGCCGGCGGCGTCGGTGGCCACCACCTCGGCGCTGACCGGTCCCCGCACGACCTCGCAGATGCGCTTCAGGACGGCGCGCGGGTCGGCCCCGGTCTTCGCCAGCAGCGACGGGTTGGTGGTCACCCCGTCGACGATGCCGAGCGGGGCGAGGGCCTCTATCTCCTCGACGTTCGCGGTGTCTACGAACAGCTTCATGCCTGCCTCGACCAATGATGCCCGCGGTTCGGGCGAACGGATCCGCGCCGGCGCTCGGCGCGCGGCAAGGTGACTAACGGCCGGGGTCCGCGCCGCCGGCCACGACGTCGTTCTCGAGCTCCCCCACGCCCTCTATCGCGACCACGACCCGGTCGCCCGGCGCGAGGGGCCCGACCCCGGGGGGCGTCCCCGTGGCCAGGACGTCCCCGGGGAGCAGGGTCATCACCGCGGAGACGAACTCGACGATCCGCCGCAGGGGGAAGATCAGCTCGCCGGTGCTCGAGTGCTGCCGCCGCTCGCCGTTCACCCGCGACTCGATGCCGACGGGCCGGTCGAGGTCGGCGGGGGCGATGCACGGCCCCACCGGGGCGAAGGTGTCGAACCCCTTGGCGCGCGTGTACTGCACGTCGCGGCGTTGGAGGCCGCGGTCGGTCACGTCGTTGACGCAGGTGAACCCGGCCACGACCTCGTGCGCGCGGTCCGCGGGCACGTGGCGGGCGGTGCGGCCGATGACCAGCCCCAGCTCGGCCTCGTAGTCGACCCGGCCCGCGCCGGGCGGCAGGACGATGGACGCCCCCGGCCCGATCACCGCGGTCGACGGCTTCAGGAAGATCAGCGGCTCGTCGGGCAGGGCCTTGTTCATCTCGGCCGCGTGGTCGCGGTAATTCAACCCCACCGCGACGATCTTGGACGGCGCGACCGGGGCCAGGATGCGCGGCGCGCCGCCGCCGAGGGGCTCGCCGGCGGCCGGCGCCCCGAAGGGATCGCCCTCCAGCGCGCGCCACCCGCCGTCCGCGCGAACCGCGTGCAGCACCCGCCCGCCGTGCTCGACTCGATAGATCGACTCCATGTGCAATCCGTCCGGAAACCGCCGGCCCCACCCGCGCCGCGAACCGGCACCGCGGAGACGCGCGCAGCCGCCCCGCCCGCCAATGGCCGCCGACCGGCTCCGATGGCCGCCCGACCAACCGCTGGGCGTCCGCACCGTTCTACGGCGCGGACGCCTAGCGCGCCGTCGCCTCCACGCGGTCCGACGGCTCGCTCGGATTGGACGCGGCGTCGACCGCCCGCACCGCGTAGGCGTGACGCACCCCGGGCGCCGCGGTCGTGTCGCGGTAGGTGTTCCCGGACATCGGCGCGTCCATCAGCGGTTGCAGTGTCTCATCCCCCGGCAAGCCGCGCAACACCAGATAGCCCGCGAGGTCCTCCTCGCCGTTCGGCCGCCACAACAGGCTCACCTCTCCCGGGCTGCCCACGGCGGTCAGCCCGTCGGGCGCGGCCGGGGGGAACGTGTCCACGAACGTGACGCAGGTGGCCGGGGAGAGCCGGCTGCGCACCTCGAACCCCGCCACCACGTCGAGGGTGCGGACGGCGTAGCACCGTTCCGCGCCGTACTCCCCCCGCTCTTCCGAGTACGCGGGCTCGTCGAGCGGGGTCTCGCTGAGCGGCTCGGGCGCGGCCGGAGAGCCGCCGTCGTCCGCCTCGACGATCTCGAACACCTCGTAGGTCGACGCGGGCGGCCACTCGACGATCGGCCGCGACTCCAGCCGGGCCGCCGGCGCCGCGGGCTCCTCCGCCTCGTCCGCCGGCGCATCGCCCCCGGCCCCGGCCTCCTCCGTTCCCGCTTCCCCGGCGGCGTCCGCGGCGGCGTCCGGCGCGGCCCGCTCGGAGGCGGTCTCGTCAGGGGTGTCGGCCCCGCCCGATGCGGCCGCCCCTTCTGAAGCCGGCGTCTCATCGGGAGTCGGGGTGCCGCCGGGCGAAGCGTCGGCGGGCGGCGGTGCGGCGGCTTCCCCCGCCGCCCCCGCGGGCCCGCCCGCCGCCGCCCCCCCGACCGGTCCCCCGCCTTCGTCGAGCTCCCCGGCCGTCCCGACCTCCGGGTCTTCGCCGGCCGCGGCCGTCTCGTCCGTCACCGGGCCCTGAACCGTCTCCCGGACCCCGGTCGGCGGCTCCCAGGTGACGTCGACGGTGGTCTCGGTATAGACCACCTCCGGCGCGGGCGGCGGCTCGGGCGGCCGGACGCCCAGCGGCACGACGATGCGCTCCCCGCCCTCCGACTCCTCACCCTCCTCGGAAACCTGCACCACGAGGTACTCGCGCTGCAGCGGACCGGGCAGGGGCGGCGTCATCAACGGCACCATGACCGGCCGCTCCGGCTCGTCCGCGCCCTCCTCCTCCGCTTCCCGCGCCTCCGCCTCCTGCTCGAGCAGACGCTCGCGCTCCTCCTCCCAGGGGTCGACGGGCGCGGCGACCTCGGCCGTCAGGGCCTCCGTGAGCAGCACCGGGTCGCCCTGCCGCGGCGGTTCGTCCCCCGCGTCCGCCTCCGCCGGAGGCACCTCCTCGGACGCCGTCTCCGCCGGAGCCTCCCCGCCCTCCCCCCCGCCGTCCGGCTCGGCTTCCCCGGGGTCCGGCGGCGGGGCGACATCAAGGGAGGCGACGAGGGTCGCCGCCTCCATGAACTCCTCGAGCTCGAGCGTCCGGTCGGGAGGCAGGCGGGGCTGCGTGGTCATCGCGTAGACGTCGACCCGCGCGAGCGACGCCGGCTCCGAGCGGTCCTCGTTCGCGGTCGGGAGGACGAAGCGGATGGACACCTCGTCGCCGAGACGCTGCACCGCGAGGTCGGTCGCCGCCGCCGGCACCAGCACGACCGGCGCCTGCGGCGGCCCCTTCATGCCGCACCCCCAGAGGGGGGCGGCGGCGAGCAACCCGACCGCCAACACGCCGCGGCGCCCGGGCACGGTCACAGGATGTAGCGGGAGAGGTCCTCGTTGCCGACGACGTCGGCCAGCATCCGGTCGACGTAGGCGGCGTCGATGACGACGGCCTTCTCGTCGAGGTCCGGCGCGTTGAACGAGACGTCGTCGAGGAGCTTCTCCATGATGGTGTGGAGGCGCCGCGCGCCGATGTTCTCGGAGCGCTCGTTGACGCGGGTCGCGAACTCCGCCACCCGGTCGACGGCGTCGGGCCGGAACGTCAGCTCGACCCCCTCGGTCGCGAGCAGCGCGGTGTACTGCTTGACGAGCGAACCGCGCGGCTCGGTCAGAATGCGCACGAAGTCCGCCGTCTCGAGGGCGTCGAGCTCGACCCGGATGGGGAAGCGCCCCTGCAGCTCGGGAATCAGGTCGGACGGCTTCGCGACGTGGAACGCCCCCGCCGCGATGAACAGGATGTGGTCGGTGCGCACCATCCCGTGCTTGGTGTTGACGGTGGTGCCCTCGACGATGGGCAGGATGTCGCGCTGCACGCCCTCGCGGCTGACGTCCGGCCCGTGCCCGCCCTCGCGGCCCGTCACCTTGTCGATCTCGTCGATGAAGATGATGCCCGCCTCCTCGACCCGGTTGACCGCCGCCGACCGCACGCTGTCGGTGTCGACCAGCTTCTGCTCCTCCTCCTGCACGAGGTGGTCGAAGGCCTGCGGCACCTTGACCCGCCGCTTCCGGCCCCGCCCCTGGAACAGGGTGGGCAGCATGTCCTTGATGTTGATGTCGATCTCCTCGATCGACGAGCCGGAGATGACCTCGAACGAGGGGAAGTTCTTCTGCTGGACGTCGACCTCGACCTCGCGCTCGTCGAGCCGCCCCTCGGCGAGCTGGGCCGCCAGCCGGGCGCGGGTCCGCTCGTGCTGCTCGCGCGCCGGGCCCGGATCGTTCTCCTGCACCGGCTTGGGCAGCGGGGGCAGGAGGAGGTCGAGCAGCCGCGCCTCGGCGTTCTGCCGGGCCTTGGCCCGCACCCCCTCCACCCGCTCCTCGCGCACCATGTCCACCGCGAGCTCGACGAGGTCGCGCACCATCGACTCCACGTCGCGGCCGACGTAGCCGACCTCGGTGAACTTCGACGCCTCGACCTTGAGGAAGGGCGACTGCGCCAGCCGCGCGAGGCGGCGGGCGATCTCGGTCTTCCCGACCCCGGTCGGCCCGATCATCAGGATGTTCTTCGGCGCGACCTCCTCGGCCAGCTCCGGCGACAGCTTCTGCCGCCGCATCCGGTTCCGCAGGGCCACCGCGACCGCCCGCTTCGCCTGGGCCTGCGAGATGACGTACTTGTCGAGCTCGGCGACGATCTGGCGCGGGGTCAGGTTGTCGACCGACGGCTCGCCGGCGGCTTCCGACTCGGGGGGCGCCGGAGACGCCAGTGATTCGGGAAGATAGATGGGCATCTGGACTATGGGGTGCGTCCCGCTCCAAGAGGCGGCCGCCCGGCGGTCGTCAAGACGGGCGCGGCCGGCGCGGCCCGCCGGTTCGCGCGGCTAGGCGGGCCGCCCCCGTCCCGTCGACGGCCCCTGGGGCTGCTCCCACCGGTCCGCGCCGGCGCCGGCCGCCCCGCCGCCGACCGACGGCGGGGACGGCCGCGGCGGACGGTCGGCCGACGCCGCGCGTTCCGGCCGCGGCCACGGCGCCGGCCGGCGCTACAACTCCTCGATCGTGACACTGGCGTTCGTGTAAATGCAAATGGACGCGGTTATCGCCATCGCGTGCTCGACGATCTGCTTCGCCTGGAGATCGGCGTGCAGCGCGAGGGCCCTCGCGGCGGCGAGGGCGTAGCCGCCCCCCGACCCGATGGCGACGATGCCGTCGTCCGGCTCGATGAGGTCCCCGTTCCCCGACAGCAGGAACGTGGAGTCGGCGTCGAGCACGATCAGCATCGCCTCGAGGCGCCGCAGCATGCGGTCGGTGCGCCAGTCCTTGGCGAGCTCCACCGCCGAGCGCTCCAGGTTGCCGCGGTACTGCTCGAGCTTCGACTCGAACCGCGAGAACAGGGCGAACGAATCGGCGGCGGAGCCGGCGAACCCGGCGAGGATCCGATCGTTGTAGAGGCGCCGGATCTTGCGGGCGCCCTGCTTGACGACGGTCTCGCCGAAGGTCACCTGCCCGTCGCCCCCCATGACGGTCCGGCCCCCGTGCCGGACGGCGAGGATGGTCGTGCTCCGCGTGGTCGGCATCGTCCGAGCGTATCCGCTGGCGGGCATGCCTGCAACCCGGCCGCCCCCCCCCGGACCCGGCCGGATGCCTCAAGACCCGCGGGAAGCTCCCCGCCGCGTGAGGAAGTAGACCGGAATCCCCGCCGCGATGAGCGCGACGCCGGCCAGCGAGGGCCCCGGGTTGATCCGGACGGCGTTGACGACGAGGGCGGCGCTCACCGCCACGAAGACCAGGGGGGCGGCCGGATAGCCCCACGCCCGGAAGGGGCGGTGCGCGTCGGGCTCGCGGAGGCGCAGCACGAAGAGCGCGGCCACCGCCACCCCCGCGAACAGCACGACGGCGAACGCCGTGTAGTCGACCAGCTCCTGGAACGTGCCGCTCAGCACCAGCAGCCCCGACCACGCGCTCTGCGCCGCGATGGCCGCCGCCGGGGTGCGGAACCGGGGGTGCACGGCGGCGGCGGCGGCGAAGAACTGCCCGTCCCGCGCCATCGCGTAGTAGACGCGCGGCCCCGCGAACACCATGGCGCTCAGGCTCGCCGCGATCATCACCGCGGAGGCGGCGGCGACGGGGGCCGCCGCCCCCGGACCGAACAGGCGCTCGGCCACCCCGTCGGCCATGTGGCCGGCGGCGCCGAACTCGGTGACGGGCAGGGCATAGACGTACAGCAGGTTCAACAGCACGTAGAGCGCCACCACCGCCGCGGTCCCCAGCCCCAGGGCCAGCGGCACATTGCGGCCGGGGTCCCGGATCTCCTCGGCGAGGTACGACGCGGCGTTCCAGCCCGAGTACGCGAACATGACCGGCAGGAGGGCGAGCAGCCACCCGGCGCCCGTCACCTCCCCGCCGGCCTCCGCGAAGTTCGCGCCCGAGCCCCGGCCGAGGGTGAAGCCGAGGACGACGAAGGCCGCGATCAGCGCCACCTTCATCACCGCCAGCGCGTTCTGCACCGCCCGCCCCGGCCCCAGCCCGACGAGGTGGACGGCGGTCAGGACGCCGATGACGGCGAGGGCCGCGAGGGCCTGGGGCGAGACGGTGAGGGTGACGACGCCGAGGGGCAGGACCGCCCAGGGCGCCGTGTCGCCGGCGGCGGGCACGAGGCGGCCGAGGTAGGCGGCGAAACCGACCGCGCCGACCGCGATGGCCCCGCTGAAGCCGGCCACGAACGAGGTCCAGCCGGTGAGGAAGGCGGGCAACGGACCGAACGCCTCGCGCAGGTAGACGTACTCGCCGCCGGCGCGCGGGCGCAGGGCCGCGAGTTCGGCGTAGGCCATCGCCCCCGCGAACGCGAGGGCGCCGCCGGCCGCCCACGCCCCGATCATCCACCACGGGTGCGGCGTCAGCCCCGCGACGACCGCGGGCAGCAGGAAGATGCCGCCGCCGATGACGTTGGAGACGACGACGGCGGCGCCGTCGAGGGGGCCGAGGCGGCGGTCGAGACCGGACATGGCGGTGGATCGAGACCCGATCGCCCCCCGGTTCCGTCCCCCGGGGCCGCGTGATTCCGCGTCAGCGGGACGGCCCGCGCGACCGCGCCTCCGCGCCGGGCGCCGAAGGGGCCGTCCGCCGGCCCGCCAACCGCCGCCGAGGCTCGGTTCGGCGCCCCGCCAACCCCGCCAGGAATCCGCCGCCGCTCTCCGGCGCGGACGCCTAGCGGGTCAGAAGCCGGCGATCGACGGGGACCGTGTCCAGAAACACCCACTGGTCGCCGCGGTGCTTGACGAAGAGGTCCATCGTGACGTCGACGAAGTCGCGGTGCTCGAGCATCTCGGCGCGGGTCTGCTCCCCCGTGTAGCCGCGTCCCGACTCGAGCCGCAGGATCTCGGTGGTCTGGCCGGCGTCGAGGCCCTCCGTGCCGACGGCGCGCACGAAGGCGTTCCCCCACTCCTCCGTCTCGTTCTGCCGCTTGAACACCGCGTTGAGCTGCAGGTACTGGACGGTGTCGGCGGTCAGGTTCTCGAGGCGGAACGAGACGGTGGGGACGAGCTTGTTCCGGCCCAGGGGGTCGAGGCCGGCGTCGAACCAGCCGCTCGACACCTGGGTGACCTGCAGGGCCGTCGGCACGTCGATGGACGGGCCGCACCCCGCCGCCAGCACGAGCACGGCGAGGGCCGCGAGCCACGGCCGCCGGCCGGCCGCGCGGCGTCCCGCTTCAACAGTCATGGAGAGATTGTAGATCATGCCGTCGCGCGGGCTCCGGCCCGACGCCCTCAGCGGCGCTCCGAAACCCGATGCACGTACTCCGCGAGCTCCCGACGGGCCGCCGCGTCGTCTCGAATCAGCTCCCGAAGCTGCCGCAGCAACACCTCGTCACCCGACAGGGGGTCCGCGTCCGCCCCGACCCCGGAACCGGCGACGGACATCGCCCCGCCGCCGGTCCGCAGCCCCGCCGGCGTGCCCCGCAGGGTCGGCCCCGACGGCTCCGCCGCCGGACGCGCGTCGGATTCCGTCGCCGCCCTTCCCGACTCGCCCGGCGCCCCGCCCGACACGGCCGGCGTCCCGGTCCCGCCGCCGCTCCAACCGATGCGCAGGACGCTCCCGCCGCTCGTCACCTCGATCTCCGGCCGCACGATCAGCGCCACCGCCGCTACGGCGAGCACCGCGGCGGCGGCCAGGGCCCACGCCGGACGCCAACGCGCACGGGCCGGCGACGGGCCGCCCGCATCGGCCACGACGCGGAACCCGAGGTCCGCGTCGGGAGGCTCCCACGCCGCGATGGTCCCGCGAACGTCCGTCAGCGATCGGAATTCGCCGGCGCAGCGTTCGCACGACCGGAGGTGCGCGTCGACCCGGCTCCGCGCGTCGGCGTGGGACTCCCCGTACAGGTAGTCGACCAACGCCTCCTTCTCGATACAGGTGCCGTTCTCGCTCATCGTTCTCGCGCCGCTCCGCTGACATCCGCGCCCGACCGCGGGCCGGCCTCGGCCGCCCGCCGCCCCGTGAAATCGGCCGCGCCGTTCACGCCCTCCCGCCGCAGGTGCCGCCGCAGGACCCCGAGCCCCTGGTAGAGCCGCGTCTTCACGGTGCTCAACGGGCATCCCTGCAGGTCGGCGATCTCCCTGAAGGTCAGGCCATGGTACTCCTTGAGCACGATGGTGATGCGCTGATCGTCGGACAGCGCCGACATCGCCCGGGTGAGCACCCGTCTCAGGTCCCGGCGCACCGCCCGGTCCTCGGCCGTCTCCGGCCGCGCCGCGCCCGGCGGCGGCGCCGGCTCGGTCTCCTCGTCGAGCGGCGCGAGGCTGGCCGAGCGGCGCTCCCGGCGCATCCAGTCGCGGCAGAGGTTCAAGGCGATGCGGTACAGCCACGACGAGAACTTCGACTGGCCCTTGAACCGCTTGATGCCGCGGAACGCGCGGAGGAAGGTCTCCTGGCAGACGTCGCGGGCGTCCTCCTCCCGGCCCAGGACGCGGAACGCCAGCGCGAAGATCGACCGCTCCCAGCGGACGATCAACTGGTTGAAGCTGTCGGAGTCGCCGGCCGTCGCCAGGGCGACCAGCTCCTCGTCGGTTCTCTGCATGGCCGCCGCCGCCCGCGTCGCGCTCATGGTGCCGCACCCGTGGTGACGTGCCGGTTACGCCCTTCCGTTACCCGCGTCCGCCCATTATCCGCGCCGCCTCGAAGCGCCGTCGGCAGCCCCCGCGGCGCTCGGGCGAGGCACCATCGTGTCGCACACCTAGAACGCCGGCGGGCGGGATGCGGTTCCGCTCGAGGGCGGCGAGTTCCCGCGCCTTGGGCCGCCGGTTGCGCGACGGCGCACGTTCCGGGCCGCCGGCCGCGAGTCGGTCCGGAACCCCGTTCAAGCGATCAAACCATTAGACGCCGCGCGGCCGCAAAAGGTCTGCGGCGGAGACGATCCGCTCTCCGCGCGGAGCCGCGGGCCAACCACCACGGGCCGGGGCAGGTGCCCGCGACCGCCCGCCGGCGGCGGCCGCCCGCGGGCCCGTGCGCTATGATTTATCGTTCCCCCGCGGCGCGGACCGCGGCCCCGGAACGCCCGACCGATCCGCCTACCGACCCGAAGAAGACACCGCGATGCTGCAACTGTCGTCGCTGACCAAGGGGTTCGGCGGCCGCACCCTGTTCGACCGCGTCACCTGGCAGATCTCGGCCGGGGACCGGGTCGGCCTGTGCGGCCCGAACGGCTCGGGCAAGACGACGCTGCTGCGGATGCTCGCCGGCCTCGACGAGGCCGACAGCGGGACGATGGCGAAGCGCAGCGGGCTGACCGTCGGCTACCTGCCGCAGGACGGCCTCGACCACTCGGGGCGCCCGCTCGTCGACGAGGTCCGCAGCGCGTTCCAGCCCCTGCTCGACATCCAGCGGACGATGGAGGACCTTGAGCACCGGCTCGCCGACCCGCGGTACTCGCGCGAGGAGCACGACGCCGTCCTGGAGCGCTACAGCGAGCTGCAGCACCGGTTCCGCGACGGCGACGGCTACACCATCGACCTCCGGGTCGCGGGGGTCCTGAACGGGCTCGGGTTCGCGCCGGACGACTTCGAGAAGCCCACCGACACCTTCTCCGGCGGCTGGCAGATGCGCATCGCCCTCGCCAAGCTGATCCTGCGCCGGCCCCACGTGCTGCTGCTCGACGAGCCCACGAACCACCTCGACCTCGAGGCCCGCAACTGGCTCGAGGACTACCTCGCCGACTATCCCCACGCCCTCGTGCTCGTCTCCCACGACCGGTACTTCCTCGACCGGGTGGTGACCCGCATCGCCGAGATCGACCGGCGCGGCCTGACGCCCTACGTGGGCACCTACTCCGAGTACCTCGTCGCGCGCGACGCGCGGGTCGCGGCCCTGCGCGAGCAGAAGAAGCGGCAGGACGAGGAGGTCGCCCGCATCCAGCGCTTCATCGACAAGTTCCGCTACAAGGCGAGCAAGGCCGCCCAGGTCCAGAGCCGGGTGAAGATGCTCGAGAAGATCACCCCCATCGAGGTGCCGCCGGAACGGAAGCGCGTGCATTTCTCGTTCCCCCAGTGCCGGAAGAGCGGCCGCGTGGCGCTCGAGCTGCAGGGGGTCCGCAAGGCCTACGGCCCGACGGTCGTGCTCGACGACGTGGACGTGCACGTGGTGCGGGGCGACCGCATCGCGATCGTGGGGCCCAACGGGGCGGGCAAGTCGACCCTGATGCGCATGCTGTCGGGGGCCGAGCCCCCCGACCGGGGGTCGCGCGTCGAGGGCCACAACCTCGTGGCGCAGTACTTCGCGCAGGACGAGGCCACGCGCCTCGACCCCGACCTGACCGTCTACGACACCCTCGGCGCCGCCTCGTCGGTCGAGATGCTCCCCGCCATCCGCAACATCCTCGGCGGCTTCCTGTTCTCGGGCGACGACGTGACGAAGCCGGCGCGGGTGCTCTCGGGGGGCGAGCGCACCCGCCTCGCGGTGGCGCGCATGCTCCTCTGCCCCGCCAACACCCTGCTCCTCGACGAGCCGACGAACCACCTCGACATCGACTCGACCAACGTCCTCCTCGACGCCCTCGCCGACTTCGACGGCACCCTCGTCTTCGTCTCCCACGACCGCTACTTCGTGGACAAGCTCGCCACCACCGTCATCGAGGTCGGCGGCGGCGCCGCCGTCCGCTACCCGGGCACCTACGAGGAGTTCCGCTGGAGCAAGGCCCACCGCGGGGCCCCGCCCGACGCGGCGCCCGCGCCGGCCGATACCGCCGAGCGCCCCACCACCGCGCGGCCGCGCCCCGCCGAGGGCGGCCCGCGCCCCGACGCCGCGCCGGCCAAACGCGCCGATCGCCCCCGGCCCGGCAAGCCCGCCGGTCACACCGCGGGCCGGCAGGGCCGGGAGGAGCGCCGCCAACGCGCCCAGGCCGAGCGCCGCCTCAAGCGCGCGCGGGCGGCCCGCGAGAAGCGCATCGGCGAGCTCGAGCGGCGCATCGCCGAGCGCGAGGGCAAGATCAAGGAGATCGAGGCGACGATGGCCTCGCCGGGGTTCTACGAGGACCGCGAGGCCGCCCAGCCGGTGGTCGACCGCCACCAGAACCTGATGTGGGAGGTCGGCGACCTCATGGGCCAGTGGGAGGCGCTTCAGCAGTCGGAGGGCGACTCGGGTCCGGCCTGACGGTCGGCCAACGAAGCCACACCTATCGCCATGAGCAAATCCGCATCATCTCGGTCAGACGGGCACGAACGGAGGAGCGAACACGCTACCACCGGCGCTGACGCGCTCGGCTCGGACCAGCTCGACGCGCTCCACGATGCCGGCGCCGACATGACACCGCATCTGGATATCGGGAGCGCGAGGCGACCCGGCCGGGAGACGCGCCGTGTCGACGTGGACTTTCCCGTCGATCTCCTGGACCAGATCGACCGGGAGGCCAGGAGGCTCGGGGTGACCCGGCAGGCGTTCATCAAGGCGCGTTTGGCCGACGCTTTCATCTCGCGCTGAGCAACCGGACGAGCTGATCGAACCCGTCTCTGTCGGAGCCCCGCCATGAAGCCATCGACCCGCCGCGTGACCACCGTCGCCGCGATCGCCTGCGTGCTCGCCCTCTGGGCGCCGCCCGGGCTCGCGCAACCCGCGACCACCCTCACCCACGGCTCGCCCGCCTCGGTCGGCATGGACGCCGGCCTGCTCGACGAGGCGGCCCGGCTCTACCGCGACGCGGTGGACCGCGGAGACCTGAAGGGGGCGGTGCTGATGGTCGCGCGCCGCGGGGTCGTCGTCCTGCACGAAGCCGTCGGGTGGCGGCACGAGGCCTACCGGCTGCCGATGGAGCCGGACACGCTGTTCCGCATGGCCTCGAACACCAAACCGGTCATCGGCGCCGCGGTGCTCATCCTGCAGGAGGACGGCCGGCTCTCGCTCGACGACCGCGCGGCCCAGCACCTCGAGTCGTTCGACAACTTCCGGTCGCGCGACATCACCATCCGCCAGTTGCTGAGCCATTCCTCCGGGCTGCGCGTCCGCCCCATCTTCTACCCGTTCGACCCCGACCAGACCCCAACCCTGCTCGGCGCCGTCGCCAGGTTCGGCGCCGAGGGGCCCGACGCGGAGCCCGGTACGTCTTACAGCTACAACAACGCCGGCTACAACACCGTCGGCGCGATCATCGAGGTCGCGTCGGGCATGCCCCTCGAGGACTTCCTGCGCGCGCGCATCTACGACCCGCTGGGCATGGCCGACACCCTCAACCACGAGGACGAGACCAAGCTGCACCGCATGGCCACCGTCTACCGGGGCCGCCGCGGGGACGGCGGCGGGGTCGTGTTCCGGCAGGGCTTCACCCCCGGGGACCCGCCCGACTTCCCCGTCGTCCGCGCCTCCGGCGGCATGATCTCCACCGCCCCCGACTACGCCCGCTTCCTGCAGATGTTCCTGAACCGCGGGCGCTACGCCGACGCGCAGATCCTCTCCGAAGACTCGGTGGCGGCGGCGACCCGCGGCTACATCGCCAGCGGCGAGCGCACCGCCTACGGCCTTCGGCTGGCAGGTCGCGCCCGACGGCGCCTACTCGCACGCCGGCTCCGACGGCACCATGGGCTGGGTCGACCCCGCGCGCGAGATCATCGGCATGGTCCTCACCCAGAGCCCCGGCGGCGGCAACCCGACCCGCGAGTTCCGCCGGCTGGTGAACCGCGCCGTCGACCACGCGGGCCAATAGGGCGCGGAACCGCCCCCGGAACCGCCCCCGGCCCCAAGTCCATCGAGTCGCCCGGCACATCATGCGCCCACTTGGGAACCGGCACGTGGCGCTACCGCGTACGTGGCGGCCGGATCAACGTCATCGTCACGTTTCGCGCTGAAGACACCCTGGTCATGATCACCGCGTAGCGAACGGGGCAAGCAATGACGACGAAGTGCCTCCGGTGCGGACACGCGATGACGACGCGCCGCGAGAACGTCCGCTATGACGCATCGGAGCTTCCCGGGGTCACGCTGGTCGGCGTCGAGGTCAGCCGTTGCGCCCACTGCGGCGAGCACGAGGTGGCGATCCCCCACATCGCCGACCTGCACCGGGTCATGGCCCACGCCGTGGTCCGCAAGCCGAGCCGCCTCACTCCCACCGAGATCCATTTCCTGCGCCGCACCCTGGGCTGGTCCGGTCATGACTTCGCCGACCACATGGGAACCACGGCAGAGACCGTGTCGCGCTGGGAGAACGGCAGGACGCCCATGGGCGGCCAAGCCGACCGCCTGCTGCGCCTGATGGTGCTGCAGAGACAACCTGCCCAGTCGTACGACCTTGCGGAGATGAAGTGCATCGGCAAACACGAGCCCCGCGAACTCCAGGCACGACTCGTCCCCAACCAGGCGGGCTGGACCGCCGACGCAGCCTGACCGCGACCGGCCCGCATGCGTCGCCGCACAGTTGAGGTACTCGGCATAGCGCGACCGCCATTCGCCCCGCCCATCACCATCGTCGCCGGCCCGCGCCTCCCGGTCCACATGCGCGCGAGCAGGCGGTGGAAGCGCCTGCCGTTGCCCCAGTCGCACCGCGCGCCAGCGTCCGCCGGAAAGTCCTCGCCGTACTTGCCCAGGCGATTCTCCAGCGCGTCGGCCAACTCCGCTGCGTCCTTCTCCCGGATCTCGGTCATCAGCTCGAGGGTCCGGCTGTACATGGCTGGCCGGTTGTACTCTTGGCCTGGCCCTGTGTCCTCTGCATGTCACATCCCTTCGGAGTCTGGAGTTGGAGTGAAGTCGAATCGCAGTTCGCCCCTGTTCGCCCGGGCGGAGTCGTGCCACTACCCTCTCTCTACGCCTTCGGGTGGGTCTTCTTGTAGACCGACAGGAGCTGCGCCGCGCTGACGTGGGTGTAGCGCTGGGTGGTGCTGATGCGGGCGTGGCCGAGCATCTCCTGGATCGCGCGGAGGTCGGCGCCGCGCTCGAGGAGGTGGGTGGCGAACGAGTGGCGGAGGGCGTGGGGGCTGATGCCGCGGCGCGTGCCCGCCGCCGCCGCGTGGCGGCGCACGAGGCGGTCGACGCTGCGGGTGGAGAGGCGGCCGCCGCGGTAGTTGACGAACAGAGGCTCGGCCGCCGCGCGGCCCCGGTGCCGGGGGGCGGGGGCGGCCCCGCCGTCGCGGCGGGCGAGGGCGCCGCGGTCGGGAAGCCAGGCGCGCAGGGCGGCGGCGGCGGCGCGCGTGAACGGCACGATGCGCTCCTTGCCGCCCTTGCCGAGCACCCGCACGCGCCGGTTGCCGAGGTCGATGTCCTCGAGGACCCAGCCCCGCGAGTTCGGCGAGGCGGAGGCCCGAGGCGTAGAACAGCTCGAGGATGGCGCGGTCGCGGCGCCCCAGCGGCGTCGAGCCGTCGGGGGCCTCGATCAGGCGCGTCATCTCGGGCTCCTCGAGGCGCGCCGGCAGCTTGCGCTCCTGCTTCGGGGCCGCCATCAGCGCGCCGGGATCGCGCTCGACGAGCTCCTCGCGGCGCAGCCAGCGGCCGAACGAGCGGACGGCGGCGAGTCGCCGCGCCGCCGACGAACGCGCCTGCCCGCGGTCGTACTGGTCGCGCATGAACGCGCGCACCGCCGGATAGTCGACGTCGGCGGGGGCGATCCGGTCGGCGGGACGGTCGAGATGCCGTTCCAGGAACCGGACGTACTGGTTCAGGTCGCTCTCATACGCGCGGACGGTCCGCGCGGACAGGTTGCGATTGAACCGCAGGTAGTCCAGGAACCGCCGCAGGTGCGTCCTCATCCGCGCCACCCGGCCCCTCTCGGGCCGCCCGCCACTCGGCGATCTCCGCGAGGGCCCGCGCCGCCACCGCGCGCCGGCGGTCGCGGCGGCGGCGCGGCAGGTCGCCGGTGACGGGGATCAACCCGAAGGCGATGTTCGAGGGCTGGTAGTCGGCCCGGTCGGCGTGCGACACGTAGTGGCCGAGCGCGCCGATGGCGGTGGTCCTCGGCGGCGCGTCGGGCGTCCGGCCCCGCGCGAGGGCGGCCGCATTGAGACCGGCGATCAGCCCGCTCGCGGCGGACTCCACGTAGCCCTCGACCCCGGAGATCTGGCCCGCGAAGAAGAGGCCCGGCCGGTGCCGCGACTGCCACGTCGGCAGCAGGGCGGCCGGCCCGTTGATGTAGGTGTTGCGGTGGATCATGCCGAACCGCACGAACTCCGCCCCATCGAGGCCGGGAATCGTGCGGAAGATCCGCTTCTGCTCGCCCCACTTGAGCTGGGTCTGGAACCCCACGAGGCTGTAGTGGTCGCCGGCCAAGGTGTCCTGCCGCAACTGCACCACCGCGTACGGCCGCCGCCCCGTCCGGGGGTCGGTCAGCCCCACCGGCTTCATGGGGCCGAACCGCAGGGTGTCCCCGCCGCGCCGCGCCATGACCTCGATGGGCAGGCATCCTTCGAAGAAGCGTCCCTGGTCGATGGCGTGCAGGGACGCCGGCTCGGCCCCGCACACCGCCCGGTGGAACTCCCGGTACTCGGCCTCCGTCATCGGGCAGTTCAGGTAGTCGCCCTGCCCGTCGTCCGTTCCGCAGGCGGCGCCGGCCGTGTCGGCGTCCGCGGCAGCGGCATCAGGATCATCCGCGGCATCAGGGCCGTCCGCGGCATCAGGGCCGGCCCCGCCGGTGGAGCCGGCTGCGTCAACACCGCCGACCCCGGCGACAGAGCCGGCCCCGGCGCCGGAGCCGGCCGCACCGACAGGGCCGCCGCCGGCCCCGCCGGGCCGCGCGGCGGCCGCCGGAGAATCCCGCCCCCAGCGCGACGCCCGGAACGCGATGCGCCGATCGATCGACTCGGCCAGGACTATCGGACTGATCGCGTCGTAGAAATAGAGGTGGTCCCGGCCCACGAGGGCGGCGACGGCGGCCGACAGGTCGGGCGACGTCAACGGACCCGTCGCCACGATCACCGGCTCGCGCGGGTCGCCCGAGCGCGACAGGTCCCGGACCTCCTCGCGCCGGACCGTCACCAGCGGCTCCCGCTCGAGGGCGGCGGTGACGCCCTCCGCGAAACGCGCCCGATCGACGGCGAGGGCGCCCCCGGCGGGGACCCGGGCGTCGTCGGCCACGCGCATGACCAGGGACCCGAGCCGCCGCATCTCCTCCTTGAGCAGCCCCACCGCGTTCTCGACCCGGTCGGCGCGGAACGAGTTGCTGCAGACGAGTTCGGCGAGCCGGTCGGTCTGATGGACGGCGGTCGGCCGCACCGGCCGCATCTCGTAGAGGGTGACGGGGACGCCCCGCCGTGACGCCTGCCACGCCGCCTCGCTGCCCGCGAGCCCGCCCCCGATGATGTGGATCACACGCGACTCCAACCCGCCGGCACCGCGTTCCGGTCGGCCACGCCGGAGACCGCCGCCCGGAGACAGGAACCGCCGCCCGGCGCACCCCGGGAATCGCCGCCGGCGTCCGGTCCACCGCCGCGGGCGGCCACGCCGCTGCGCGGAACGACGGACGCGGAGGGCGTCGCGCCCGCGAGAAACCGGCGCGGCCCGACCGCGGGGCCGGCAGCTTGGCCGGCGCGAGACCGGCGCGGCGTGGAGTGCATCAGGCGACCCGCCGGCGGCTGCTGCCGCCCGGCCGCTTCGGGCGCCCCTTGGCGGCCGGCTTCGCAGCCGGTTTGGCCGCCGGCTGCTCCTCGACCCAGCGGCCGTCGCGGTAGACGGCGCGCCACCGGGTGGTCCGGCCCCCCTCCTCCGAGGTCACATACTGCTCGCCCGCCTTCCGCGAGAACCGGATCACGGCGGGACGCCCCTCGGGGTCCTCGGTGGGCGCGTCGAGCAGGTACCGGAACTTGGGATCCAGCTCCCCCGCGTGCGGCTTCAGCTCGGACACCTTCGGGGCGCGGGTCTCCCGGTGGCGGGGGAAGCCGCTCGCGGCAAGGAACAGGCCGGCCGCCCCGTCGCGCAGCACGTAGTGGTCGTCGACCCTCTCGCAACGCAGCTCGGGCATCGGCACCGGATCGGCCTTCGGCGGCGCCGGCTCGCCGTTCCGGAGCAGCTTCCGTGTATTGCCGCACTCCGCGTTCGAGCAGCCGAAGAACTTCCCGAACCGCCCCGACCGCAGGGGCATCTCGGCCCCGCAGCGGTCGCACGCGATGATGCGCTCGGGGGCCGCGCCGGCGCTGAACGCCCCCTCCTCGACCTCGTGGCCGCCGCAGTAGGGGTTCTTGCCGCAGACGTGCAGCTTGCGCCGGGCGTCGACCACGTAGCTGTCCATCGCCGTCCCGCACGTCGGACAGCGCCGCTTGGCCCGCAGCAGCTTGCTCTCGCCCTCGTCGTCGCGGTCCGCGTCGGCGGCCTCGTCGGCCGGCGTGAGGTCGACGGTCTCCTTGCAGCGCTCCTTGGGCGGCAACCCGTATCCCGAGCACCCCAGGAACACGCCGGTGCTGGCCGACCGGATCTGCATCGGCCGGCCGCAGGCGGGGCAGGCGATGCCCGTCTCCGTCGGCGTGTTGGGCCGCATGCCGTCGGGCCGGGCCGCCGCCGACAGCTTGTCGGAGAAGCCGCGGTAGAACGTGTCGAGCACGCCGACCCACTCGCGGTCGCCCGACGCGATCTTGTCGAGGTCCTGCTCCATGCCCGCGGTGAACGAGTAGTCGAGGAGGTCGGCGAAGCTCTCGACGAGGCGGTCGGTGACGAGCTCGCCGATCTTCTCCGCGTAGAAGCGCCGCTTCTTCAGCGACACGTAGCCCCGGTCCTGGATGGTGGAGATGATCGAGGCGTAGGTCGACGGCCGCCCGATGCCGCGCTTCTCCAGCTCGCGCACCAGGCTCGCCTCGCTGTACCGGGGCGGGGGCTTGGTGAAGTGCTGCACCGGATCGAGCTTCGCGCAGTCGAGGCGCTCGCCCGCCGCGTAGGCCGGCACCTCGGCGGGGTCGCCCTTGCGGGACGCCGGCGGCAGCACCCGCGTGAACCCGTCGAACTTGAGCACGCGGCCCCGGACCCGCAGCTCGAACGGGCCCGCCTCGACCGTCACCGTGGTGCTCAGATACCGGGCCGGGGGCATCTGGCAGGCGATGAACTGGCGGCGGATCAGGTCGTAGAGGCGCCGGCCGTCGGCGTCGGCCCCGGCCAGCGCCTCGGGGGGCGCGGCCACGTCGGTCGGCCGGATCGCCTCGTGCGCCTCCTGGGCGCCCGCCTTGCTGGCGTAGACGTTGGGCGTCTTCGGCAGGTACTCGGAGCCGTAGGCCGAGCCGATGTAGGCGCGCACGCCGTCCACCGCCTCGCGCGAGAGGTTCGTCGAGTCGGTGCGCATGTAGGTGATGTGCCCGCCCTCGTACAGCCGCTGCGCGAGGGTCATCGTCTTCCGCACCCCGAAACCGAGGCGGGCCGAGGCCGCCTGCTGGAGGGTCGAGGTGATGAACGGCGCGCCGGGCCGGGCCGACGTGGGCTTGCTCTCGACCCCCGCGACCGTGAAGTCCACGCCGCCGAGGCGCGCCACGGCGTCGTGCGCCTCCTGTCCGTTCCGCGGCCGGAAAGCCCCGCCGTCGGCCTTGACGACCTGGAAGCGGCAGCGGTCGCGGCCGCCCGCCCGCGTCAGGTCGGCGAAGACCTCCCAGTACTCCTCCGGCTCGAAGGCGCGGATCTCGCGCTCGCGCTCGACCACCAGCCGGACCGCCACCGACTGCACCCGGCCCGCCGACAGGCCGCGGGCCACCTTCGCCCAGAGCAGGGGGGAGACCTCGAACCCGACCACCCGGTCGAGGAAGCGCCGCGCCTGCTGCGCGTTCACCCGGTTCTCGTCGATCGCCTTGGGGTGCGCGAACGCCTCGCGGATCGCGTTGCGGGTGATCTCGTTGAACACCACCCGGCGGAAGCGCGCGGGGTCGCCGCCCATCTCCTCCTTGAGGTGCCAGGCGATGGCCTCCCCCTCCCGGTCGAGGTCCGTCGCGAGGAAGACGGGGCCGGTCTTGCCGGCCAGCCGCTTGAGCTCGCCGACGACCTTCTCCTTGCCCGGCACCACCTCGTAGGTCGCGCGCCAGCCGTTGTCGGGATCGACGCCCATCCGGCGGACGAGTTGACGCCGCGCCTGCCGCCGCCGCTCGGCCGGGGTGGTCCGCGCCGCCGTCTTCCGCCCGGCCGTCGCGGCGCGGCGCCCGCGGGCACCGCCCTTGCCGCCCACGGGCAGGTCGCGGATGTGCCCGACGCTCGACTTGACGAGGTACTCCGAGCCCAGATAGCGGTTGATGGTGCGGGCCTTGGCCGGCGACTCGACGATGACCAGGGATCGTGCCATGCCTCTACTCTAACGCGGACTGCCGCGGGCGGGGTATCCGCCGCGGTTCCGGACGCGCGTCGATCCTCACGCGGAGCCCCGCGTCTCCGCGCCGCGGGCGGCGCGCCGGGAGCCCCCGGAAGCTCGCGGCCGCGGCGGACGGAAGCCCCCGGAGAGCCCCGCGGCCGCGGCGCGCCGGGAGCCCCCAGAGAGCCCGCAGCCGCGGCATGAAGTGGCGCGCGCCCGCCGCAACGGGAACCCGGAGAGGCCCCCGCCGCCCGCCGCCGACCCTGCAACCCGCGGTGCCACGCGGGCACCCAAGTTACCATCCCGCCCGGACGAACTGGCCCGCGCCAGCGCGGGCGACCCGCCCCTGGAGCTCCAGGTCGGTGAGCCGGGCGAGCAACGACGCGCTGTCGAGGCCGCTCCGGGCCGCGAGGTCGTCGACGCCGTAGACCTCTCCCGCGTCCATGTGGCGCAGTATCGCGTCCCGCGTCTCCGGCGGCGGGCCGCCGTCCCCGACCGCCGCGGCAGCGGCCGCCGCGCCGGCCGCGGGCGCCCCGAGGCCGAGCTCCTCGACGACGTCGTCGGCGGTCTCCACGATCCGCGCCCCGTCCCTGAGCAGGGCGTGGGCCCCGCGGTTCCGCCCGCTCAGCACGTTCCCGGGCACCGCCATGACCTCGCGCCCCTGCTCGAGGGCGAGCCGGGCGGTGATTAGCGAGCCGCTGCGCTCGGAGGCCTCCACCACGACCACCGCCCGCGAGAGGCCGCTGATGAGACGGTTGCGCAGCGGGAAGTACTTGGGCCGCGGCGTCGTCCCCGGCGGGAGTTCGCCCACGAGCAGGCCGCGCCGGACGATCTTCTCCGCGAGATCCGCGTGCTCCGGGGGGTACACGACGTCGACGCCCGACCCCAACACCGCGATCGTCCGACCATCGGCGGCCAGCACGCCGCGGTGGGCGGCGGAATCGATCCCGCGGGCCAGCCCGCTGACGACGGTCACGCCGCACGACGCCAGATCCGCGCCGAGGCCGCGGCCGACCTCGCGCGCGTAGACCGTGCCGGCCCGCGAGCCGACGACCGCGACGGCGGGCCCGTCCAGGGCGTCCGCATCGCCCCGGAGCCACAACACCGGGGGCGGGTCGGGGATCGCGGCCAGCAGCGCCGGATAGCGGCGGTCGGACCAGGGAACGGCGGCGATGCCGCCGGCCCCCGCCGCGGTCAGCGCGGCGCGGGCCCGGCTCCGCGCCTCCGCCAACCGGGCGGGCGCGGCGAGACGAGGGGCAATGCCCGCCAACACCGCCGGCAACCCGGCACCCGGCCCGGCACCGAGCCGGGCCGCCCCGTGAGGATCCGAGAGCCAGGCCGCGACGGCGCGGCGGCCGCGCCCGCGCCACCAGATCATGGCGAGGGCGACCCAGTCGTCGAGCGTCATCCTCTCCCGCCTCCCGGGCCGTCGCGCGATCACCCGCGGAGAAGGCCGCCCGGCCGCAGTCACCGAAGCGATGGCATCGACCCGCCCGTCGCGCCCACGGAGCGGCCCGGCCCCGCCGTTGAACCGCGCCTCGCAGCCTACTCCGGCCCGTCACGCCCGCCGACCCCGAACCTCCGACGCGGTTGACGCGCGACCGTGCCGAGCCTCGCGCCCCACGGCGCAGACCTCTCGCCGCACTCGACCCAGCCCCGCGGAGGCGCATCTCCGGCGGCCGGAGGAGCCCCGCGGCCCGGCCTCGGGGGCGACCGCCCACAAACCCCGCCGCACGGCGGGATGAACAGCGTTGAGCTGGAGGAGACGACCCGGGCGGATCCGCCCGGCGAACGGCACCCGACCGCGTTCAACGCGCAACCGGCGTGCCCGACCCGATCCGAGTATAACCCGGGCCCGCGGGGAGGGGCCGGGCGGCGATTCCCCGCCCGGCCCGGTTCAGGCTTGCGCCGGCGGCGGGCGACTGGCTATAGTGGACTTGAGGATATGGTGCGAACCACGCTGGCGGTTCTGGCCCTCGTGATCGCGTCCGGCGCGGCGGCCCCCCGCGCGCAGGAGCGATCGGACGCGCGCGCGCAGGTCGACTTCGGCATCGAGGTGGCCCGGCGCGGCCTCTGGAACGAGGCGATCTTCCGCTGGGAGCGCGCGATCGACATCGATCCGACCTATGCCGAGGCCTGGAACAACCTGGCCATCGCCTTCGAGCAGCAGGGACGCCTGGACGAGGCCCGCGAGGCGTACGAGACCGCCCTCGACCTCGCGCCGGGCAACCTGGCCATCGAGCAGAACTACGACCTCTTCCTGGAAGTGAACGACCGTGTCAGCCAAAGCTTTCGCTAGTATCGGCCTCGTCGGGCTCCTCGCCGGATGCACGTCGTTCTACGACGTCGCCATCGAGACCCCCCTCACCCCGAAGCTGGACATCTCGAGGTTCCAGCGCGTGCTGATCGCGGGCTTCGTCTCCGGCGGCTCCGAGGACGTCGACGCCAACCGCGAGACGGCCCGGCTGCTCCGGAGCCAGTTGCGCCGCAACTCGGACCTGCAGGTCGTCGACGCCGACGTCCTGCCGCTGATCGAGATCGCGGCCGATCAGGGCGGCGGGCCGGAGCGCCCGCCAGAGACGGAACCGGACGGGGTCGAGCCGGCGGAGGGGTCCGGCGAAGCCGAGCCGATCGAAGACGACGACTCGATGAGCGAGGAAGAGCTGGAAGGCTACGAGACCATCTTCGCCAACATCGGGTTCTGGCGCGACCTCGGCGAGGAGTACCAGGATCCGCTCATCCTGACCGGTACCGTCTACTTCTCGCCGCACGCCCGCTCGGGCATGGTGACCAACCAGCGCGAGGTCTACGACTCGTTCGGGCGGCGCCGCACCGTGCCGGTGCGCACCTACCGCGACCGCCGCGGCTTCGTCCTCAGCCCGAAGTTCATCTTCATCGACGGCTCCACCGGGACGACGCTCTACACCGAGCGCCACCGCGAGGAGATCCTCTACGACGCGTCGCAGAACACGCCGGCGCTGTCGTCCTACTTCGAGCTGATGGACCGGCTGCTGCCGTCCGTCCTCCGGCGCGTTCAGCACCCAGAGCGTCCGGGGGACCCGCACGCTCCTCCGCTGAGACGGCCCCTCCCGCGGCGGGCCTTCGGTTCGAGGGCCGGAGTCCGGGGCGCTTTACAGAACGGCCGGCCCGGAGTACTCTGTACCGTTGGTGCGGGGCGTCCGAGCGCCTCCGAATCCGAACGAGAGGTTTGAACGCGTGTACGCCATCATTCAAGCCGCCGGACACCAGTACCGGGTGGAGCCGGGGCAGGTTCTCGACATCGACCGCATCGGCCGGGAGCCCGGGGAGACGGTCACGTTCGACCGGGTGCTGCTGATCGGCCGCGACGACGGCACGGTCGCGGCCGGCGACCCGACCGTGCCCGGGGCGACGGTCACCGGGCTCGTGGACGCCCACGACCGCGGGCCGAAGATCCGCGTGTTCCGGCACAAGCGGCGCAAGGGGATGCGGCGCACGCGCGGGCACCGGGCCGATCTCACGCGGGTCCGCATCAGCGACATCTCCGATTCCGACGGCGCCGCTCCCGATTCCGACGGCGCCGCTTCCGATTCCGACTGAGGCAGTCATGGCGCACAAGAAGGGACAGGGCAGCTCGCGGAACGGCCGCGACAGCAACGCGCAGCGCCTGGGCGTGAAGCGCTTCGACGGCAACGTCGTCACCGGCGGCTCCATCCTGGTGCGGCAGCGCGGACAGCGGTTCCGGCCGGGCCTCAACGTCGGCATCGGCAAGGACGACACGCTTTTCCGCCAAGATCGCGGGGCCGCGTGCGGTTCGAAGACCACGGCGGCCGCGGCCGGGCCATCAGCGTGCTGCCCATCGAGTCCTGATTCCCCCCTCCCGGCATGTTCGTCGACGAGGTCGACATCCACGTGACCGCCGGTGACGGCGGGCATGGGTGCCTGAGCTTTCGTCGCGAGAAGTCCGCGCCCCGCGGGGGGCCCGACGGCGGTGACGGCGGCGACGGCGGCTCGGTGTACCTCGTCGCCAGCCCCCACCTGAACACCCTCGTCAACTACCGTTTCCATCCCACCTTCTCGGCCCAGCGCGGCGCCCACGGCAGCGGGTCGACCCGTACCGGGCGCAACGGGCGGGACCTCCAGCTCGAGGTGCCGGCGGGCACCGTCGCCTTCGAGCACCGCGACGACGCGCTCGCGGAACTCGCCGACCTCGTCGAGCCGGGACAGCGCGTGGTCGTCGCCCGCGGGGGGCGCGGAGGCCGCGGGCAACCGGCGCTTCGTCAGCTCGACCAACCAGGCCCCCGCGCCGTACCGAGCCCGGCCGGCCGGGAGAGCAGCGCCGGTTGCCGGCTCCGGCTCAAGCTGCTGGCCGACGTGGGGCTCGTGGGTTTCCCCAACGCCGGGAAGTCGACGCCTCATCGCCCGCATCTCCGCCGCGCGGCCGAAGATCGCCGACTATCCCTTCACGACCCTCAGTCCCAACCTCGGCGTGGTCGACCTCGGCGACGACCGGAGCTTCGTGGTCGCCGACGTCCCCGGCCTGATCGCGGGCGCCCATGCCGGGCACGGCCTGGGCGACCGCTTCCTGGCCCATCTCGAGCGCACCCGCGTCCTCGTTCACCTGGTCGACATCTCGTCGTTCAGCGGGCGCGATCCGTGCGACGACTTCGAGGTCGTGCGCGGCGAGCTGGACGCCTTCCGGGTCGGCGGCGGGAGCGGG
>CAXXTG010000174.1:0-10454 GCA_963666855.2 Vicinamibacterales bacterium
CTGAATCGCACCGACCAGGACCACTGGAGGTCGCTTCACGACGATCTCGCGGCCTTCGGCCGGCGGTCGGGGCTGTTCTCGGACATCAAGGTCAAGCGCCACGGTCGACAGATGAGCGATCCGTTTCAACTCCAGGTCAAGGTCCGCACTGGACCACACGCGAACATCGTCGACGTCGGCTACGGGGTCAGTCAGGCCCTGCCGATCCTGGTGGACGTGATGGCCGCCGGGGAATCCCACCGCGGAGCGGGACGCGGGCGTCGCGCCGACGGACGATCTTTCCTGCTCCAGCAGCCGGAGGTCCACCTTCATCCCAGAGGTCAGGCGGAACTCGCCAACCTGTTCATCGACGCCTTCAAGAGAGATAGCAGTCGCTTCCTGATCGAAACCCACAGCGACTACATCGTCGACCGCGTGCGGATTTCAGTCAGGAAGAAGGTCCTAAAGCCCGGTGACGTATCCATCCTGTACTTCGAGCCGCGCGGCGACGCCGTCACGATCCACAACATGAGCCTGGACGAACATGGCAACCTGCAGGGCGCGCCCGCAGGCTATCGTGACTTCTTCTTGAGAGAGACCGACGAGCTGCTCGGATTCGCCGACTGAGGACTGGTCGCATGTGCATGATCGTCGACGCCAACCGTCTCGGCGACTTTCTCGCCGATCCCGCTAAACCCGACGTCGCGCCCGTCCGCAAGTGGCTGGATCGCGGTGCCGGCCGCATCGTCTACTCCACGGGTCGGGCTTTCGCGCGAGAGATTGGAAGACGGCACAGGGTCAGGCTGCAAATCATCGATCGACCGAGAGGCAAGGTCTATTCAAGCGCCGCCAATGCCGGCCTGCTTGACCGGGCCGTCTGCGGACGCGTGATGGACTGATGGATCTACGACACTGGAGGACGAGCTTCATGAGTATAGACAGACTGGCGGCGGCGGGAAGCGGGGCGTGGGTGGTGTGGCTGCGGACGATCCTCGGGGCGGTGGCGGCCAATCTCGTGGTCCGGGCGGCGGGGCTCGCGGCGTTCGACGTGCCGCCCGAGTTCGAGCCCCTGGCGACGGCGGGGCCGACGGTGTTCCTGACCGTCGTCGGCGTCGCCGCCGGGCTGGGGGTCGCGGTCGCGGTCCAGAAGCTGGCCGCGCGGCCCGTCCCCCTGTTCCAGCGGATCGTCGTGGTCGCGCTGCTGGTGTCGCTCGTCCCCGACCTCTTGATGCTCACGGAAGGCGGCGCCGCGGCGTTTCCGGGCGCCACCGTCGCCGCCGTGGTCATCCTGATGGTGCAGCACGTCGCCGCCGCCGCGGTCGTGTTCTGGAGCGTGACGCGTCCGCTCGGCCCGGCCGCCTGAGCCGCGGGGCCCCGGGCCTGAGGTTCCTTTGGCACTCCGATGACCGCGCATTCCCGGCCGGAACCTCGGCGCCGCGTCGAATCCGCCGGTCGTTCGGGGCAACTGGCACGTCGATGACCGCGCATCCCCCGGCGGAACCCGTCGTCCGCAAGGCGTCGCCCGACGACGCGGGAGCCGTGGTGTCGGTGCTCAATTCGGTCATCCTGGAGGGCGAGCACACCGCGTTGACCCACCCCTTCACGGAGGCCGAGGAGCGCGCCTTCATCAAGGGGCTGTGCAATCGCAGCGCGCTGTTCGCGGCCTGGATCGACGGGGCGGCCGTCGGCATCCAGAGCATCGAGCCCGACGCCTCGGCGCGCTACACCGACTCGATGCGGCATGTCGCGACGGTCGGCACGTGGATACGGGCGGGCCTCCGCGGACGCGGGGTCGGGCGGCGGCTGGCCGAGGCGTCGTTCGCCTTCGCCCGGTCGCACGGCTACGAGAAGATCGCGATTCAGGTTCTGGCCGACAACGAGCGCGCGCTTCGCTTCTACGCCGCCCTCGGCTTCGAGAGAATCGGCGTCGCGAGGAGGCACGTGAGACTCGGAGAGCGATTCCACGACGCGGTCCACCTGGAGAAGTTCCTGGCGGACGGGTCGTAACCGTCGCGACCCCGACGCGCTTCCATCTCTCGAAAAACAGCAGTCGCGCGCCACGGACAGAGACACGGTATGGGCTTCTATCTCAGAAAGTCGTTCCGGGCCGGGCCGATCCGGTTCAACCTCTCGAAGCGCGGCATCGGCGCGTCGGTCGGGGTGACCGGCGCCCGCGTCGGAATGTCGTCGGAGGGGCGGGCGTACGTGCACGGCGGGCGCGGCGGCCTCTACTACCGTAAGTCGCTGGGGACCGGGGGCGGCGCGCGCTCAGGCGGCGGAGGCGCAGGCGCGGCGGGTCCCGCGCCCGGCCCCATCGAGCTCACCGAGGACACCGGCGTCACCTACGGCGCACCCCGGGAACAGGAGCAGGCGACCGACGCGATCGCCGAGCCGGTACGCCGCGCGCCGCCGACGTACGGGTGGCTCGCCCTAGGCGCCGTCGCGGCCGGCCTGCTGCTGCCCTCGCCCTGGCCCGCGGTGGTCGCGGCCGCGGTCTTCGCGGCCCTAGTGGCCCTGGCCGCGCGCCGCGGGCAGCAGAGGGCGGCCGGCGACGCGTACGGCCGGCTGCTCGATGCGCGGGCGGACGCCGCGGATCCGATTACCCACGAAGACCAAGCCGCCATCGACGCGGCGCGCGGCGACCGGCGCCTCACCCCCACCGACGCGCGCTACTTCGAGGAGCGCGCGTACCTGTCGCTGCTCGAGGCGGCCACCGCGGACGGCGCGGGCGACCCGCGGCTCTTCGAGCGGCTCGCGGAGCTGGAGACCCTCGTCGGCCTCGACTCGGCGTTCCGGCGGCGGGCGCGGCTCGACGCGTACTCGCGCGCGCACGTCGAGGCGGTGGGCGACCACGACCTCACCGAGGCCGAGGAGCGGGCCCTCGACCGGGCGCGCACCGCCCTCGGGCTGACCGACGAGGAGCTCGCCGACGAGCTGGCGCTGATCGACCGGCTCCGCGAACTGCGCGCCATCCGCGCCGGCGACCTCCCAGTGGTCGACGCCGCGGCCAGGCTCTCGAGCCGCGAGGTATGCCACCTGGAGAGCGAGGGCCGTCTGCTGAAGCGACGCCTGCTGCGCTCGTTCTCGCGCGACGGACAGCGCTACAAGGTGCGGGGCTACGTGGTCGACAAGGAGGGCGCGCTGCTCGTCACCAGCCGCCGCGTGGCGCTGATCCACGAAGGCGTGTCCTCGTTCCCCCTCGGCAAGATACTCGACGTCGAGGTGGACCAGGATCGCCAGCTCCTGGTCCTGACCCGCGACGGCGTCGCCACCCCCGACGTACCTGACCACGCCGGACGCCCTGCGGGCCGGCGCCATCGTCGCGTCTCTGATCGAGGCTCGATGACGACGGAAGACTGAGGACACCACGTGCTGCTGCGGACCGCCATGCTCGAGCGCATCGTGCGGGGAGAAGTCTCGCTGGTGTTCCGCCGGTGGCGGAGGCCGACGGTCCGCACCGGCGGCAGCATCCGCACCGCGCTCGGGGTGCTCCGCATTCTCGAGGTCGCCGCCCTGGAGGAATCGGACGTCACCGATGCCGACGCGCAGGCGGCGGGATACGCGTCGCGGTCCGCGCTGCTGGCGGATCTCGGTTCGCGCGCGGGGCAGCTCTACCGCATCGCGGTGGAGTACGGGGGCGCCGACCCGCGCATCGCGCTCCGGCGGCAGGACGCCCTCTCGGAAGCCGACGCCGAGGATCTGTCGCACCGACTGGCGCGACTCGACGCGAGGGCACCCGCCGGGCCGTGGACGCGCCGCGTGCTGGCCGAGATCGCGGCCAACCCCGGCGTCGCCGCCCAAGTGCTGGCCCAACGGCTGGGCTGCGGGAAAGACTGGCTCAAACCGCAGGTCCGCAAGCTCAAGAACCTCGGATTGACCGTCAGCCTCCCCGTCGGCTACGAACTCTCCCCGCGCGGCCGCGCGGCACTAGAGCGCCTGCACGACGGTGACGACAGGCGGTAATCGACGCAGCCATCAAAACGCCACGCACACTCCTGGACGACAGCAGCGCAGGGCAAGTAGAGCACATCCTTACCCGTCGTCCGAGGTTGTTCTCACAAGCTCCGTCAGCACTCCCCGAAACCACGCCGGCGGTTCGAGATCGGGGCGTAGCGCGACCACTCCCACGTGGTGCTCCGCGATGTACTCCGGCGAGGTCAGCCAAGCGGTCGCGTCGGCGTTCGGGACCAGCAGGAGAGTGTGTTCCGGACGGCGGGCACCCCAGCGCAAGGCGTCCTGGTACAGGTGCGCGCTCTCCGCCATGCCGCCGACGATCGCGTCTTCGCCGGCTCGGTACTTGGCGTCGAGGACGACCAACCGCGTCACCCCCGCGGAGGACCTCGATTTCAGCACCAGATCCGGAACGCACTGGCGCGAGACCGACCAGCCACCGGCCTTCTTGCGGCCCCGCGTACTGCGAAACGTCTTCTGCAGATGCAGCTCAATGCGCTGTCCATCGCCGCCGCTGCCGATGATGGTTCGGCGCGCCGAACCCGCCGTGCCTGCTTGCGTCCACGCGTAGTCCGGCAACCACTCCCGCAGCCTCCGCGCCAGCGCCACGAAACACCAGCGCTCGTAGATCTTCCACGTCGGGCTGAGCGGGATCATGTCCTTCGGGTCGCATCGGTGGACGCCGCGCCGCAGCGCTTCCCATCCGACACGCCAGAACCGGGCGTACAGCGGATGGGCCGCGACCACGTTCAGGCCGGCCCCCGACAGTTCTGGACGTCGTACTTCGCAAAACGGCCGGCGGCGTTCCGCCGCCGCGAATCCGCGTTCCATGCCGCGGAGGATCTGCTTCCAGCGACCGACGCGGTTGGCCACGCCGGTTCTTGTTTCACCGGCCCCTCTGCCCGACAGATCGTCCAGTCTTCCGACCAGTTCCCGGCACCGGAGGCGAAGCGCCCGCAGCATGAAGAAGATGCAGCGATTCGCCGGAGAGTCCAGCGTGCGCTCGACGGCCGGGACGTCCAGGACGGGCTCGCGAATCGGAACGCCCGGCACCGATGCCGCGGTCCGCCGGATGGCCGCGAGGGCGGCCGGCTGCCGCATGGCCGCCCGGAGAGTACGGCGGTCCGCGCGCCGAACATCCCGGAGCGGAACGAACCGGCGCCGAGCCCGCGGAACGCTCACCGGTTCCCGCCGAATCGCGGCCAGCACCCGATCCAGGTCGCCCCGCCGGCGCCGCAGCCGCTCGAGCAGCACCAGCGGGTCATCGGTCTCGCCAACCGCCCCGAGCCGCCGCCGGGCCGGCTCGTCACCGACCACGAGAGGCGCATCGAAAGCGACGATCTCGTCGATCATCCGGGCGAACAGCTCGCGACCGGCTTTGTCGGGATCGGGACTCACGTCGAGCCGCCAGACCCCCAGGGAGCGGTCGTTTCCGTCCAGCAGCTCGGCCCGCACCTCCCCGGCGTAGAACCCCGGCCTCCACGACCACTCGTTGCCGGAGCCTGCGACGGGGTCGAGCGGTTCGTCAGCGATGAACAAGCGGCACACCGGAGCGGGCGGCCCCACGAACACCGCTTCCCGTTGCTCGCAGAACCCCCGGTTGGCGGCGGCGGAATCGAGGTCGCGGAGCCCGTCATCGCCCCGGACCCGCAGCTCGATGCCGACGTCTGCGGACATGGCCTACCGCCAGAACCGGAAGGCGCCGGTCTCGTCCAGATCCCCGATGAGTTCGGCGACCTTGCGTCGAGACTGCGGCAACCTGCGCGCTTCCAGCGCGGCCCCGCACCGCTCCAGCGCCTTCCGGGCGCGGGCAGAGTCGTCTCCGCGCAGCTTGGGCAGGACCTTGGCGTAGATCACCCGATCGAGCGCCTCGTCCGCCGAGAGATCGGCGCCTTCGTGCTCCCGCCGTTCCATAAACCGCACGACCTCCGCGATCACCCTCCAGCCGAAGTGCAGCCGCGCGGGGCTGAGCGCGGTCATGATGTCGGCGAGGACCGCCCGCACCGCCTGCCGGCTCTCCACCGGCAAGGCACTCGACTCCCATCCCGGCCACTTGTCCACGTCGATGTCCCAGAACTCAAGCGTGAAGGCGCGGTCGAGCACCTTGTCGGATATGCCCATGGTCGTCTCGTCCATGTTCACGGTACCGATGATGACGAGATTGCCCGGATAGGGGATCGCCCGCGGAATACCGTACGCACCGGCATCGCCGCCGTGCAACGGCGGCACTTCGCCGTGCTGACGGGGCTCTCGGGCACCGGAAAGACCCAGCTCGCCATTCAGTTCCTGATGGCCAAACTGTTGCCCCACTTCCCGATCCGTGTTTCCATGCAACCCTCCCGTTCGACTCGGGCCAACGCCGAGGTAAATACGTGTCTATATCCGCAAGCGGGATCGTCCGTCACCGGGCGGCGAGCGACTCGACGAGGGCGACGCCGCCGAGCGCGTCCATCTGCCCGCGGATCCACGATTCGCGGGCGAGGACGTAGGGGGAAGGGTCGTCGGCCCGGAACCACGCGGGGTTCGGGAGGACGGCGGCCAGGCGGGCCGCCTCGTCGGCGTCGAGATCGGCGGGGGCCTTGCCGAAGAAGCGCTCGCTCGCGGCGGTGATGCCGAAGAGGCCGTCGCCGAACTCGGCGACGTTCAGGTAGACCTCGAGGATGCGGCGCTTGCTCCAGCACAGCTCGACGAGCACGGTGAGCCACGCTTCGAGCCCCTTGCGGACGAAGCTGCGGCCGGGCCACAGGAAGAGGTTCTTGGCCGTCTGCTGCGAGATGGTGCTGGCGCCGCGCAGGCGCCCGCCCCGCCGGGCCTCCTCGACGGCGTTGCGGATGGCGTCGACGTCGAAGCCGTGGTGGCGGGGGAAGCGCTGGTCCTCGGACGCGATCACGGCGAGGGCCACGTAAGGCGAGATGTCCTCCCAGGCGGTCCAGCGGTAGCCCGCCGAGGCGCGGCCGGGCGCGTCCGCGCGCGCCTGGGCGCTCCGCAACATGAACGCGGTAGTCGGCGGCGGGACCCAGCGGAGGGCCAGCACGGCGAGCAGGGAGACGCCGACGGCGGCGACGCCGACGGCGAGCCCGAGCCTGCGCAGCCGCGCCGCCCACGACCGGCGGCGTCCGCCCCTCATATCTCCGGCCATGCGCCTTCGGCGGCCCACCCGTCGAACTCGTCATCAATGCCCGGGGCGTCGGGCACCGCCCCGCCATCGCCGTAGCCGGCCCGGTAGCGGCGGTCGATCTCCTCTGCGTGCTTCCTGTTCAGATAGTCGGCCGCAGCCTCGCGGGGCACGGCGGAGCCCCCTCGCGCCCGGACCGTCGGACAGCGATCGAGCCTGTCGGGCAGGGCATCGTCGAACGTGACCTGCACTGGTTTCATGTCCAAACATGCCACATGACTTGCACACAGATCAACAAAGGCAGCTCTCACACCTCGGCCCCGCGCAGCCGCGCCGCCCACGGCGACCGCCGCCGGCCGGCGTTCGCCCAGTGCGGGCGGCTCACTCCGACAGTTTCCGCTGAGCAGAGCGCCGGACCTCGCGCCGCCCACGCCGCCGGCCGCCGGGCGCCGCGCGGATCAGGACGGGCGTCTTCAGGCTCCCGCGCCGCCGACGGACACGGGCAGAGCGGAAGCCGCCCGCGGCGCGGACCACGGCGGGACATCTCCGGTATCCTAACGCGCGTGCCGGGCGACGACTTCATCATCCGCCCCCTGCGCAGCCGCGGCGACTGCGAGGCGGGGGTCCAGCTTCAGCGCGACATCTGGGGCCGCGATTTCGCCGACGTGGTGCCCGCCACCATCCTGCAGGTGAGCCAGCGGGTGGGCGGGGTGGCGGCCGGCGCGTTCGCGTCCGACGGGCGGCTCGCCGGGTTCGTGTTCGGCATCAGCGGGGTGCGCGACGGCGCTCCGGCGCATTGGTCCGACATGCTCGCGGTACGGCCCGAGGCCCGCCGGCGCGGGCTCGGACGGCGGCTGAAGCTGCACCAGCGCCGGGAGCTGCTCGCGGCCGGCGTCGAGCGCGTCTACTGGTCGTTCGACCCGCTGGTGTCGCGCAACGCGCACCTCAACCTCGTAGCCCTGGGGGGCCGAGCCGGTCGAGTACGTGCCGGACATGTACGGCGATACCGCCAGCGTGCTGCACCGGGGGCTCGACACCGACCGGCTGATCGTCGAGTGGCGGCTGCGCGATCCCGCGGTGGAACGCGTCCTCGACGGCCGCCCGCCCGAAACGTCGGCCGAGGCGCGGGCCGCGCCCGTCGCCACCGTGACCCCGGCCGGCGCCGAGCCGCCGCCGCCCCCCCGCGCGCCGTGGGTGCGGGTGGAACTGCCCGCCGACATCGAACGCCTGAAGGCCGACGCCCCCGACGCCGCCCGCCGCTGGCAGCGGCACCTGCGCCGGACCTTCACCGCGTACTTCGACGATCCGCAGGCCCGCGTCGCCGGCCTCCACCACGACGCCGCGGCGGGTCGGTGGTTCTATCTCGTGCGCACGGAGGCCCGAACGTGACCGGCCGCGGAGGTTTCCGTCCGGGTCCGGCCCATGCTCCGCCCCCGCCCGCCGTCGAACCGAGGAGCACCGCCGTGTCGAGAGCGGACAGCGAAATCCGACTGCAGTCGATCACCCTGCGCGAGATCCGGATGGCCCTGGTCGAGCCGTTCCGCATCTCGTCCGGTACCGCCGACCTGCGGCGCATCCTCCTGCTGGAGACCCGCGACGCCGACGGGTTCACCGCGTGGTCGGAGTGCGTGGCCGGCGAATGGCCGTATTTTTCGCCCGAGACCATCGACACCGCGTGGCTCGCCGTCCGCGAGTGGCTCGGCCCGCTCGCCCTCGGCGAGCCGTTCGCGGGACCGGAGGCGGCGCATCCGCGGCTCGAGGAGGCGGTGCGCGGCCACTACATGGCGAAGGCGGCGGTGGAAATGGGGGTGTGGGTCGTCGCGGCCGAGCGGGCGCGGACGAGCCTCGCCGCCCTCCTCGGGGGCACGCGCCCCCGGATCGCGACGGGCATCTCCATCGGGATTCAGGATTCCCCCCAGCGCCTCGTCGACGCGGTGCGCCGCGCCCTCGCCCAGGGCTACCGCAAGGCGAAGATCAAGGTGCGGCCGGGCGCCGACATGGAGTATCTGGCCGCGGTGCGCGAGGCGGCGGGCGCCGGTGCGCCGCTGATGGCCGACGCGAACAGCGCCTACACGACGGCCGACTTCGACCACCTCGCCCGGTTCGACCGCTTCGGCCTGATGATGATCGAGCAGCCCCTGGGGCGCGACGACCTCGTGCGCCACGCCGCCCTGCAGCGGCGGCTGTCCACCCCGGTGTGCCTCGACGAGTCGATCACGAGCCTCGACCGGGTCGACGACATGATCGAGCTGGGCAGCGGACGCATCGTCAACATCAAGCCCGGCCGCGTCGGCGGACTCGCCGCGGCCCGCGCCATCCACGACCGCTGCGCCGCCGCCGGCGTCCCCGTGTGGTGCGGCGGCATGCTCGAGAGCGGGGTCGGCCGCGCCGCGAACGTGGCCCTCGCCTCGCTGCCCAACTTCGTGCTGCCCGCCGACCTCAGCCCCAGCGCCCGCTATTGGCAGTCGGACATCGTCAGCCCCGAGTGGACGATGGACGCGGACGGCATGGTGACGGTGCCCCGCGACCGCCCCGGCCTCGGCGTCGCCGTGGACCGCGACCGCGTGGAGGACCTGACGGTGCGCTCGGAGACCCTCACCGCGCGCTGACGCCGATCCGCGTGGTCCGATACAGCCGGCCGATGGCGGCCGGGCGCCGAACCGGTGGACCGCGTCCGACCGGAGTGTCGGGGCGACCCAGGCGCGTGACTCGGCCGACAGACGCCGCGCCACCGGTACCAGCGATCAGCGCGTCTTGAGCTGATACCAGACGTTCAGCCCCTGGTCGCGGAGCGGGCCGAAGACGCGCTCGCGGTCGGCCCAGATGCGGCGCGACCGGACGTCGATGCCGGCGAGGTCGCAGTAGACGAGGGCGAACGCGACGGCGTACTGGACGGGCATCCGCGCGTCGCGCAGGGCGGGGGCGATGTCGTCGTAGCGGGGGTCGGCCTCGGCAATCCACACCGCGGCCTGCTCGATGCCGTGGGTGCGGGGGATGTAGAGCAGCGGCGAGTTCGACACCCGGTAGGTGCCGACCTGCATGGCGTACGTCAGCTCCCCGAGGACACCGAGGGTCCCGGGGGCTTCGATGCGCAGCCCGTCGCCCGGCCCCGCCGCCGGCCGGTCGGGCTGGCGCCCCACCGACCGCACCGCCCAGTCGCGCCACTCGTCGTCGAAGAGCGGGATGGCGGCGTCGCGCCGGGAAACCATGTCGCGCCGACCGCCATCGGCCGGGAAAGACACCCCGACGGGCATCGTCACCACGAGCCGCCCGCCGGACAGGTTGCGGATGCGGACGGTCACTCCGGTCTCTCCCGCCCCGCCGCCTCGGCCTCGACGAGGCCCTCGGCGAGCGCCTCCGCCAGATCGAGGTTCCGGATGGGGCCGCCGGCGACCGTGTCGTCGCCCGC
>CAXXTG010000175.1:0-3002 GCA_963666855.2 Vicinamibacterales bacterium
AGGCCCGGGCGTTGAGGACGCAAGCGCGCCTGGAGGAACGCTCGATGGCCGACCTGGTGCGCGAGAGCGTCTCCGAGTACCTCGCCCGTCGTCATGCCGTGGACCGCGGCGAGCTCGCCCGCCGCGCGCTGGCCCTGGCCGGACGCTATCGGTCCGGATGCCGCGATCTGGCCGAGGACCACGACGACTCATCTCGACGAGGCCTTCGGCTCGTGACCCTCTTCGTGGACACGTCCGCCCTGCTCGCCTTCCTCGACGCCGACCAGCCCCGCCACGCCGACACCGTCGAGGCCTGGCGCCAGGCGATCGACGACCGCGACCGGCTCGTCACCTCCAACTACGTGCTGGTCGAGGTCTTCGCCCTCGTCCAGCGGCGGCTCGGCGTCGATGCGTTGCGCGCCCTGGCCGGCGACCTCCTCCCGCTCATGGAACCGCTGTGGGTCGACCAGGAGCTCCACGCCGCGGCGACGACCGCACTCTTCACGGCGGGCTACCGGAGCCTGTCGCTGGTCGACTGCACGAGCTTCGAGCTCATGCGGCGCCGCGGCATCACCCATGCGCTCTCCCTGGACGCCGACTTCGCGCGGCAGGGCTTCCGCCTCCGGCCGTCATGATCGGTCGCGCCATCGTCGGAGGCGTCGCGGCGGCTCCGCTGGCCGCGCCGGGCCCCGTTTATTGCCGCACTACGGCTCTCCGGTTGAGTCACGGCTCGCGCGCGCGGCAGCCGAAGGGTGGTCGGGGGCAGCCCGCCCGCCTTGGGGACCCTCAGCGAAACCTCCGCGCCCGTCGTAACCGAGAATCTCGTCGGCGGTTCTCTCGTCGAGATCCGGCAGCGCCGCGCAGCGCCCGGAGGTCTCTAGAATCGCACTCCGTATCCGTGCCATCTGTTCGAACCCCGCCTCGCGCCGCGCGGCGAGAACGTCCTGCTCCCAGCGGCGAAGGTCGACCCCGCGGGCTCGTAGCGACGCCTGCAACTGGTCGAGTGCATCCAGCCTGGCCTGAATGTCCGCCTTGCGCCCCGGTCGCCCTCGCGCCGGCGCAGGCTTCTTCGTACTGGCAGCCATTCCGGCAGAGTACGGGCACGGTCCACGACCGTCAACCACGGCCGGGCTTGGCAGTGTCATGATCTGTCATGGCCGCGTCGTATTCTGGCAAGCGTCGACACCGAGATCGCGTGGCCCGAGTCGGATGCAGAACCCCAACGAGGCGGCGGAACGCATCGGCACGATCGGCGTCGAGGCCTTCGACGCCGCCTACGGGGCCGGGTTCCAGGCCGCGGACGACTCGCCGCACGCGGTCGAGTGCGAGCTGGTCGAGGACGGCGGGGCGTTCGCGGCGCACCGGCCGCCCGAAGCGAACCGCCCCCGCCGCGTGGCGTTCGTGGACGGCACCCTGCGGACGGAGGCGCGGTTGACCCGCACCGGCACCGACGGCGACGTGATCATGGGGCTGGCGGGGAGCTGGGCGGCGGGGGCGGTGCTCGTCGCCGGGGACGGGCCGGCCCGCTTCGACCGGGTGGCGTCGGGGCGGGCCGCCATCTTCACGGGCGGCCGCCCGGTGCGCCTCCCCGACCACCGGGACGGTTGGCGCTGGACGCCGTACGCGGTCGACGGGGGCCGACATCGAGGCGGCGCGGCAGCAGCTCCGGCGCCTGATGCGCGACGCCGAGGCCGACATCGCCGAGGCCCTCGCGGACGAGGGGTGGCTGACGGTGCTGGACGGCCCGCTGCACGGCATCCGGCACCGCCGGGGCCTGCCGGTCGCCGGCTACGTGAAGACGCACCACCGGCGCATGCTCGCCCGCCGGCACTGGGTCCGGGGTGCCGGAGCTGGCGGCCGGCGAGCGGTCGGGCCTCTTCGCGATGGAGGACGGGCTGTACGGCTGCTACCTGCGGGTGGGCGACCCCGGGCCGTGGGCCGGCCCGTGGGCGGGCATCGCCCGCGTCGAGATGCCGTCGGGCATCGGCCGCGACGCCGCGGTCGAGGCCGCGGACCGCGCCGCGGGCTGGCTGCCCGGATTCGCGTCGGCGCCGCACCGCGACGCGCGGGCGCCGGTGAACCTGACGCCCATCGCGGGCCTCGAGCGGCACCTGCACCGCCGGCAGGGCGACGCGCGCCTCGCCCTGCGCGCGGTGCGCGAGGCGGTGGTCGAACGGAACCGCGAACGAGGGCGGCATGACGGCGGGCGTTCCGCCCGAACAACCGCGGAGAACGAACTGCGCGGAACGGGCGGCATGACAACGGCGGACGCGGGCCATCGCGACCGCGGGGCATGGACGGCATGAGCGACGACGGCGCGCGCATCGGGCTCGTCGACGGGTCGGTGGAGAGCGACTCGCGCACCTTTCACGTCATCCTCGACCCCGACGACGGTGATCCAGCTCGACGAGCTGCTCGCCGTGACCACCGACCTGCCGGACGGCCGCCAAGTGACGCACTACGGCATCGTGACCGAGCTGCGATCCCGCTTCGAGGGCGCCGACCTGCCCTCGGACACCGGCCGGGTGGTCGACTCGACCCTGCCGGCCGAGCACGTGCGGCGGGCCGAAGTCCGCGTCCTGCGGGTGGTGCCCGAGCTGTTCGTCGCCCCCCACGCCGGGGCCGCCGCCGCGCGCGCGGCCGGCGTCCACCGCGAGATCGCCCTCTTCGAAGACGAGATGACCCGCGGCAAGCTGCCGGTGGGCCTCGACCTCGGCGGCGCCCCCGTCTACGCGGACATGCGCTTCGTCGACGGCCGCGCCGGCGGCCACGTGTCCATCTCGGGCATCTCCGGGGTCGCCACCAAGACGTCGTACGCCCTGTTCATCCTCTACCAGCTCCTCGAGACCGACCGGGGCATGGATCTGCTGGAGGGCCGGGCGGGGCGCGAAAGCACGCGGGCGCTGATCTTCAACACCAAGGGCGAGGACCTGCTGCACGTCGACCGCCCCAACGCCGAGTTCGCGGGCCGGCCCGAGGAGGCCGAGAAGTGGCGCGCCCTCGGCGTCGACCGCCCGGGGCCG